>JAVHVY010000060.1:0-20746 GCA_032160305.1 Actinoplanes sp.
GAGCTCAGCTGACGCTGACGCCCGACCAGGCGGCAGCGGTCGCCGCATACTCGGCCGAACTGGCGCCGTAGAGGTCACGGGCGGCGTTGAGGGTGGCGGTGCGCGCCGCGGCGTAGTCGGTGTTGGAGGTCATGTAGGTGGTCAGGGCCTTGTAGAAGATCGCCCCGGTTTTGGCGTTACCGATCCCCGTCACCGTGCCGCTGTTGCAGGTCGGGCTGTTGTAGGCGACACCGTTGATGGTCGTCGCGCCACTGCCGGCCGCCAACAGGAAGAAGGCGTGGTTGCCGACTCCCGAGGAGTAGTGCACGTCGAGGTTCTTGACCGTGCTGCTCCAGCACTTCGCCGAGTGGCCGTCCTTCGACGGATCGTCCATGTAGCGCAGCGGGGTGTGGTTCAGCGCGATGTTCTCGCCGATCAGATAGTCACCCCGGTCCTTGGCGTTGTTCGAGAAGAACTCGACCAGGGTGCCCATGATGTCGCTCATCGACTCGTTGAGGCCGCCGGACTCGCCCGAGTAGATCAGGCCCGCCGTGCGCGAGGTGACGCCGTGGGTCATCTCGTGGCCGGCCACGTCCAGCGACGCGAACGGGCCGTAGCTGGTCCCGTCACCGTCGCCGTAGGTCATGCAGAAGCAGCTGTCCGACCACGACGCGTTGTTGTACTTGTTGCCGTAGTGGACCCGGTTGTACGAGCCCTTGCCGTCGCCGGCGATGCCGAGGCGACCGAAGTTCTCCTTGTAGAAGTCCCAGGTCTCGGCGACGCCGAACTGCGCGTCGACGGCGACCGTCTGACGGCTGCTCAGCGTGCCGGTGCCCCACGCGTTGTCGGCGTCGGTGAACAGCGTGCCGTTGCCGAATCGGCGGTTGTTCATGTCGGTCGTGTACGTGCCGCCCCGGTTGGGGTCCGTAAGCTGGTAGGTCGTGCCGGACTTGGTGGTGTCCAGCGGGACCGTGCCCGAGTTGTAGCCGTTCCCGGTGCCCTCGACGGTCTGTTCTTCGGCCCACTTGTTGACGACCTTGCCGCTGGCCGCGTCGACCAGAACGTGGATCAGGCCGGCGCCGGTGGTGACGGACGTGCGGTAGACCAGCGCGCTGGCGCCGTCCAGGGTGTCGACGGAGAGGGTGGCGGCCCCGGCCGGCGTGCCCTTGATCGCCCTGCCGGCGGCGCGGTTGGCCGCCGCGGCGGTGAGCTTCGGCGTGGTCGACAGGCTGAGCGTGGCGTCCTGCGAGCGGGTGACCGCGCGCAGGTCGCCTGAGCTGGTGAGGTGGGCGATGACGTCGCCGCCCAGGACCGGTAGGCCCTGGTACCAGCGGTTCAGGTGGACGTGGCTGACGCCGTCCGGGTCCAGGACGACGTTGCGCGACGCGAAGGTGTCGAACCTGCCGGCGGCGAAGGCAGCGGCGTGGCTGCTTACCGCGGAGATGGCGTGCTCGATCGCGAAGCCGGGGGTGACCGGCTTGACGACTGCCTGCGCGGGGCTTGCCGTGGCGGCCAGCGCCACGGACGCGGCTAGTGTCGTAGCGCTGAGGATGGCTCTCGTGCGCACCGTAACTCCTCTCGTGCCCGGCCTGGGTCAGGCCGGGATCGAGATAGAGTTTTGTGAATCGCATTCGGAATGTGAAGGTCCATTGTGTAACGAGTTCGTGACATGACCTGCATTGACACCGTTCAATTCAGCGTCATCACCATGATCAATGTTCCCTGTATGATGCCACACCCCCCGGGTCGTCCGACCGTCCGCAGCCCTGACCGGAACGGCCCCTTGCAGGTCGGCACCGGGACCACGGCCGGCCCCCGATCGCGGCCCGGGTGACCTTTTCCGCGTATGGCGGCAGCCCCCGCCGACCGTCACGCTGCGTTATGACGATCCGCAGCTGCGGATCGCTGCGCGCGAACGAGAGGTGGGGCAACCATGACCGAGGGGGGCGTCGGAATTCTCGGCACCGGGTCGTATCTGCCCGAGCGGGTGGTCAGCAACGCCGAGCTGGCGACCTTCGTCCGCGGCGCGGACCCGGACTGGGCGGTCCGCAAGACCCTGATCGAGGCTCGCCGGTACGCCGCCGAGCACGAGGCGACCTCCGACCTGGCGATCCACGCGGCGCGCAACGCCCTGGCGAACGCCCGGATGGACCCCGACCGGATCGACTACCTGATCGTTTCCACGTCGACCGGCGACTCCCCGCAGCCGCCCACGTCGTCGCTGGTACAGCACGCGATCGGGGCGACCCGCGCGGCCTGTTTCGACATCAATGTCGTCTGCGCCGGTTTCGTCTTCGCCCTGCAGCTGGGCCGCAGCCTGATCGTCGCCAACCCGGGCGCGGTCGTGCTGGTCGTGGCTGCTGACCTCTACAGCCGCATCCTCGACTTCGACGACCGCCGCACCTCGGTGCTCTTCGGCGACGGCGCCGGCGCCGCGGTGCTCGGCGCGGTGCACGACTCCACCGGCATCCTGGACGTCGAGCTGGTCACCCGCGGCGACGCCAACCAGCTGATCTACGTCGAGGCCGGTGGCAGCCGCCGTCCCGCGTCGGCGCAGACCGTCGCCGACGGCGGCCACTGGTTCCGGATGGACGGCCGGGGCGTGCGCGACTTCGTCCTCGACGGTGTCCCGTCGGTGATCAACGACCTGCTGAAGCGTTCGGGCGTCACCGCCGAGGACGTCCGGCATTTCGTCCCGCACCAGGCGAACGGCATGATGATCCGCGAGGTCGTCGCGGCGGCCGGTCTGCAACAGGCGCAGACCCACCTGGTCCTGGACCGCTACGGCAACACGGGCAGCGCGTCGATCCCGATCGCCCTGGACGAGGCGGCCCGCTCCGGGGCGCTGAAGAACCGCGACCTGGTCCTGCTGGCCGGCTTCGGCGGCGGCATGGCCGTCGGCGCGACCCTGATCCGCTGGGGCGGGGTCTGAGAAGCGGGAACCGCATCGCTCGCCGGTGTGCGAACACCCGAGTCGGCCCAGCGCGCAGTGGAGCAGGTAGGTTCGCTACGCGCCCCAGCCCGCCTGGGTGCCGCCGACCCGGTCGGCCACGATCTTCTCCTGGTAGCCGCTGCGCCGGTACGCCGCCATCGGGTCCGGGTCGAGTCCCGCGTCCGCGCGGACCTCGGCCAGCAGCGGCCGCACGTCAGTGTTGTAGGCGTCCATTAGCGCCGCGTTGGCGCCGAGCACGTCACCGTCCCGCTGGGCCGTCGCCAGGGCCTCCCGGTCGACCAGCAGGGCCTTGGCGGTGGCCTCCTGCACGTTCATCACCGAGCGGATGATCGCCGGGATCTTCGCCTCGATGTTGTGGCACTGGTCGAGCATGAAGTTGATCCCGTACGCCGGGTCGAGCGCGTCGCCGCGGACGATCTCGTTCATGATGCGGAAGAGCTGGAACGGGTCGGCCGCCCCGGCCATCAGGTCGTCGTCGGCGTAGAAGCGGCTGTTGAAGTCGAACGCGCCCAGCCTGCCCTGCCGCAGCAGGAACGCCACGATGAACTCGATGTTGGTACCCGGCGCGTGGTGCCCGGTGTCGATGCAGACCACCGCCCGGTCGCCGAGCTGCACGCAGTGCGCGTACGAGGTGCCCCAGTCGGGAACGTCGGTGGCGTAGAAGGCCGGCTCGAAGAGCTTGTATTCCAGCAGCATCCGCTGGTCCGCGCCGAGCCGGTCGTACGTCTCCCGCAGCGCCGCCGCCAGCCGGTCCTGCCGGTCACGCAGGTCGTCCTGGCCCGGGTAGTTGATGCCGTCGGCGAACCACAGCTTCAGGTCGCGCGAGCCGGTCTGGTCCATGATGTCGATCGCGGCCAGCAGATGGTCGGTGGCCTTGCGCCGCACCGCCGGGTCGGGGTTGGTGACCGAGCCCAGTTTGTAGTCGTCGTCCTGGAAGACGTTGGTGTTGATCGCGCCGAGCTCGATGCCCAGTGCCGAGGCGTAGGCGCCCAGCGCGGCGAAGTCGGTGACGAAGTCCCACGGGATGTGCAGGGCGACGCTCGGCGCGACGCCGGTGTACTGGTGCACCGTGGCCGCGTCGGCGATCTTCTCCTGCGGGGTGCGGGGCACCCCGGCCTGGGCGAAAACCTTGAACCGGGTGCCGGAGTTGCCGAAGGCCCACGAGGGGGTCTCGATGCGCTGCGTGGCGAGGGCCCGCTTGACAGCGGCCAGGTCAACGGCCATGGCAGATCACTTCTTTTCAACGTCGGCGAGGTGGAAACACCTGGCCCGAGGTGCGTGCTGCATCTCGGGCCACACGGCCTGGTGCCGCGCCACGAACTGCGCCGTCCGTTCGGGACGGACCTGGAGGTGGAAGCAGTGGCGCATGCGCATTTAGAAGTTGAACTGGTCGATGTTCGAGGCGGTGAACTCGGTCGGCGGGCCGAGCACGATCTCGCCGTCCGCGCCGATCGTGTACTCGCCCAGCTTGCCGGCGGTGAACTTCTCACCCTCTTTGCCGGTGATCTGCCCGGAGGCCAGCGCCGCCCCGGTGAAGGCGGCCAGGTAGCCGATGTCGGCCGGGTTCCACAGCGCGAACTTTTTCACGGTGCCATCCTTGACGTACTTGCGCATCTGGTTCGGCAGTCCCAGCCCCGTGATGGCGACCTTGCCCTTGTAGGCCGAGGAACTGACGTAACGCGAGGCCGCGGCGATACCCACGGTCGTGGGCGAGACGATGACCTTCAGATTCGGGTACGACTGAAGCAAACCCTGTGCCTCCTGGAACGACTTCTGGTCGTCGTCGTTGCCGTAGGCCGTCTTGACCAGCTTCAGCTTGCTGTACTCGGGCTTCTTCAGCTCCTCCTTCAGCACGGCGATCCAGGCGTTCTGGTTCGTCGCGTTCGGGGTGGCCGACAGGATCGCGATCTCGCCGGAGCCGCCGGCCTGCTCGCCGGCCATCTTCACCAGGCTCTCGCCGATGCCCTGGGTGGTGGCCTGGTTGATGAAGGCGTCCCGGCAGTCCTTGGAGGCGTCCGAGTCGAACGACACCACCTTGATCTTGGCCGCCCGGGCCTGGTTCAGCGACGGGCAGACCGCGTTCGGATCGTTGGCCGCCACCACGATCACGTCCTGCTGCTGCTGGATCAGCGTGTTGATGTAGCTGACCTGCGACGAGGCGCTGGCGTCGTTCGGACCGACCAGTTTGTACTCGCCCTTCAGCTCCCCGACGGCGACCTTGCCGCCGCCGGTCTCGACATCGCTGTACGGGTTGTTCAGCTGCTTGGGCAGGAAGGCGATCTTGAGCCCTTCCTTCAGCTTGGCGTTCGGGTCGGCGCTGGCCGCGGCCGGGGCGCCGCCGCCGGTGTCGGACGAGTTGGACTTGGTGGTGCCGCCGCAGGCGGCCATGCCGACCAGCAGCAGTGCCGAAGCGGAAACGGCGAGCAGCCGTCGCGGGGTGCGGAGCATGGCGGACTCCCGGGGTGGGGTGAGAGGGGTGGTTACGGCGTGGCGGCTTGGCGCAGTCTGCGTCGTTGCCAGGTGCCGCGGACTGCGGTGGCGATGTTCGGCAGCAATACGGAGAGCACGAGCAGGGCGCCCGTGACGATGTTCAGGGCCTGGCCGGAGACGTCCCGCAGGCGCAGGGCGTTCTGCAGCGCGGCCAGCAGCACGACTCCGGCGAGCACGCCGGGCAGGCTGCCCTTGCCGCCGAAGATGGAGACGCCGCCGAGCAGCACGGCGGCCACGACGGCCAGTTCCAGCCCGCTGCCGTTGTCGGCCCGGGCGCTGGAGTAGCGCAGCGTCCACAGCACACCGGCCAGGCCGGCGACGGCGCCGCTGAGGACGTACAGCCAGAATTTCGTCCGGGCCACCCGGATGCCGGAGAAGTGCGCGGCCTGGTTGTTGGCGCCGATGGCGAACAGCGACCGCCCGAACGGCGTCGCGTGCAGCGCCACCCCGAAGATCAGAGCCAGGACCACGATCACGATCAACACATTCGGTACGGGTCCGCCGCCGATCGTGCCGGTGACCCAGGTGGTGTACCGGTACGGGAAGTCGGCCACCGCCCCGTCGCCGAGGACCACGAAGGCCAGCCCCCGGTACAGCGCCAGCGTGCCGATCGTGACCGCCAGGGACGGCAGCCCCAGCCCGGTGACCAGGAAACCGTTCACCGCGCCGAGGACCGCGCCGAGCACGATGCAGAGCGGGATGATCGTCTCGATGGTCATGTCGTGATTCCAGAGCAGGCCCATCACCGCGCTGGACAGCCCGAGCGTGCTGGCCACCGACAGGTCGATCTCGCCGGTCACGATGATGAAGGTCATCGGCAGCGCCACCAGCGCGATCGGCAGCAGGTCGAGGATCAGGAAGGTGAAGTTGCGGCTGGTACCGAAGTTGGGCACGGCCAGCGACGCGACCATCAGCACCACCACGGTCAGCGCGATGATGATGCTGTCCCATCCGGTCAGCCTGCGTTTCAGGTCAGACATGGGAGTCCCGCTTCCGCAACGAGCGGGCGATCCGCACGGCGACCAGCCGGTCGGCGCCGATGGCCAGGACGATCAGCGCGCCGACGATCGCCTGCTGCCAGAACTGGTTGATGTCCAGCACGGCCAGGGCGCTGCCGATGACGGTGAGCAGCAGGGCGCCGAGGCCGGCGCCCCAGACCGTGCCGCTGCCGCCGAAGACGGCCACCCCGCCGACCACCACCGCGGCGACCACGTTCAGCTCGTAGCCCGTGCCGGCGGCCGCGTCGACCGTGCCGAACCGGGCCGCGAACAGGACCCCGGCCAGGCCAGCCAGGGCGCCACTGGCGATGAACGCGCCGAGCAGGTTGCGGGCAACCGGGATGCCGGCCAGTTCGGCGGCCTGCGGGCTGGAGCCCATCGCGTACAGCTCGCGGCCGACCCGGTAGTTGCGCATCACCAGCGAGACGCCGCCGACCACCACCAGGGCGATGAGGACCAGCCAGGGGACGCCGAGGATCGCGTCGTTGGCGAACGACAGGAAGTGCTGCGGGAGTTTGTCGGCGTTGACCTGCTTGCCGCCCGCCCAGGAGTAGGTGAGGCCGCGGTAGATGTAGAGCGTGCCCAGCGTGACGACCAGGGCGGGCACCCTGCCGTAGCGGACCAGGACGCCGTTGACGACGCCGCAGACCGCGCCGACCAGCAGGCCGACCAGGATCGCCACGATCATCGGTACGCCCTGGTGGTCGCTCATCATCGAGGCGACGATCCAGGCGCTGACGCCGAGCACCGACCCGACGGACAGGTCGATGTTGCGGGTGATCACGACGACCGCCTGCCCGGTCGCCATGACCGCCAGGATCGCGGTGTTCAGCAGGATGTCCCGGATACTCTGCCCGGACAGGAACCGCGGGTTGCCGGCGGTGGTGTAGCCGACCAGCGCCGCCAGCGCGAGCACGATCCCCAGCTCACGGGTCTTCATGACGGCCCCGAGCGGATTCCGCCGCTCCCGCGGCGCAGCCGCCTCGGTCAAGGCGCTCACGCTGTGCCCACCTTAGGCATGCCCTCGTGGCCCTCGCTTCGCTCGGTGCGCTCAGTCATGCCGTGCCTGCCTCAGTCATGCCGCAACCGGCTGGCCCATGGCCGCGTACAGCACGGTCTCCTCGGTGGCTTCGCCGCGGGTGAGCTGGGCGGCGATCCGGCCTTCGCGCAGGACGACGACGCGGTCGGCCATGCCCAGCACCTCGGGCAGTTCCGAGCTGACCATCACCACGGCCAGGCCATGGGCCGCCAGCGCGGACATCAGCCGGTGCACCTCGGCCTTCGTGCCGACGTCGATGCCGCGGGTCGGCTCGTCGACGATCAGCAGCTTCGGATCGGTGGCCAGCCACTTGGCCAGCACCACCTTCTGCTGGTTGCCGCCGGACAGGGTGCCGACCGGATCGGAGAGCCGGCCCAGCTTGGTCTGCAACTGCGTGGTCCACGTGACGGCCTCGTCGCGTTCGGCCGTGCCGAAGAGCAGGCCGAGCCGCGCCAGCGCCCGGGAGCGGGGGAGGGTCACGTTGCGTTCGACCGACAGGTCCATGATCAGTCCCTGCTGGCGGCGGTCCTCCGGGACCAGCGCCATCCCGGCGGCCATCGCCGCGCGGGGCGACCGCTTCTTCAGCGGCTTGCCGAGGAAGGTCACCGTCCCGGTGTCGTACGGGTCGACCCCGAAGACCGCCTGCATCACCTCGGAGCGCCCGGAGCCGACCAGGCCGGCCAGCGCGACGATCTCGCCCGCGCGTACGAAGAAGGTGATGTCCTTGAAGACGCCTTCGCGGCCCAGACCGCTCACCTCGAGCAGCACCTCGCCGACCTCGGCGTCCTGTTTCGGGAAGAGCGCGTTCAGGTCCCGGCCGACCATCCGGCGGATCATGTCGTCCACGGTGAGGTCGGCGACCAGTTCGGTCGCGACGTGCTTGCCGTCGCGCATGATCGTGACCCGTTCGCAGAGGGCGGTGACCTCTTCGATGCGATGCGAGATGAACATGATCGCCGCGCCCTCGTCGCGCAGCGAACGGACCACCGCGAAGAGCCGTTCCACCTCGACGCCGCTGAGCGCCGCGGTCGGCTCATCCATGATCAGCACCCGGGCCTCGCTGGACAGCGCCTTGGCGATCTCGACCAGCTGCTGGTCGGCTATGGACAGCCCGCGGGCCGGCCGGGCCGGGTCGATGTGCACCCCGAGCCGGGCGAAGAGTCTCGCGGCGTTGGCGGTCATCGCCTTGCGGTCGATCTGGCGCAGCCGGGTCAGCGGCTGGTTGCCCATCGCGATGTTCTCGGCCACCGACAGGTCCGGGAAAAGGGTCGGCTCCTGGTAGATCACCGCGATGCCGGCCGCCTTGGCGTCGGCGGGGCTGTGGAAGACGACGTCCGCGCCGTCGACCCGCAGCGTGCCGGTGTCCGGCTCGTGCACGCCGGCCAGCATCTTGACAATGGTGGACTTGCCGGCGCCGTTCTCGCCGACCAGCGCGTGCGCCTCGCCGGCGTACAGCGGGAAACTGACGCCCTGCACGGCCGCGACCGCGCCGAACGACTTGGTCACGTCCCGAACCTCGAGCAGAGCCGCCACTGTCACCACCCTGGTTCGTTGACATGGGGTTCGTTGAAATGTTTCATACGGCGTAGCCTGAACGTAGGTGTCCCGGATCACACGTGTCAAGCGTCCAGCGGCAACCATCCGGTAACGGTGACGTGAGCAGGCATTACCGTGACGTAGGATGTCACTTCAACGTTTCAATGCGAACCGGGGGCACCGTGGTCAACGGCAGGACACCGTCGGTCAAGGACGTCGCCGCGGCGGCCGGCGTCTCGCTCGGCACGGTCTCCAACGTGATGAACCGGCCCGAGGTGGTCAGCCCGACCACCCGCGAGCGGGTCGAACGCGCGATGGCCGACCTCGGCTTCGTCCGCAACGAGTCCGCCCGCCAGTTGCGCGCCGGCACCAGCCGCACCCTCGCCTACGTGATGCTCGACGGCAGCAACCCGTTCTTCCACGACGTCGCCCAGGGCATCGAGATGGCCGCCGAAGACGCCGACCTGTCACTGTTCATCTGCAACAGCAACAGTCGGGCCGAACGCGAGGAGGTCCACCTCGACCGGCTGATGCAGCAGCGGGTGCAGGGCATCCTGATCACCCCGGTCAACCCGGAGGCGACCTATCTGGACGACGTCGCCGCCCGCGGCATCCCGGTGGTGATCGTCGACCGGGTCCACGCCGGGGGCACATTCTGTTCGGTGGCGGTCGACGACATCCTGGGCGGCCGGATAGCCGTGGAGCATCTCGCGGAGCAGGGCCACACCCGGGTCGCGGTGATCGGCGGCCCGGAGTCGATCGGCCAGGTCCGCGAACGCCTTGAGGGCGCCCGCGAGATCTGGGCCGAACTCGGCCTGCCCCCCGACGACCTGGTCTACCTGCCGACCGCCGCGCTGACCGTCGCGGAAGGCCGGTCGGCGGGTGAGCGGCTGGCCGGGCTGCCCACCCGGCGCCGGCCGACCGCCGCCTTCTGCGCCAACGATCTGCTCGCCCTCGGTCTGCTGCAGCAGACCATCGGCTCGGGCCTGCGGGTCCCCGACGACCTGGCCATCGTCGGCTTCGACGACATCGAGTTCGCCGCCGCCGCCGCGGTGCCGCTGACCTCGGTGCGCCAGCCCCGCCAGGAGCTGGGCCGCGCCGCCGCACACCTGGTCCTCGACGAGGCGACCAACCCCGCACACCAGCACCAGCAGCTGATATTCACCCCCGAACTGGTGGCCCGCGCGTCGACCGCCAGCCGCATCCGCTCGTTCTGACCGCGCGGCCTTGACCGGCGTCGGCCTTGACCGGCGTCGGCGCGGGCCCGTAATCTGTGCGCAGCGCCCTGAAACGTTTCATGACCTGGTTTCACGACATGGCGGAACAGACGGAGGAACAGCATGACCAGCTCCGCAGTCCGTGACCTGCTGGCCCGCAGCAACCGGCTCGGTGCCGACCCGGCCACCACCAACTACGCGGGCGGCAACACCTCCGCGAAAGGCAGCGCGACCGACCCTGTCACCGGCGCGCCGGTCGAGCTGCTGTGGGTCAAGGGCTCCGGTGGCGACCTCGGCACGCTGACCGAGACCGGCCTCGCCGTGCTGCGCCTCGACCGGGTGCGCGCGCTCACCGGGGTCTATCCCGGAGTCGACCGGGAGGACGAGATGGTCGCCGCGTTCGACTTCTGCCTGCACGGCCGGGGCGGGGCGGCGCCGTCGATCGACACCGCGATGCACGGCCTAGTCGACGCGCCGCACGTCGACCACCTGCACCCGGACGCGGGCATCGCGCTGGCCACGGCCGCCGACGGCCCGGCCCTGACCAAGGAGATCTTCGGCGACCGGGTGCTCTGGGTGCCCTGGCGCCGGCCCGGCTTCCAGCTCGGCCTCGACATCGCCGCCGTGCGCCGGGCGAATCCGCAGGCGATCGGCGTCATCCTGGGCGGCCACGGCGTCACCGCGTGGGGCGCGACCAGTGCCGAGTGCGAGGCGAACTCGCGGGAGCTCATCGACACGGCCGCGGCCTACCTCGCTGCCAACGCCCGCAGCGAGCCCTTCGGGCCGCTGGTGCACGAGCCACTGCCCGAGGGCGTACGCCGGGAGCGGGCGGCCGCCCTCTTCCCGATCCTGCGCGGTCTCGCCGCCACGGACCGTCCTCAGGTCGGCCACTACACCGACTCCGACGTGGTGCTCGACTTCGTGGGTCGGCAGCGGATGCCCGAGCTGGCGGAGCTCGGCACGTCGTGCCCGGATCACTTCCTGCGTACGAAGGTCCGGCCCCTCGTTCTTGATCTTGGTCCGGACGCGCCGCTGGACGCGGTCGAGGCCCGCCTGAAGCAGTTGCACGCGGCCTACCGCGACGACTACCGCGCCTACTACGAGCGGCACGCGGGACCGGACAGTCCGGCCATGCGCGGCGCGGACCCGGCGATCGTGCTGGTCCCGGGCGTCGGCATGTTCAGCTTCGGCGCGGCCAAGCAGACCGCCCGGGTCGCCGGCGAGTTCTACGTCAACGCGATCAACGTGATGCGCGGCGCCGAGTCCGTCTCGGCCTACGCGCCGATCGACGAGTCGGAGAAGTTCCGGATCGAGTACTGGTCTCTCGAGGAGGCCAAACTCCAGCGGATGCCGAATCCGAAACCCCTGGCCACCCGGATCGCCTTCGTCACCGGCGGCGGTAGCGGTATCGGCCGGGCCATCGCCCTGCGGCTGGCCGCCGAGGGCGCCTGCGTGGTGGTCGCCGACCGTGACGCCGCCGCCGCGCGGGCGGTGGCCGCCGAGATCGGCGGGCCGGACACGGCGGTCGCCGTCGAGGCCGACGTGACCTTCGCGGATGCCGTCGCCGCCGCCGTCCGCGTGGCCGTGCTGGCCTTCGGCGGGGTGGACCTGGTGGTCAACAACGCCGGGCTGTCCATCTCGAAACCGCTGCTGGAGACCACCGAGGCGGACTGGGATCTGCAGCACGACGTGATGGCGAAGGGCTCCTTCCTGGTCTCCCGGGAGACCGCCCGGTTGCTGATCGCCCAGGGTCTCGGCGGCGACCTCGTCTACATCTGCAGCAAGAACTCGCTGTTCGCCGGGCCGAACAACGTCGCCTACGGCGCCACCAAGGCCGACCAGGCGCACCAGGTCCGGCTGCTCGCCGCCGAGCTCGGCGGCCACGGCATCCGGGTCAACGGCATCAACCCGGACGGTGTGGTGCGCGGCTCGGGCATCTTCGCCGGCGGCTGGGGCGCCCAACGCGCGGCCGTCTACGGCGTCGAGGAGTCCGAGCTGGGCGCCTACTACGCGCAGCGCACCCTGCTCAAACGCGAGGTGCTGCCGGAGCACGTCGCCAATGCGGTCTTCGTGCTCACCGCCGGGGACCTGTCGCACACCACCGGACTGCACATCCCGGTCGACGCCGGTGTCGCCGCGGCCTTCCTACGATGACCGCCCGCACCGAGCGGCCGACACCGCACCGGCCCTTCGGCACCGGACCCGAACGCCAGCAGGGCATCGTGACGGCGGCGTGGCGATGAAAGCCTTCGCGGCGGTCGACCTGGGCGCGTCCAGCGGGCGGGTCATGGTCGGCCGGGCCGGGCCGGGGACGCTGAGCCTGGACCCGGTCAACCGTTTCGCGAACGAGCCGGTCCGGATCGGATCGACCCTGCACTGGGACATCCTCGCCCTGTACCGAGGGGTCCTCGCCGGACTGCGGGCGGCCGGACCGGTCGACGGGGTCGGGATCGACTCGTGGGCCGTCGACTACGGGCTGCTGGACGCCTCCGGCGCGCTGCTGGGCAACCCGGTGCACTACCGCGACGCCCGCACCGACGGCGTGCCGCAACGGGTGGCGAAGATCGTCGACGAGCAGCGCCTCTACGCGCTGACCGGGCTGCAGCGCCAGCCGTTCAACACGCTGTACCAGCTGGTCGCGGCGGCCGGCACCCCGCAGTACGAGGCGGCCCGGCAACTGCTGCTGATCCCCGACCTGCTCGGCTACTGGCTGACCGGGATCAGGACGGCCGAGGCCACCAACGCCTCGACCACCCAACTGCTGGATCTGCGTACCGGGAACTGGGCGCTGCCGCTGATCGCGGAACTGGGGGTGCGGGCGTCCCTGCTGCCGCGGCTGTGCCGGCCCGGGACCGTACTCGGGCCGGTGTTGCCCGGCATCCTGCCCGGCACGCCGGACGTGATCACGGTCGGCTCGCACGACACCGCCTCGGCCGTCGTCGGCGTCCCCGCCGCCGGGCCGGACTTCGCCTACATCTCCTGCGGGACGTGGTCGCTGGTCGGGGTCGAACTGGACGCGCCGGTGCTGACCGAGCAGTCTCGGCGAGCCAACTTCACCAACGAGGGTGGCGTCGACGGCACGGTCCGCTACCTGCGCAACGTCATGGGCCTGTGGCCACTGCAGGAGTGCCTGCGCGCCTGGGGACCCACCGACCTGACGGCGCTGCTGACGTCCGCCGCGGCCGAGCCGGGCTTCGTCGCGGTGATCGACCTCGACGACCCGGTCTTCCTGCCACCGGGCGACATGCCCGCCCGGATCGCCGACGCCTGCCGGGCCACCGGGCAGCCCGTTCCGGCGACCCCGGCCGCGTCCGCGCGGTGCATCCTGGACAGCCTCGCGGTCGCCCACCGGCGTGCGGTCCGCGAGGCCCAGGAGCTGTCCGGGCGCCACGTCGACGCGGTGCACATCGTCGGCGGCGGGGCCCGCAACGAGCTGCTCTGCCGGCTCACCGCCGACGCCTGCGGCCTGCCCGTGCTGGCCGGCCCGGTCGAGGCCACCGCGCTCGGCAACGTCCTGGTCCAGGCCCGCGCCGCCGGGGCGATCGAGGGGGACCTGGGGGCGCTGCGCGCGCTGCTGCGGCAGACTCAGCAGATCGTGCGGTACGACCCGGGCGGCGATCCGGCCGCGTGGCGTTCCGCCGAGCGGCGGGCGGGAGGCTGACGGCATGCGGATCGCGTTGTTCGCCACGTGCCTGGTCGACACGATGTTCCCGGAGGTGGCCAAGGCGACCGTCCAGCTGCTCGAACGGCTGGGCCACGAGGTCGTCTTCCCGCCGGAGCAGACGTGCTGCGGCCAGATGCACACCAACACCGGGTACCAGCGCGAGGCGTTGCCACTGGTCCGGCGCTATGTCAAGACCTTCGCACCGTACGACGTGATCGTGGCCCCGTCCGGGTCGTGCGTCGGGTCGGTGCGGCACCAGCACGGCATGCTCGCCTCCTCGGCCGGCGACGACGGGCTGGCCGCGCGGGCCGCGGACGTCGCGACGCGCACCTACGAACTGTCCGAGCTGCTGATCGACGTGCTCAAGGTCGAGGACGTCGGTGCGTACTACCCGCACCGGGTGACCTATCACCCGACCTGCCACTCGCTGCGGGTGCTGCGGGTCGGCGACCGGCCGCTGCGGCTGCTGCGGAACGTACGCGGGCTCGACCTGGTCGAGCTGTCGGCGGCCGACCAGTGCTGTGGCTTCGGCGGAACATTCGCGATCAAGAACGCGGACACCTCGACCGCGATGCTGGCCGACAAGATGCGCCACGTGCTCGACACCGGCGCGGACGTGTGCACGGCCGGCGACTCGTCCTGCCTGATGCACATCGGCGGCGGCCTGCACCGGCTGCGTACCGGGGTGCGGACCGTGCATCTGGCCGAGATCCTGGCATCGACGGAGGCCCCATGACCTTTCTGGGCATGCCCACTACCGCGCCGCGCGGCGTCGGCAATCTGCGCGGGGACCAGTCGTTCCCGGCGGCGGCCCGCACCGCGCTCGGCGACGCGCAACTGCGCCGCAACCTCGCCCACGCGACGACCACGATCCGGGCCAAGTCTGGCCGGGTGATCGCAGAGCTGCCCGACTGGCAGCAGCTGCGCGACGCCGGGTCGGCGCTCAAGGCGTACACGATGGCGCATCTGCCGGTGCTTCTGGAACGCCTGGAGGAGCGCGTCACGGCCGCCGGCGGAGTCGTGCACTGGGCCGCCGACGCGAACGAGGCCAACCGGATCGTCACCGACCTGGTCCGGGCCACCGGCGCGGACCGGATCATCAAGGTCAAGTCGATGGCGACCCAGGAGATCGGGCTGAACGAGGCCCTGCGGGCCGCCGGGATCACGCCGGTGGAGACCGACCTGGCCGAGCTGATCGTGCAGCTCGGCGACGACAAGCCCAGCCACATCCTGGTGCCGGCGATCCACCGCAACCGCGCCGAGATCCGGGAGATCTTCCTGCGCGCGATGCCCGGGGTCGACCCGACGCTGAGCGACGAGCCGGCCGCGCTGGCCGGCGCCGCACGGCGCTACCTGCGCGAGACGTTCCTGCGGACCCGGGTCGCGGTCTCCGGCGCGAACTTCGCGATCGCCGAGACCGGGACCCTCGCCGTCGTGGAGTCCGAGGGCAACGCCCGGATGTGCCTGACCCTGCCCGACACCCTGATCACGGTCATGGGCGTGGAGAAGGTCGTCCCGGCCTGGCAGGATCTCGAAGTCTTCCTGCAACTGCTGCCCCGGGCGTCGACCGGGGAGCGGATGAACCCGTACACGTCGATGTGGACCGGGGTTGCGCCCGGCGACGGGCCGCAGAGCTTCCACCTGGTGCTGCTCGACAACGGGCGCAGCGCCGTGCTGGCCGACGAGGTGGGACGCCAGGCGCTGCACTGCATCCGCTGTTCGGCCTGCCTCAACGTGTGCCCGGTCTACGAGCGGACCGGCGGGCACGCGTACGGGTCGGTCTATCCGGGGCCGATCGGGGCGGTGCTGTCGCCGCAGCTGACCGGGATCGCGGACAACGCCTCGCTGCCGTACGCGGCGACGCTGTGCGGGGCGTGTTTCGACGCCTGCCCGGTGAAGATCGACATCCCGTCGATCCTGGTGCACCTGCGCAACGAGGCACCCCATCCGCGGGCGGAGCGGGCGGCGATGGCCGCTGCGGCGTACACGATGGACCGCCCCCGGCTCTACGCGGCCGCGCAGCGGGCCGCGAAGCTCAGCCGGATCGCCGGGCGCCGCGGCCGTGGTCTGCCGCCGCCGCTGAACGGCTGGACCGCCGGGCGGGACCTGCCGGAGTCGCCGAAGGAGACCTTCCGCGACTGGTGGGCCAAGCGGTGAACTCCCGGGATCTGGTGCTCGGACGGCTGCGGGCGGCGCTCGTCGGCGCTCCGGAGCCGGCGAGCGTGCCGCGGGAATACCGGCGGACTGTCGTCGTCGCCGACCTGATCGGGCTGCTCCAGGACCGGCTCGGGGACTACAAAGCCGTGGTGCACCGGGGGTCCAGCGTCGTCGACGCCGTCGCGGCGATCCTGCCCAGCGGCCGGATCGTCGTGCCGCCCGGGCTGCCCCGGGCCTGGCTGCCCGCGTCCTTGGAGGTGCTGAGCGACGACGGGCTCTCCGCGGACACCCTGGCCGGTCTGGACGGGGTCGTCACCGCGGCGGCCGTGGCGATCGCCGAGACCGGGACGATCGTGCTCGACGCCTCGCCCGACCAGGGCCGCCGGATCATCTCCCTGCTGCCCGACCTGCACATCTGCGTGCTGCGGCCCGATCAGGTCGTCGCGTCGGTCCCGGCGGCGCTGGCCCGGATCGACCCCGGCCGGCCGTTGACCTGGATCAGCGGGCCGTCCGCCACCAGCGACATCGAACTCAGCCGCGTCGAGGGGGTGCACGGCCCCCGCCGGCTGCACGTGATCATCACGGAGGCACCCGGATGACCATGGTCCCGAACCAACGCCACACGAACCCGGATCGGCCAGGTCGCCGGGGGCCGGCGGCTCGTTCGGCGAGCCGCAGGCACTTTAACGTCGCCGACGGTGTGGTCGAGAGGGCCACGACAGTCACCGTGCACCGCACGTCGGGCCGCTGCCGGTCTGCCGATGGTGTGGTCGAGAGGGGCCACGACGGTCGCCGTCGGGCGCGTTATCGGGCCGCCGCCGGTCTACTCGGTGTCGAGTTCCGTAAGGTCTGAGCTTCGTCTGCTTAGATTGCCGGATGCTGGTGATCAGGAGAGTCCTCGCCGCCCTCGGGGCCGCGGCCGTGCTCGCCGGGTGCAGCTCCGGCGACGCCGACAAGCCGGCCCCGGGCAGCATCGACGTGGCCACGATGCGCAGCTCGCTACTGCAGGGCAAGGACATCGGGCCGACCTGGGCCGCCCCGGACGCCGCCTCCACCGCCCCGCCGCAACTGGTCAGCATCTGCGGGGCTACCAACCCGGCCCCGGCCGTCCCGGGCAGCCCGCAGGTGGCTAGCGTCCCACTGGTCGACCAGGGCACCACCGGTGCCCAGTCATTGACTCAGACCGCCCTGGTCTACGCCAACGCGACCGCCGCCCAGGCGGGGCTGGTGGCCTTCAGAGTGGTCGCCGACGCCTGCCCGCCCAGCGTCGAGGTGGAGGCGCAGAGCACCGACGACGCCCAGGAGCCGGCCTACACCGAGACGGTCGTCACCCAGCCGCTGAACCAGCGCCAGTGGTCCGGCTTCACGGTCCTGCGGCACAAGCAGTACGAGCCGAACCACCCCAGCACCGCCGACACGGCGATCGCCGTGCTGGTCAAACGCAATGTGCTGTTCTTCGACGCCTACGCGGTATACCGCCTCGGCGAGAAGGGCAAGGCCCCCAGCGCGGGCCCCGACTTCACCAGCGACTGGCAGAAGTTGGTCGGTACGGTCGTCAGCAGAGTGGACGGCTAGCACCTTCTCGTCTAATCTTCTCCACGACGCCGTTGCGAGTTCTTCCCCCGTGGAATTCGCAGCGGCGTCTTACTTTCCCGCGTGGACTTCCAGGCTGGTCAGGCCGTGGATCGTCAGCCTGTTCCAGCGCTGCGGATCGTCAGCCTGTTCCTGCGCTGCGGCTCGGCGGCCGGTTCCACACCGGAGAACGCGCGAGCAGCGCGGGGAAGGCGATCCGCACTTCGGGGCGGACCAGCGGAGCTCCCGAGGCAGCAGTGGATGCCCCCCGCCGAAAGACGGGCACGGGATCTGATCGGAAGAATGACCAGCCTGCCGGGGATTGCCTCCGCGCCGCCCGGAAGGTCTAGGTTCGGAGGGCAGGCCTTACGCGACGTCAATTCCGGAGGTTTCAGTGTCTTCTCGGCTCAACCCGTACATCGCCTTTGCCGGCACCGCCCGCGAGGCCATGGAGTTTTATCAGAGCATCTTCGGCGGCACCCTGGTCGTGAACACCTTCGGCGACTTCGGCACCCCGGAGCCGGAACTGGCCGACAAGATCATGCACGCCCAGCTGGAGACCGACCTGGGCTACACGATCATGGCGTCGGACACCGCGCCCGGCATGACGGTCACCCCGGGCAGCACCATCACCATCAGCCTCAGCGGTGACGACAGTGACGCGCTGCGCGGCTACTTCGAGAAACTGTCCGAGGGCGGCACCGTGACGATGGCCTTGGAGAAGCAGATGTGGGGCGACGAGTTCGGCCAGCTGACCGACCGCTACGGCATCGCCTGGATGGCGAACATCACCCAGAGCGCATAGCACCGAGCTCGGCTCGGCGGGAGGGGATCGTCAGTTGTTCAGGGTGTCGAGAACCTGTTGACCGAATTTGGCCAGCTTGTTCTGGCCGACCCCGCTCACCGTGCCGAGCTGCTCCAAGGTCGCGGGGCGCAGCGTCGCAATGGCTCGCAGGGTGGCGTCGTGGAAGATCACATACGCTGGCATGCTCTGCTCCTTGGCGACGGCCGCCCGCCAGGCGCGCAGGCGCTCGAATGTCGGCTCGTCCGCGGGTGACAGCTCCACAGCGGCGGCTGCGGTCGCCGTCCGGGCGCGGGGCGCCTTGGCCGCCCGGACCCGGTCCGGTTCGCGGCGCATCATCACCGTGAGCTCGCCGCGCAGCACCTGTGCGCTGCCATCGGTGAGCGCCAGCGTGCCGTAGTCGCCCTCGACCGCGAGCAGGCCCTGGGCCAGCAGTTGGCGGACCACACCGCGCCACTCGGACTCGCGCAGGTCGGTGCCGATGCCGAAGACCGACAACTGGTGGTGGCGGAACTGGGTGATCTTCTCGGTGGTCTTGCCGAGCAGGATGTCGATCGACTGGCCCGCCCCGAACTTCTGGCCGCGTTCGCGCTGCAGGCGCAGCACGGTGGAGAGCAGCTTCTGACCGGCCACCGTGCCGTCCCAGGACTCCGGCGGTGTCAGGCAGGTGTCGCAGTTGTCGCAGGCCGGGGCGCTGCCGGTCTGGCCGAAGTAGGCGAGCAGCCGGCCGCGGCGGCACTCGACCGTCTCGCACAGTGCCAGCATCGCGTCGAGGTGCTGGGCGAGGTTGCGCCGGTGGGTAAGGTCGCCGTCGGAGGTTTCGATCATCTTGCGCTGCTGCACGACGTCCTGCAGCCCGTACGCCAGCCAGGCGGTCGAGGGTAGGCCGTCGCGCCCGGCGCGACCGGTCTCCTGGTAGTAGCCCTCGACCGATTTCGGCAGGTCGAGGTGGGCCACGAAGCGCACGTCGGGTTTGTCGATGCCCATCCCGAAGGCGATCGTGGCGACCATGACCAGTCCTTCCGCGCGCAGGAAGCGGGACTGGTTGGCCGCACGGACGCGGGCGTCGAGGCCGGCGTGGTACGGCAGCGCCGGGATGCCGTTGGCCGACAGGAACTCGGCGGTCTTGTCGACCGAGGCGCGCGACAGGCAGTACACGATGCCGGCGTCCCCGGCGTGCTCAGTGCGCAGCAGGTCGAGCAGTTGGCGACGGGGTTCGTTCTTTGCCACGATGCGGTACTGGATATTGGGCCGGTCGAAGCTGTCGGTGAAGTGCCGGGCGTCGCCCAACTCGAGCCGGGTCGCGATCTCCGCCCGGGTGGCGCTGGTCGCCGTGGCGGTCAGCGCGATCCGGGGCACCTCGGGCCAGCGCTGGTGCAGCATCGACAAGGCCAGGTAGTCGGGCCGGAAATCATGGCCCCACTGGGAGACGCAGTGCGCCTCGTCGATCGCGAAGAGGGCGATCTTGCCCCGGTCGAGCAGCCGCTGGGTGGCCGGGACGCCGAGCCCTTCGGGCGCGATGTAGAGCAGGTCGAGCTCGCCGGCCAGGAACTCCTGCTCGACCAGGCGGCGCTCGTCGTAGTCCTGGGTCGAGTTGAGGAAGCCGGCCCGCACCCCCAGTGTGCGCAGCGCGTCGACCTGGTCCTGCATCAGTGCGATCAGCGGGGAGATCACCACGCCGACCCCTGGGCGGACCAGGGCGGGGATCTGGTAACAGAGCGACTTGCCGCCGCCGGTCGGCATCAGCACGAGGGCGTCGCCACCGGCGATCACGGTGTCGATAATCTCGCGCTGCCGGCCCCGGAACGCGTCGTAGCCGAATACCCGGTTGAGAACGTCGGTGGCGGTATCGCCGAGCCCGGTAGCTGAAGTCACTCCGGAATAGTAGAAGCACCCGCCGACAGAAACCCGGGGCCTGTGGACAAACCCGCGGCCGCCTCGTGCCCGCTCACCATCCGAGGGCGAGCGCGTCGGCAGCGAACGGGCCGAACCGCAGCGGCCGGAAGCCGGCCGGCGCGCTCGCCCCGATGATGTCGTCGTCCGTTGCGACCGCCGCGTCCAGGCCGTCGCTGACCCGCAACGCCGGTGAACTCGCCCGCCAGCCGCTCGCGGGCCGGGTGGCCGGCCGCAGCCGGCGCAGTCCCAGGACGGCCGGGCCGCCGGGTGGACGTCGGTCACGGTGCACCGGCCGGCTTGTCGCTCTTGTGGGCCTGGCACGGGCAGTGGCCGGGGTCGACGCAGTCGCGGTGCCAGGCGGCCTTGCGCTCGGGCGTATCGCGGCGCTCTTCGATCCAGCACGCCATCGTCAGGCCCCGCCGCTGACCGGCGGCCTTCGGCGC
>JAVHVY010000159.1:0-9524 GCA_032160305.1 Actinoplanes sp.
ACCGTACTCGTTGTCCAGGGTGTTGAAGCAGAGCGGGCAGGTCGCCACGAACTTCTAGGCGCCGGCCCCGTTTAGTGTCTCGACGTAGGCCCCGGCGAGCATCTGGAAGACGAACTCGTTGCCGATCCGGCGGGCCGGGTCGCCGGTGCAGGTCTCGCCCTCGCCGAGGATCGCGAAGTCGACCCCGGCCTCGTGCAGCAGCGTGGCGACCGCGCGGGTCGTCTTCTTGGCGCGGTCCTCGAAGGCGCCGGCGCAGCCGACCCAGAAGAGGTAGTCGAAATTCTCCACCTCGCCGACCCTGGGCACCTCGAAGTCGAGGCCCTTGGTCCAATCCTCGCGGGTGTTCTGCGGGGCTCCCCACGGATTGCCCTTGTTCTCCAGGTTGCGCAGCATCACGCCGGCCTCGGGCGGGAAGTTCGACTCGATCAGCACCTGATATCGCCGCATGTCGACGATGTGGTCGACGTGCTCGATGTCGACCGGGCACTGCTCGACGCACGCGCCGCACGTGGTGCAGGACCAGAGCACGTCCGGGTCGATGATCCCCAGCTCGTCCTCGGTGCCGATCAGCGGCTTGTTCCCCTCCGCCAGGGCGAGCACGTCCAGGTGCGCGAGCTGCGCCTCGGTGGCCTTCTCCGCCCCGGTCGCATCCTTGCCCCCGCCGGCGAGAAGATAGGGCGCTTTCGCGTACGCATGATCGCGCAGCGACATGATCATCAGCTTCGGCGACAGCGGCTTGCCCGTGTTCCAGGCCGGGCACTGCGACTGGCAGCGGCCACACTCGGTACAGGTGGAGAAGTCGAGCAGCCCCTTCCAGGTGAACTGCTCCACCTGGGCGACGCCGAACTGGTCCCTCTCCGGGTCGGCCTCCTCGAAGTCGAGCGGCTTGCCCTCGCTCATCATCGGCTTCAGCGCGCCCAGGCCGGACCCAGCCGGCTCCGCCGGGCTGCGCTTGAAGAAGATGTTGAAGAACGCCAGGAAGCGGTGCCAGGCGACGCCCATCGTCACGTTCAGGCCGATGACGATCAGCCAGCCCATCGAGATGAAGAGCTTGACCAGCGCGACCCAGGTCGGACCGTCCGCCGCGGCGGGCAGGGCCGCGCCGACCAGGTGGCTGACCGGGGTGGCCCAGGCCGGGAACTCGAAGGTGTGGTTGGCGACCTTGAAGCCACGGATCAGGAAGCCGCAGACCAGGACGCCGAGGATGACCCCCTCGACGAAATACGCCTGCCACATGGTCGAGCCGGTGAAGCGGGACAGCTTCGTGCGGCGGGTGATCTGCCGGACCGTGATCAGCACGATGATGCCGGCCAGGCCGAACACCCCGACAATCTCGGTGCCCAGGCCGTAGCCGACCCAGTGGCCGATGATCGGCAGCCCGCCGGCCGGGTCGACGACCTCGAAATACGCCTCGATGACCAGCAGGACCAGGATCATGAAGGAGACCATCACGAACCAGTGCGCCGCGCCGACCATGCCCCACCGGAGCATCCGGGTGTGACCGAGCGTCTCCCGCAGCATCGTCCGGGTGCGGATGCCCTTGTCACCGAAGCGGGCCGGGTCGCTCTGGCCGAGGCGGATCACGCGCGTCAGGGTCAGCACCGCGCGACCGGCCAGCACGACGGCGACGAGCGTGACGATGCCAGCCAGGACGGTGGCGACGATCTGGACGGTGCCCATCGGCGTTGTGCCCTCCTCGGTCGGCTGACTCGCCGACCCATGTTACCCGCGAGTAATGCGATCCCGCGCGGATGATCGCCTACCTATCCTCCTCGTGATCTTGCCAGCGCGAAGGCGCACCCCGACGGCCGTTCCGGGGTGCGCCTTCGCTGGCAGCCGGTGCTGCGGCGCCGTCAGCGCCAGCGAGCGAGGATGCCGAGCGAGGCGACCATGCAGCCGAAGCCCACCGCGAGATTCCAGTACTGCCAGGCCGCAACCGGATACTGCTGCTCGGACAGGTAGTACACGACCAGCCACGCGATACCGAAGACGATCAGGGCGACCGCGCTGATCGGCAGCCAGACCGGACTCGGCTTCTTGGACGCCGTCGACGCCGGACGTACATCCGTCGGCGGGGTGTAGACCTTCTTCTTGCGAACCTGGGACTTCGGCACGGTGCTCTCCTGAGGGCAACAAGTGGTGAACAACCCACCGCTGAGCGGCTCCGGGGACCCCGAATGCTGCCCGTGGCGAATACTGTTCGACAGCTAGCGTAGTCACGACACCGCGCGCACAAGCACCCGCGGGGAGAAGAAGATGTCTCCCGGCGAAATTGATCTTTCTGAACGGGAGGACGACCGGGCGTGGAATACACCACCGGAGCTCCCTCGTGGCGGCTGGTCGTGCGGCGCGCGTTGGGCGTGCTGCGGCCACGCCGGCGCGGTCAGCGGACCCGCGGCTGGTCCGTGGTGGTGCCCGTGATCGCACTCGCCGCCGGGATGCTCTTCAGCCTCTCGGCGCGTACCGCGGGGGGCACCTCGTTGCGCGACGACCGGCGGCCCCAACTGGCCCAGCTGATCACCGACAAGCGGGACCGGATCACCGATCGGGAGGAACGGGAGGCCGCGCTGCGGACCCAGGTCGACCAGGAGGCGGCCCAGCTCGCCGAGGTCGACCAGCCGGTGAAGCAGGCGCGCCAGCGCGCCGACTCGATGAAGGCCGGGGCCGGCTTGACCGGGCTGCGCGGGCCCGGCCTGACTGTGGTCCTGGACGACTCCCCGAGGCGGGACACGGGCAGCGGGCCGAACGAGCCGCAGAACGACGACCTGGTCGTTCACCAGGGTGACGTGCAGGCGGTCGTGAACGCCATGTGGGCAGGTGGGGCCGAGGCAATGTCGATCATGGAGGTCCGGGTGATCTCCACGAGCGCGGTACGCTGTGTCGGCAACACCCTGCTCCTGCACGGCCAGGTTTTCTCACCACCGTTCAAGATCACGGCGATTGGCGAACCCTCAGCGATGCATCAGGCGTTGGAGTCCGCGGAAGGTGTCCGGCAATTCCGTGATGCGGTCGCCGACTTCGGTCTCGGCTATCAGGAATCCGTCGAAGGGAA
Source organism: Actinoplanes sp. (assembly GCA_032160305.1). Classification (GTDB taxonomy): domain Bacteria; phylum Actinomycetota; class Actinomycetes; order Mycobacteriales; family Micromonosporaceae; genus Actinoplanes. Next base: position 3,053 of record JAVHVY010000159.1, read on the forward strand.
CGTGACCGTGCGGGCGTACGACGGGTCCAGTGATCTCCGATACGCGCGGGTCGCCGGGTGATGGCTGCCCCGGAGGAGTTGCCGAATTCCGGAAAGCACCGCGCGACCGACCTCGAGGCGCCGACCGCGTACCTCCCGCGGATCACCGACGCAGCGCCGGACGGGGTGCCGGGCGGGCCGCTCGCGCCGTCGTCGGCCGCGGACACCGCGGTTCTGCGTACGGCCGTTCCGGAGGATGCCGTGGCCCGGGCCGCCGCGATCGCCCGGGTGAAAGCGGCGCAGGACAAGAAGGCGACGGAGCCCCGCGCGACCGAGGATGATTTCGACTTCTTCGCGGCGGCGGCGCCGCGTGCGGATACGCCCGGCGCGGCCGGCCACGCCCCGCCAGCACCACGGGCAGCGGCGCCCGCCCAGGGCACGCAGGTGCGGGCAGCTCAGGGTGCGGAGGCGGCCATCGGCGCGCGGGACCCTGGGATCGGCCGAGCGGACGTGGCGCAGGCTGCCATCCGCCAGCCGGAAACCGGAGGGCGCGAGGCGTTCCCGCCGGGCGACGGGACCGGAGCTTACCCATCGGTTCAGAGCGCTCGGGCGGCGGCCGAAGGCGAGCCGTTCCGGCAGCCGGACACCGGGGTCTTTCCGCAGGCCAGGGGTGATCTCTACCGGCGACCGGAGCCGGTGACCGCGGCCGACGGACGGCGCGGGTCCGACGATCGAAATGATCACCTGCCGGGCGACAACCAGCCGACCGGCTACCGGCGCCCCGAGGCCGGCGAGACCGATCCCTCGGCGGCGTTCCAGCCGACCGGGAGCTGGCCGGACACGGGGTCGTTCTCGCTACTGCCCGGCTGGCCGGCCGAGGGTGGGACCGTTCCGCAGTCACCGGATGTCCGGGGCAACCCCGATGCCGCGCCGACGCCGCCTGATCGGCGGCAACTCGTGCAAAGCCGGGCCGGCTCGCCGACGGAGCGCGCCGAGGAGGACCGGGCCGTGCGTCCGGCCCCCAATCGCCTGCGACCGGAACTGGACCCCACCCGCACCCGCCCGGACCAGAACACGATCGGCCGCCAGAACCAGCAGGCCCGCCCACCCGGCGACAGCGACCCCGCGTCGACCGCGATCATCCACACCGCCGATGCCGATGCCGAGACCGGTCTGCTCCCCGCACTGCGCGCCGACACCGCCCGTACCGGAGCCACCAGCTCCCCCTCGACCTCGATCGGGCCGGCGATTGAATCGAGCGGCCCGGCCCGACCCGCGAACGGCCCGGCAGGGGCTTCCCGCTTTCCGGCCGGGGCTCCGACCGGCCCGGCAGGGGTGTCAATCCGCCCGGCGGCTGCTCCGGGTGGGTCCGCGGGGGCTTCGAACAGCCCGGCTCGGGCTTCCGGCGGCGGGGCGGGCTCTTCGCGTACCCGAAACGGGTCTGAGTTTGCCGTGGACAGCGCGGGAAATGTGGGGTGGGCGGATCGGACGCAGCTCCAGCCGGTCGTCAGTATCGACCCGGCCACCTTGCGGGACGCGGACGCGGATCTGGTCCTCGGGGCGGCCTCGGTGGCGGCCGCGACCGCTGCCGTGGTTGACGAGCACGAGCCGCCGGAGCCGGGCGGTCACGGCAAGCCGCGCCGCGGGGAGAAGGTCGTCAAGCTGCGGCCGGAACAGACCCACCAGGGCTACAAGAGCGTCTACTCCGAGCTGACCCGGCCGACGATCGGGTCGCGGATCCTGGCCGGGGTCCGGGTCGCCGGCGAGCTGATGATCACCTTCGGGCTGATCGTGCTGCTGTTCGCCGGGTACGAGGTCTTCGGCAACTCGGCCAAGGTGCAGGACGAGCAGAACGCCCTGGGCAGCGAGCTGGACCAGCAGTGGAACGACCCGACCGTCGGGCCGACCTCGGCGACGAACGGTCCGGCGGCGCCGGGCAGCACTCTGGTCGGCCGGCTCTACATCCCGAAGCTCGACAAGGAATGGGTGGTCGTCAACGGTGTGCGGCCGGCGGACATCCGCTACGCGCCCGGCCACTATCCGGACACCGCCCTGCCAGGCAAAGTGGGTAACTTCTCGGTCGCCGGGCACCGGATCAAGAAGATCTTCTGGCGCCTCGACGAACTCAAGGCCGGGGACGTGATCGGCGTGGAGACCAGGGACAGCTGGTTCATCTACAAGGTCACCAACCGGGAGATCGTCACGCCGAACGCGGTCGAGGTCGTCGCCCCGGTGCCGGACAAGCCCGGCGTGCGGCCGACCAAAGCTCTGCTCACGCTGACCACCTGCAACCCGAAGTTCAACAACTACGAACGGCTGATCGTGCACGCGCAATTGATCCAGACGGTCAACCGCGATCCGGCACTGCCGGACGCGGGTAGACCGGCAGAGCTGAAGGCGGCCTGATGTACGCCTACATCTGGCGCAAACTGCCGTTCGGCCTGGCCGGCAAGCTTACCGGATCGATCGTGCTGTGCACCGCGATCGGCGTGCTGCTCTGGTACGTCGCCTTCCCGTGGGCCACGCCGTTGTTACCCTTCGACGACGTTCAGGTCGGCTCCACTTCGGGGCAGCAGAACGGGCCGGCCCAGGAGGACCCCAACCTGGTGACCAGCGACAATCCCGGGCTGGGCCCCGACGAGGTCCCGTACGGCACGCACTCGAACGAACCCGAACCGAGCCCCAGCAGGTGACGCCGTGCGCATCCTCGTGATCGACAACTACGACTCGTTCGTCTTCAACCTGGTGCAGTATCTGGGCCAGCTTGGCGCCGAGTGCGAGGTGCGGCGCAACGATGAGCTCACCGTCGCCGAGGTCGGCACGTTCGGTGCCGCCGGCGTGCTGCTCTCGCCCGGGCCGGGCACTCCGGAACGCGCCGGCATCACGATGGACGTCATTTCCGCGTACGCGGGAAAGGTGCCCTTGTTCGGGGTCTGCCTTGGTCACCAGGCGATCGGGGCGGCCTTCGGGGCAACGGTCACGCGGGCGCCGGAGCTGCTGCACGGCAAGACTTCCGACGTGCACCACAAGGGTGTCGGCGTGCTGGCCGGACTGCCCGATCCGTTCACGGCCACCCGCTACCACTCGCTGGCTGTGCTGCCCGACACGGTGCCGGCCGAGCTCGAGGTGACCGGCTGGACCGACTCGGGCGTGGTGATGGCGATGCGGCATCGGGAGCTGGCCGTCGAGGGTGTGCAGTTCCACCCCGAGTCGGTGCTGACCGAGGGCGGCCACACCATGCTGGCGAACTGGCTGGCCACCTGCGGGCTGCCCGAGGCGCTGGACCGCGCCCCGGAACTGGCCGCCGAGGTGGAGAACCGCCGCCGGTCCGCCTTCGCCTCCTGACCCTGCACTGCCTGGCCTGCACTGCCTGGCCTGCACTGCCTGACCCTGCACTGCCTGGCCTGGCTACGACAGCTCAGAGTTTCTGTCGGGCGCCTAGTTGAGCAGGCCGCCGATCAGCCCGTTGGCGCCGGGCTGCTGCGAGCTGCCGGGGCCGGGGGCCGATTCGGACGGGCCCGGGCTACCGAAGACGAAGATCGTCACGTCGCTGTTCTTCTGGACCTTCTTGTTGCCCGGCGGGTTCTGACTCGCCACCGTTCCCGGCGTGCCGGTGCCGGGGGCGGTCTGGACACTGACGTTGAAGCCGGCCGTCTCGAGGATCGCCTGTGCGCCGTCCTGCGACTTGCCCCTGACGTCCGGCAGCAAGACCTGGTCGCCCTTGGAGATCTTCACCGTGATCGTGGAGCCCGGGGGAACGTCGTCGCCCTCGTGCTCGACATCGAGCACGATGCCCGCCGGCGACGTGCTGCTGACCTCGACGAAATCGGGCACCAGGCCGACAGCCTTCAGCGCGGCGTCGGCCGTGTCCCGCGGCGCGCCCTTGAGGGTGCTCGGCACGGGGACCTTGTCCGGGCTCTTGCACAGGCTGTAGGTCACCGCGGCGTCGAGCTTGGTCTGGGTGTGCGCCGCCGGGCTCTGCGTCTCGACCTTGTTGTTGCAGTTGTCGGTCACTATCGGGGTGCCCTGGGTGACATTGGTGAAGCCGCCCGTCGTCAACAGGGCCCGCGCCTGCTTGTCGGACTTGTCCTTAAGATCCGGCATCGACGCGGTGGTCGGCGTCCTCGACTTGTTGTTGTTGTCGCGGATCAGAGCGAGGCCGACGCCCAGCGCGACGACCGCGAGCACGGCGAGCGCCGCCAGCACGGCCATCGCCCAGGACGACCGGCGTTCCCGCTCGCGCGGCGGCGGGCCACCCGGGATCGGGCGGGTCATCGTCGTCGCGCCCACCGGCTGGCGCAGCGGGCCGGTCATCGCCATCGTCTCGGCCTCGGTCATCACCGGGGTGGCCAGGACCGGGCGGCCGGCGACCGCGCGCAGAGCATCGGCGCGCATCTCCTGCGCGCTTTGATACCTGTTCAGCGGGTTCTTGGCCAGTGCCTTGAGGACGATCGCGTCGACCTCCGGCGGGACGTCGCGGTTGATGTCGCTCGGCGCCTTCGGATCCTCGCGCACGTGCTGGTAGGCCACGCTCACCGGGCTGTCCCCGACGAACGGCGGATGCCCGACGATCAGCTCGAAGAGCACGCAACCCGCCGCGTACACATCGGAGCGGGCGTCGACGGACTCGCCGCGGGCCTGCTCCGGCGACAGATACTGAGCCGTTCCGATGACCGCGCTGGTCTGGGTCATCGTCGTCGCGCCGCTGGCCAGGGCCCGGGCGATGCCGAAGTCCATGACCTTGACCTGGCCGTTCGGGGTGATCATCACGTTGGCGGGCTTGATGTCCCGGTGAATGATCCCGTGCCGGTGACTGAACTCCAGGGCCGCGCAGATGTCCGCGGTGATCTCCAGCGCGCGGCGCGGCTGGATCCGCTGCTCGGCGGCCAGAACCTCCTTGAGGGTCCGGCCGCTGACGAACTCCATGACGATGAACGGCAGCTTCTCGCCGGTCGACGAGATCTCCTCGCCGGTGTCGTAGACGGCGACGATCGCGGGATGATTCAGCGCGGCCGAATTCTGCGCCTCACGACGGAAGCGCTCCTGGAAGGTGGCGTCCCGGGCCAGGTCGGTGCGCAGCATCTTGATGGCCACATCGCGGCCCAGCCGGAGGTCACGTCCCTTGTGCACCTCAGCCATGCCGCCGTAGCCGAGCAGTTCGCCGACCTGATACCTGCCACCGAGCAGGCGGGCCTGCGCCGTCATAGCGTCAATCGTCCTTCGCTCGCGTAGTCCAGGCCGGCAGAACTGCCGACCTGCTGGGTAAGACGGTACGACGCCGACGATAACGTTTCGGCCGCTACGGCTGTGCGCACGCTGGTGGCGTGCCGGGGGGTGCCGAGCGTGGAAGTTGTATGCCCCTGTCTGAGCAGGAACGAAATGACGCCGGCGCAGAGCAGCACCAGCAGGGCGAGCACCACGGCGAGCACGATCAGCACCTGCCGTCCGCCGCCGTTGTCCGCCTTCTGGGCCGGCATCCGCTGAGGCATCTGCGGCTGCTGCGGCGGTGGCCGGTACGGCTGCTGCAACGGCGGCACCGAGGCGGCGCCGCGCGCCTGACCGCCGGAGACCGGACCCTGGACCGGCGGATAGGGCGGCCGGGACTGCGCCTGGTAGCCGGGCTGCCCGGAGGTCGGAGCGCCCGAGTACGGCCGGTTGCCGACCGGGCTGCCGGACTGCGGACGGTTCATCGTTGTCGGCGCCGCGTGCTGGCCGTTGGCGACCGGCACGGGGCCGTTGACCGGCTGCTGCACCTGGGTGGTCAGCGACGACGCGGCCTGCCGGGCGATTGCCGCCATCGCCGCGGCCGTGGGCCACCGGGCGGACGGGTCCTTGGCCAGCGCCCGGTCGACGATCGCCCGCACGGTCGGCGGGATGTCGGACGGCAGCGGGCGCGGGGTGTCGCGCACGTGCTTCATGGCGATCTCGATCGGGGTGGCGCCGTCGAATGGCCGGTGCCCGGAAAGGCACTGGTAGGCGACCACGCCGAGGGCGTACACGTCCGAGGCGGCGGTGGCGACCGCGCCGGAGGCCTGCTCCGGCGAGATGTAGGAGGCGGTGCCCAGCACCGAGCCGGCCACGGTCAGCTGGCCGACCATGGCCGAGCGGGCGATGCCGAAGTCGGTCAGCACGAGCGTTCCGTTCGGTCTGACGAGCAGGTTGCCCGGCTTCACGTCGCGGTGCACGATGCCGTTCGCATGAGCGGCCTGCAGCGCGTCGGCGGCCTGGGCGACCAGGGCCATCGTGCGGGACGGGGTGAGCCGGCCGACCCGGCCGAGGGTACGCGACAGGGCGTCGCCCTCGACGTACTCCATCACCAGGAACGCCAGTTGCTGGTCGCTGCCGTAGTCGTAGACGTCGACGACGCCCGGGTGGTTGATCGTCGCCATCGTGCGGGCCTCGCCGCGGAACCGCTCGGCGAAACCGGGCTCGTCCAGCAGGGCCGGGAGCAGGATCTTGACGGCGACCGTCCGGCCCAGCACCTCGTCGGTGC
>JAVHVY010000165.1:0-3826 GCA_032160305.1 Actinoplanes sp.
CGATACCCAGGCTCGCCTGCACGCTGATCGGGCGGCCGTCGATGGATATAGCCTCATTGACGATGCGCAGAATGCGTTTGGCGATGCCGTCGACGGCGGCGTGTCCGATATCTTCCAACAGGATCCCGAAGTTGTCTGCCTCCAGCCGGGCAACCAGATCGCGGGGGCGCACCGCCCGCCGCAGCCGCTCGGCGACCTCGATCAGCACCGCGTCACCGGTCGCTCGCCCGTGTTCGTCGTTGACGGTGGTGAACCCGTCCAGGTCCATGAGCATCAGGCACAGCCTGGTGCCGCCGGTCGTGTCGATCGCGAACCGGACCTCCTCCTGAAACAGTGACCCGTTGGCTAGGTCGGTCAGGTCGTCCTTGGCCTCGGGCATTGACAGTTCCCAATGGGACGGGTCTTGTGTGTCCTCGTCGGCCGGAGCAGCCACCGGTTGAGCCACGGGCGCGGCCACCGCGGTGCTCGGCACCGGCCAGGTGCCGGAGCCGGTGGCGTACCAGTAGGTGGACGATTCGTCCTGCACCGAGAACATGGTGGAATCCTCGGTGGGCCAGTGCGTGATGAGCAGGCTGTACCGCTCGGCCAGGCGGACCAGCGTGCGGAACTCGGTGACCCGCACGACCTGGTGGCCGGCCGGGGGTGCTGTCGGCGTCACCTCGACCAGCAGCGGGCGGTAGCGCCGCTGGATGTCTTCTTCCTCGGCGACCGGGCGGTAGCGCCGGGCGGCGGCCAGGAAGGCGATGGCCAGTAGGGAGCCCAGCAGCAGCGCGGCCGAGACGGCGCGGGCGGTGGAGACTCGGACGAGACTCCGGCCGCCGACGCCGAGAGTCTGGGCGACGACGATGCTGGTCGTCTTCGGGACGGGGTCCGTCACGACGAAGCTACCGTCGGCGGTCAGCACCGCTGGGGTGAGCTTGAGTTTCAGCGCGGGGGTGAACGGCGTTCCGGTCGCGGTGGCGATGCGCGCCACGATGGCCACCTCCACCTCGCCCGCGCCCATCCCGGTCGCCTTCGCGCCGGTATCGGCCCGGGCCTGGAGTGCGTCCAGGTCCAGGTGCACGGTGCCGGTGTAGGCGGTGCCGGAGAAGGAACGTCTGGGGGAGAGTGGGACGGTGGAGTGCCAGCCGCTGGCGTTAAACAGCCGGGCCGCCACTGAGATCTGACCGGGTGGCCCGGTGTAGGCGTAGGTGACCACGACGTCGTTGGCCACCGTGCGGAACACCGGTTCCGGCGAGGTGACGACGGTGCCGTCGTAGGCCGCGGTAGGTGCGACCGTGGTCGCGTAGGAGAAGGTCACCGTGCGGGCCGGCGGTTGCGGCGCGGGCATGGACAGGGACGGTGGCAGGGTCCACGCCGCGATGCCGAGCATGGCGCCGGGCAGGGCGAGGGCGGCAAGGATGAGCGCGGTGACGCGCAGCCGCGGCGAGCGCAGGGCGGCCAGTGCCGCCGTCATGCCCGGCGCGGCGGGCGGCTCGGTGTTCGTGCCGGCCATGCGTAGCCTCCGTCGTCTGCGGTGCCGCGCGGCGGTGCCAGTGCCCAGCACCAGCAGGAACGCGGCGCCGGCGAGCACCGGCGGGCTGGTCAGCCGCCGCAGCCAGATGCCGCCGGCCGGGATGTGCAGGACGGCGTGGCCCAGCAGATCCGCCGCCCTGGGGCGCCCGGGGTCGGTGGACTGGTTGTTGTCGCCCTTGGTGGTGTATCCGTCCGCGTCGCCGCTGATGATGCGGTGCAGGAGGGTGAGGTGCGCGTATTGGTAAGCCACGATCTGACCACGGCGGTACGAGGAGGAGCGCGCCACGACGACGAGGTCCCCGGCGTGGTAGACGGGCTGCATGCTGACGCCGTTGGTGACGACGTAGGAGATCCGGTGGGTCAGTGCGGCCCACCCCCCGGTGACCATGGTCCCGACCAGGATCGTGGTCACCACCAGCGACAGTTTGCGGTGCATGCCCCACCTCAGGTTGACGCTACCAACGCCCAGGTGCCGGCCCGCCCCAAAGGGGCAAACCGGCACCAGAACGATCAGTCAGAAGCCGTCAATGCTCAGTTACGAGTTGTTACCGACCACCGTGACCTTGATGCCCCGCAGCGCGGTCGTGCCAAGGCCATCCCCTTCCAAAGCGGTGTCCAACTCGAAGACGTAGACACTACCGGCGCTTGCCCCGGACGGTGTGATATCCGAGTTGATTGTCGTCGGGCCCAGCGCGACAGTCAGGCCGCTGTTGGAGAACGCGTCGAGTGTGATGGTGGAAGTGGCCGCAATCGGGGCCGCGAGCGTCACGGTGACCTTGGTGACCTTGCCGTCGACGTCGGCGGTGTAGTCGACGGCGCTCATGACAGCGCCATCGACGGTCTGGCTTACGACGCCGCCGATCTGCCGACTTGCGTCAACGGCCGTACGGGTGATGCCAGTGGCGGTGAAGGCGTTGCCGCCGGCGGCGACCATGCCGGCCACGGCCAGTGATCCGAGGAGCTTGATTGGGAGGTTCATGGGGTCTCTGCTCTCTTTCGGTAGTCCGGCTGACCCTGACGGTCCCGTGACTTTGCGTCCCCGGCTTGCACCGGGTTTGCCTTTCTCGATAGATCCGACTGCCCTGTTGGCCCGGGGGCCAAATGAACGCCGATCTCTGTACACCGCAAAATCTGCGCCTCGCCGGTAGCGATGCGCGTGCCCGCCCCAGTGCAACTGGGTTGCGCCCGGCCGAGCCCGCCCCGCCGACGCGCGGTCCCCTTGGCCGCGCCAGTGGGCGAGGGTGTTGCGGGTGTTCAAGGAGCTGGGGTGGTCAGGGCCGAGTACCCGCCGTCGGTCGTCGAGCAGTTGCTGCAGGGCGGTGACAGCGCCAGCCGCGTCACCGGCCTCGCCTAGGCCCGCGCCCCAAGTCATAGCGTCGTGGCTCTCGAAGAGGAAGGGTCGCGGTCACCACCAGCACGCGGCCCGGCGTGGCGCAGATGTCTGTTGTGCCCCCGGTCCGGCACCGCAGCCGCACGGGAGTAGCGCAATTTCCTGCCCCGATCCACCGGCCCCGATGCCGCGGTCGCCGACCACCGGTTTCATACTTCGCGTCCTGTTGTGCGGCGAGTCAACCGGACCGGATACAGGTTCACGGCCTCGGACCGGCGGCACGAAAGCACGGATAGCCGGAACACGCACTCAACCGGTGCGCTGACGCGGCCACCCGGCTCGACGATCACCCCTCAAAATACCGCGTGGATCAGGAAGCCACATCGGTTTCAAGGCAAGGGCCGCCCCGGGCCGCGCGCCAAGACAACGCGACCCAATCGCCAGGCGAGGCGAGGCAGCGGATAGCCGCTCCCGCTCACACCCGGCGGAGTGCCTGGTGACAAACATCTTGGCCCGGTAGCACGCCCTTGACCTGCGCGGGCCTTCTTGAATGGCAGAGGAGTGGTCGACGCTGTGCCACTGAAGTTGGCCGCCCTTCTTCAGGTCGCCGGTCTCGTCGACCACCAGAACGCCGTAGGGGTCGCCGAGCCGGTCGATCACCACCTTGCGCACGTCGTCGCGGACGGCGTCGGCGTCCCATTTCGCCCGGTAGAGCAGCCGGTCATGCCCGGCATGTTCGGCCAGTTGCCAGCTCGTCTTGACCTTGAGGTCGGCGGGCAGGCCGGTGACGAACTCGGCCCCCCGTCCGCCGCGTTTCGACCCGGGTGAACCGGTCTGCGAAACGATCGAGTACCAGGGCTGAAACCCGCCGCCAGCCAGCGGCGTTTAGGCTGTGACCAGCGGCCACCGCAAGATTTGGATGTTTGTCCACAACAGACTCAAGATCACGCGGTGGCCGCCCTGTTCCCGCCAGCCCCGGCC
>JAVHVY010000190.1:0-11159 GCA_032160305.1 Actinoplanes sp.
CATCGGCCTCCCGCTCGGCCCGGCCGGCACCGCCGCGCTCGTCCCGGCCAACATCAAGGCGTACGGCGAGGGCCTGGAAATCCCGGAGGACCAGGTCAGGCTGTATGTGGCCCTCCGCGAGGCGGCCTACCAGCGGCTCTTCTCGCACGTGCCGTGGCTGCGCGCCCACGTGCTGAACGCGGTGGAGGCCTACGCGAACGGCATCACGGTCAACCGGGAGGCGATCGAGGAGGCGATGAGCCGCGTCGATCCGTCCGACCCCGAGTCGATGCAGGCGATGGCGCTCGACGGCATCTTCACGCCCGAGGACACCCCGCAGCAGAAGGCGAGCCTGGCCCGCCTGGAAACGGCGTTGGCCCTGATCGAGGGCTGGGTCGGCCACGTGGTCGACTCGGCGGCCGGCGACCGGCTGCCGTCGGTGGCCGCGCTGGGCGAGGCCTTCCGCCGCCGCCGCGCCGCGGGCGGCCCGGCCGAGCAGACCTTCGCCGCCCTGGTCGGCCTGGAGCTGCGACCCCGCCGCCTGCGCGAGGCGGGCGCCCTCTGGGCCGCCGTCACCGAGCAGCGCGGCATCCCGGGCCGAGACGCCCTCTGGGACCACCCCGACCTGCTCCCGACCGACCAGGACTTCGCCCACCCGCAGACCTTCGCTCAAGCCCAGTCCGACTGGGACATCAGCGAGCTCGACGGTACGGGATCCGAGGACGACAAGAAGGACGGGTAGTCCTAGCCTGGTCAGCCGCCGAGCAGGGCTCGGGTGGTCTCCCAGCCTTCCAGGGCCGGATCGAGGGTCGCCAGGTCGGCCGGGCCGCGCAGCCGGCGCCAGTCCGGGGTCGACTCGACGTCGCTGGGCTGCGGGGCCATCTTCCGCAGCTGCAGCACCGTGGCAGTGTCCAGATCGGCGTCAGCCAGCCAGTCCGGCGGCGGCAGATGGCTGGCGACGGCCAGCAGACCGCTGTCGCCGCCGTTCGGGGCGACGGCCACCGGCTTGCTACTCAGGGGCCGCAGCAGCTTGCCCAGGATCATCCCCGGCACGTCGGCGGCGTCGGCGGCGAGCACCGCCGCCTGGTCGAAACCGTCCTTGGCCGTCGCTTCCAGCACCGGCCGCACCGTGGCCGTTGCCACCTCGTAGATCGGCGTTCCCGGCCAGGCGATCGCTTCGGCGAGCCCGAGGTCCGCCGACGTCGCGGCGATGGCCGGCTCGGCTTGGGCGAGCCGGGCCAACAGGTCGACGACGTCCTCGGCCAGCGCCGCGCGCCACGCCGCGAGCTCAACCCCCGGCGGATGCCAGACGACCGGCACGAGCAACGCCACTACGACCCGTTTCACCACGCCCCGAGGCTAATCCCCCTGCCCTGCGGCTGGCGCACACAGGTGGGCCGCTCGCGGCTGACCGCCGAACCGGCGCGAGCCGTCAGTCGGCCAGGACCAGGCCGGTGGCGGCGGAGATGCCTTCGAGGAAACCTCGGGCCCGCTCGGCTTTCGGGAATCGGTTGACCAGGTCCCAGAAGCGGGTGCTGTGACTGGGTACGACCAGGTGGGCCAGTTCGTGGAGCAGGACGTAGTCGACCACCCAGTCCGGCATCTCCTGGATGCGGTGGGAGATGCGGATCGTCCCGTCGTCGGGAGTGCAGGAGCCCCAGCGGCCGTTCTGGTTGGTCACCCAGCGGACGCTGGCCGGGGCGACCGTGCTCGCGTGGTCGCTCAGGTAGCGCTCGGTCAGACGCCGAGCGCGCAGGGTGAGTTCTTCGTCGGTGTGCCGGATCCGCTCCTCGCGGGCGGCCAGCCGGGCCAGCATCCGCTCGACCCACTCGGTCTCCTCGGCCCGGGAGAACCGGTCCGGGATGAGGACGACGACTCGTTCACCGTCGCGATACGCGGACACCGTGCGGCGGCGGCGCTGGCTGCGCCGCACCTCGACGACAGGCTTGCGCGTGCGGGTCGTCATTACCGGCTCGCGGGGCCCAGATTCGGATTCACGTTGAGACGTTATTCCGTGAGACCCATGTCACCGCAAGGGTACATACGAGGACACGCGCCAGATTTAAGCGCTTTGCCCCGTTTAGGGCAAAGAAATTTTCCACAACGGCAACATCGGCCCTTGACCGCCCCACGGTAACCCACCACAAGGGCGTCCCCACAAGGCCCCGAACATCCTGTTTGGGGGCTTCTGAGCGTAATCCGCGGCGTGTCTTGGCTAAACTACCCAAAAAGGATCATATCGCCGCGCACACTCACGACGTCGGCAAGACCGTCGACGCTGCGCTGACATGGAAACGGCTTGACCTGGGTAGTGACCGCCGAGCGGGGTGGCCACATCCACGTGGTCGCGGAACGGTCCAGCGCCGTACCACAGCCGGCCCGGGCCGACCTGGCCGACAACTTTGACGAGGAGGAACCGTGGCCGACAACACGTACAACGGCTACTGCGTGAAGTGCAAGGAGAAGCGCGACTTCCAAGGCACCGTAGAGGTCTCGAAGACCGGCATGAACATGGCCAAGGGCAAGTGCCCGGTCTGCGGCACCACCGTCAACCGGATCCTGGGCAAGGCCAAGGCCTGACAGCACGTTTTACGGCGGGGCGGCCGATCGTGGCCGCCCCGCCCGCGTTCCCGGCGATTGCCGTCCGCTCCGCGACTTTCCGGACACGACGGCCGTAACCGCCCACGGGATAGCGACGTTGAGTCACTGTCGACGGGCTCAGCGTGTGCGTATACATCTGTGGATAACTCCGCCGGCCCTGTGGATAACCCTGCGCGCGGCCTCGCGGGCCTGTGGACAACTCGAGGCATCACGCAGCCGCGTGGTGACATCGTGCTACTTCGTGACCCGTGTTCCGCTGATGCGACCAGTTCTGCTGCCCGGCTTGCCCCGGGTCTGGCGTGGACCGCACACCCTGCAACTCGGCCTGCACCCCGGCCGGGCGATCCTGCTGGATCTGCCCGATCCCCGTGCCGCAGGCCTGCTCGACCTGCTCGACGGGACCCGGTCCGAGGCGGTGTTCCTGCGACAAGCGGCCATTGTCGGCCTCCCCGCCCCGGAGGCCCACGACCTGCTCGACTCCCTGCGCAGAGCCGGACTCCTGCTCGCGGGCCGGCACCTGCTGCCGCCGGCACTGACCGGCCCGACCCGCCGACGGCTGACCGCCGAGGCCACCGCCCTGGCGCTCACCGCCCTGGCACTCACCGCCCAGGGCCGCCCGACGGTGCCGATCGGCGCGCCCGCGCACGAGGTCGGGGCCGTCGACGGACACCGGCCGTTGTCTGACCCGCAGGCTCCTGGCGGATCCGGTCTTTCGGACCGTAGCGGGCTATCACCTGCGCAGATCCTGCGTCGACGGATGGCGGCGAAGGTGGTGGTGACCGGGCGGGGACGGCTGGCGGCGCCGATCGCGGTCGCGCTCGCCGAGTCCGGGGTCGGTCACGTGGAGCCCGACCTGCCGGGGCCGGTCGGCGAGGCGGATCTGCCCGGCAGCCCGCTGCAGGTGGCCGACCTGGGGCTGCCCCGACGCGCCGCGGTCGCCGCCGCCGTCCAACGGGCGGCTCCGGGCACGGTGACCCGGCAACTACGGCGGGGTTCCGCGACTCTGACAGTGCAGCTCGGCTACGACCAGCCCGTCGCGCTACTGGCGGCGGGCTATGCGAGCCGGCGACAACCACACCTGGTCGTGGCCATCCGGGACGGCACCGCGGTGGTCGGCCCGTTCGTCCCGGCCGTCGGGGGACCGTGCCTGCAGTGTCTCGACCTGCACCGGCGCGACCGTGACGCCGGCTGGCCCGACCTGATGGTCCAGCTCGCGCCGGAGGCTCCGGAGCCGTGCGGCGTCAGCACGCTGCTGGCAGCGACCGCGTTCGCCACCGCCGAGGCGCTGGCATTCCTCGATGGGGCACTCCCGGACACCGTCGGGGCGGCCGTGGAGATCACCGCGCCGGGACGGTTCCGCCGCCGCAGCTGGCCGGCTCATCCTGCCTGCGGCTGCTCGCCCCGCCGCCTGGTCACGCCCCGGACCGGTGCCGGATCGCCGCCGAATGGGCGGCCAGCGGAGGCCGGCACAACATCTCCACACTTTCCGTCCGGGACTATTCGCGCATACCAGGACGGATGACCCTCGCGCGGGCGGTTGCCGGGCCAGCCGTCGGTAACAATGATCTGGTGAGCGACATACCCCGACGTGCGGCGTCCCGGACGGCCAAACTGGCAGCACTGCCTCTCGGCTTCGCGGGTCGTACGGCGCTCGGGCTCGGCAAGCGCGCGGTCGGCATCGCCTCCGGGGTGATCTCAGCCGACATCCAGCAGCGCACCGCCGAGCAACTCTTCAGCGTTCTGGGCCAGCTCAAGGGCGGCGCGATGAAGTTCGGCCAGGCGCTGTCGGTCTTCGAGGCGGCGATGCCCGAGGAGATGGCCGGGCCGTACAGGCAGGCGCTGACCAAGCTTCAGGAGGCCGCGCCGCCGATGCCGGTGGCGAGTCTGCGCAAGGCCATGGCCGAGCAGCTCGGGCCGGAGTGGCGGGAGCGGTTCGCCGAGTTCGACGAGATACCGGCCGCGGCGGCGAGCATCGGCCAGGTACACAAAGCCGTCTGGAAACTGCCGCCAACCCGCGAGAACACGACGCCGAAAACGCTGACCGTCGCGGTGAAGGTGCAGTACCCGGGCGCCGGTGAGGCCCTGCTGTCCGACCTGAAGCAGCTCTCCCGGCTCGCCTCATTGTTCACGATCATCCAGCCCGGGATGGACATCAAGCCGCTGCTGAGCGAGCTGCGGGAGCGCATCGCCGAAGAGCTCGACTATGCCATGGAGGCGGAGACCCAGACGGCGTTCGCGGAGGCGTACGCGGACGATCCGGAGATCTTCGTGCCCCGGGTGGTGGCTTCCGCGCCGCGGGTTCTGGTGACCGAGTGGGTCGACGGCACGCCCCTGGCCAAGGTGATCACCGACGGCACCGGGGCCGAACGCGACGAGGCCGGCCGGCTGATGGCGACGCTGAACTTCTCCGCACCCGCCCGGGCCGGCATGCTGCACGCCGACCCGCACCCCGGCAACTTCCGGATCCTGCCCGACGGCAGGCTCGGCGTCATCGACTTCGGCGCGGTGGCCCGGCTGCCCGGCGGCCACCCCGAGCCGATCGGCCGCCTGGTCCGGCTGGCCCTGCAGGGCGATGCCGCCGCGGTGGCCGACGGTCTACGCAACGAGGGCTTCATCAAGCCGGACGACCAGATCGACGCCCAGGCAGTCCTCGATTTCCTGCGCCCGATGATTGAACCGGTCGCGGTCGACGAGTTCCGCTTCACCCGGGCCTGGCTGCGCGGCGAGGCGACCCGGCTGTCCAGCCCGAAATCTCCCGCCTTCCAGCTCAGCCGAAAGCTCAATCTTCCCCCGTCCTACCTGCTGATCCACCGGGTGACCCTGGGCTCCATCGGCGTCCTGTGCCAACTGGAAGCCAAAGCCCCCTATCGAGCCATCCTGCAGAGGTGGCTCCCGGGTTTCGCCCCCGTGCGGTAACCGGGAACAGGAACCGGCCCGCCTGCGGGTAACAGGCGGGCCGGGTCATCTCATGGATGTGCTGTCAGAAGCGCATTCCACCCAATTCGCGCGAGGCCCGGTGCTGGGCCTGCAGAGCGATCTGGCGGGCGGGACGGTATGCCTCAGGAGTGTGTACGGCCTGAGGCCGACGCATTCGCGCACGTGACAGGGCCTCTTGGAGGAGTCTCATTTTGGGTGCTCCATTCGGGTTCACAACGATGTCCGTCTCTCGTTCAAGGGATTGTTTGTCGGGTTGTTCAGGCTGCGAGGTCGTGCGACTTGCGGGACTCGAGACCGTTCGCGGCGAGCCGCGCCTCGACCTCGGTAGCGAGCTCGGCGTCGCGCGCGACGTCGACCTTGCGGGGGCGGCCCCGGGGCCGCTTACGCGGCACGACAGTGCCACGCTCAAAGATCTCGCCGCCCCAGACACCCCAGGGCTCGTTCCGCTCGACCGCGCCGGCGAGGCACTCGACGCGCAGCGGGCAGTCCCCGCAGAGCGACTTGGCCAGTTCCAGCTGGGCCGGGGAGTCTGAGAACCAAAGGTCCGGGTCGAACTTCCGACAGGGCAGGTTTGCCTCGAGCTCGACGCTCACGTCGAGTGGGGCCAGCGCCAGACTCATAAAGCCCGGTCACCTCTCTCTTCGTCTCGATCTTATGGATCGTCCTACCGGTGGTGCTCGCGTCCGGAAGAGTGCCCGGACAATAAGTAAGGCCGCGGATCCCGGTTACGGGTTCCGCGGCCTCGAGGTGAGCCGGAGGTCTTGATTTCTCAGACCGGCCTTCCTCGAGGCGGGACACCGCTGGCGCCGTCCTTCATCTGCTTCTCAGCGAGATCGGTAGCGACATTGCTGCCCACGGACGCCGTACCCTCGTTGAACCCAGTCGTCCCAGCGCTGCCGACGGTGCCACCCAGAACCTCAACCAGCTCGGCCTGGATCTGGACCTGGTGCACCCGCGAAGCCGGGGCCCACTCCGCCGCCAAGATCGTCGCGGGGACGGTCTCTTTCGCGTAGGAGACGGACGGAGCGCAGGCGGCAGCCGGCAGCAGCGACGGTCGCAGAATCGTGTAGTTGAGCTTCATCGTTGCCACCTCCTCCATCGCGTTGCGCTCGTCGTGTGTGAACCTTGTCAACCCGTCTGAGCATGGTTTTTGACCGCGCTCGTCTTGGTGTGCTCTGAGGCTAAGCCCCCCGTCACAGGGAGGCAAACGAATTAACCGACTAACTTCGAAAGATTTCTGTCGGGTTCTCGCCGGCCACCAGAGCGAAGACCGCCGCCCCGTACTGGCCGAGCTTGCGCGGGCCGATCCCGGCGATGGCCAGCAGCTCGGCCGGGGTGCCCGGGCGGCGCTCGGCGATCGCCACGATCGTGGCATCCGTGAACACCACGTACGCAGGGATGGAGAACTCTGTGGCGATCGCCGCGCGCCACACCGTCAGCCGGTCGAAAAGATCCTCGTCCAGGTCGGACGGGCAGGTCGCGCAGCGGCCCAGTTTGCGGTCGGCCCCGGCCAGCAGGGTGGCCCCGCAGACCCGGCAGGAGACGATCAGGGTGCGCCGATTGACGGGTTTCCGACTCTCGCCCGCTTTCTCATAGCCGCGGGTCGCGTCGAGCTGCGGCAGGAACCGGCACGGCCGGCGCGAGCGGCCACCGCCCGAGCGGGTCTGCCCGTACGAGAGCCAGAGCCACTGCCGGGCGCGGGTCACGCCGACGTAGAGCAGTCGGCGCTCCTCCTCCACCTGCTCGGCGGTCTTGGCATACATCGTCGGAAGCGTGCCGTCGGCGAGCCCGACCAGGAACACGGCGTCCCACTCCAGCCCCTTCGCCGAGTGCAGCGACGCCAACGTCACGCCCTCAACGGTCGGGGCGTGCTGCTGCTCCGCCCGCCGGGCCAGCTCCGCGCAGAACGCCGACAGCGAGATGTCCCGCTGGACCGCGGCGGCCTCCCCGATCGGCAGCAGCGCCGGGGCTTTCGCATACTCCTCCGCGAGGGTCACCAGCGCGGCCAGCGCCTCCCACTGCTCACGTTGCGCCCCGCCGGCCGGTACGGTGTCGCGCGCCCAGCCTGTCGCCGACAGCGCCTCGACCACCGCCTGGACCAGCGGGGTCTCCCCCGGCGTCGAGCGCACCGCCGACCGCAGCGCGATCATCGCCCGGCGCACCTCAGGGCGCTCAAAGAAGCGTTCGGCGCCGCGCACCAGGTACGGCACCTCGGCCTCGGCCAGCGCTTTCTCGTAGGACTCAGACTGGGCGTTCGTGCGGAACAGGACGGCGATCTCGCTGGCCGGGGTGCCTGCGCCGATCAGCTCCCGGCAGCGGCGGGCGACGGCGGTCGCTTCGGACATCTCATCCGGGAAGATTTTCAGCTCCGGCTCCGCGCCCGGCGGCCGCTGGCCGACCAGTGCGAGCCGTAGTTTGGCCTCGCTGCCCCGGGCCTGCCTGATCACCGCGTTGGCCAGCCCGACCACCTGCGGCGTCGACCGATAGTCGCGGACCAGCCGGATCACCACGGCCGACCGGCGCTGCCGCGGGAAGTCGATCAGGTAGGCCGAGGTCGCACCGGTGAACGAGTAGATCGTCTGGCTCGCGTCGCCGACCACGGTCAGGTCGTCGCGTCCGCCCAGCCAGGCGTCCAGCAGCCGCTGCTGCAACGGGTTGACGTCCTGATACTCGTCGACCACGAAGTGCCGGTACTGCGAGCGGATCTGCTCGGCCACGTCCTCGTGCTCCTCGATGCCCCAGACCGCGGCGCGCAGCATGTCCTCGAAGTCGATCACGCCTTGCGCACGCTTCAGCGACTCGTAGGCCCCGAAGATCTCGGCCACCTTGGCGGCCTCCATCGGCGGCTCGCGCAGGGCCTTGGCGGCGGCGACCGCGTACTCCCCCGGCTCGACCAGGCACGATTTCGCCCACTCGATCTCGCTCGCCAGGTCGCGCGCCGAGGTGCGGTCGGCCCGTACGCCGACCCGCCCGGCGGCCAGGGTGACCAGCCGCGTCTTGCTCTCCAGCAGCTCGGGCATTCCCCGGCCCTCGAGCAGCCGGGGGGCGAAGTAGCGCACCTGGCGCAGCGCCGCCGCGTGGAACGTGCGGGCCTGCACACCGCCTGCGCCGAGCGCGGTCAGCCGGGCCCGCATCTCCGCGGCCGCGCGGGCGGTGAAGGTCACCGCGAGGATGTGCCGGGGGCTGATCTCGCCGTTCAGGGTGCGGTACGCGATCCGGTGGGTGATCGCCCGGGTCTTGCCGGTGCCGGCGCCGGCCAGGATGCAGACCGGGCCGGCCGGGGCGGTCACAGCCTGGCGCTGGTCGGGATCGAGGCCCGCGAGTACGCGTTCAGCTGTGCCACTACCCAAGCCTGGACTATCAGTCGGCGGAGCTGTGCCACTACCCAAGCCTGGACTATCAGTCGGCGGAGCTGTCACAACCGGGAATCATGGCATCCCCGTCTGACGTTTCCTTGGATGGCGCGATGCCATGTGACGTCTTCGAAGGGATCCCTACCGATGTTGACCATGTACTCGACCCCCTGGTGCGGTTACTGCCACCGACTCAAGTCGCAACTCGACCGGGAGGGCATCGCGTACGAGGTCGTGGACATCGAGCAGGATCCGGCGGCGGCCGAGTTCGTGATGAGCGTCAACGGCGGAAACCAGACTGTTCCGACGGTACGCATCGTTCCCTCCGCCGAGGGCGAGGAGATCGTCCTGACCAACCCGTCAATCGTGCAGGTCAGGGCAGCCCTGGCCGGTTCCGGCGTCGCTAGCTGACCGGCATACCAGAGACCGCGCGAGCGGCGCAGTAAGCAGTATGCCCCCGGTGATGAGCCGGGGCCTCAGCTTGCTCAGAGCTCCTCGCAGACGCTCTCGACGAGGTGCCGATGCAGCGTGGCCCTGGAGACTGCGAGGACTTTGGCCATGATGATGTCCGACGCCACTCGACGGCGTACGGGTTCCTGGTCATTGGCTACCGACCTCGATGGACTTGCGGAGTTCTGTCACGGCTGAGGCAAGGTCTGACCAGGGGAAGAGTGCCGCGGCTGGCGCACCCATGTTGGGTGTCGGGAGGGGATAACGGTCGGGGTCGAAGAGAAGCTTGACGCCCCATGAGCGGAGCGCTTGCACACTGGCTCGGTATGCCGGATGCCTGGCGAGCGCCACGTTCGGAGTGGGAACCGCGATGATGGGTAGCGGTAAGCCGATCGCCTCGTTCAGCATGCCGAGGGCGAGCGTGTCGCTGGCTCCCGATGCCATCTTGTTGATGGTGTTGAACGTCGCCGGGGCGATCACGTACGCATCCGGGGGCGGAAGGATGTCGGGCTCATCCGGCTGTTTGTAGTCGTGGCGGACCTGGTGGCCGGTGATCAACGCAAGAGCTTCGAGGTCCATGAACTTCACCGCCGATGGTGTGGCGATGACGCATACGTGCCATCCGTCGGCCAGTAGCTGACTCACGAACGGTGGCAAATCTGCGGCGGGACGGCCGCCGCATGCGACGACGTAGAGCACGGGCTGACCGGCGATTGCCATGCTGCTCCATCACTCGACCGACTACCGGCGCTTGTGGTACAAGCCCGGCCGCTGACGTATCGTCATGCCATGGTTACGGACCGGCGAGGATCCGGCACCACGCTGGACCATATCGGCGTGCGGGTCCGCAGTTGGCGGCTCAAGCGTAATCTCAGCCAGCGCGTGCTCGCGGAGCTGGCTGGCCTGAGCCAGGGGTACATCGCGCAGATCGAGTCGGGAACGGCGGCGCTCGACAAGCGCAGCACCCAGCTCGCGCTCGCCAAAGCGTTGCAGGTTTCATTGGCCGACCTGACCGGGCAGCCGTACGACCCGACCACCCTCGAACACATGGCGGCAATACGCCATCTTCCTGCGCTTCGGGCTGCAATCGCGGAGTTGGCATTCGGTTCCGCCACCGCGCCAGAGGGCGGCCCGCGCGACCTGGCGTCGGCGGTGCACGGCGTCACCGAACTGCACAATGCCTGCCGCTACGACGATCTCATCGCTGACCTTCCAAGCCTGCTCTTGACGCTCGGAAGCAGACTCGATGACCCCGCCTCGGTCCGGCGTCTGATGTGGGTCACCTACGCAACGACGTTCGCGGCGAAATACCTAGGGCATGCCGACCTGGCGATGCTTGCCGCTCAGCAATGCCGTGAGGTCGCCGGGCTACTGACGGACGAACGGGAGTGGCTGGGGATAGCGGAGTTCGCCATCGTCCACACCCTGCCCGCCGAGTCGCGGGCGTTGCCGTTGCAGCGCGCTGTTCGTGCCGTCGATCTTCTGGAGATGGCGGCCGATCATCCGCGCGCCGGGCAGGTACACGGCATGCTGCATTTGAGCGCCGCCATGTTGGCGGCGATCGGCGGGGATACCTCGACCAGTCAGACCCACCTCCGCGAGGCGACCGCTTCGGCTTCCCGACTTGGCGAGGGGAACTTCGGCCAGCTCTGGTTTGGGCCGACGAACGTAGCGATCTGGCGGCTTGGTGTGCTGGCCGAGCTTGGCGACGGAGGCGCGGTCGCGGGAATGCCTGCTCCGGACCTCTCCGCCATCGCCTCATCGAACCGCCAGGCAACCATGTTCGCCGACCTGGGTAGATGCCTTGCCCAGACCCGTAAGAACGACGGGGAGGCGATG
>JAVHVY010000234.1:0-14536 GCA_032160305.1 Actinoplanes sp.
GCGTCAACGCGGTCGGCGTGGACGTCAACACGGCGTCGGCGCCGCTGCTCACCCGGGTGTCCGGGATCGGCGCGGGCCTGGCCGAGAACATCGTGCTGCACCGCGACGCCAACGGCCCGTTCCGGAAACGCTCGGAGATCAAGAAGGTGGCGCGGCTGGGCCCGAAGGCCTTCGAGCAGTGCGCGGGCTTCCTGCGCATCCTGAACGGCGACGACCCGCTGGACGCGTCCTCGGTGCACCCGGAGGCGTATCCGGTGGTCCGGACGATTCTGGCCAGCGCGGGCGGCGATCTGAAGACGGTGATCGGCAACAGTCCGCTGCTGCGCGGCCTGCGCCCGGAGACGTTCGTGACGGACACGTTCGGCCTGCCCACGGTCAGCGACATCCTGAAGGAACTGGAGAAGCCGGGCCGCGACCCGCGCCCGGCCTTCACCACGGCGACCTTCGCCGAGGGCGTGGAGAAGCTCGGCGACCTGACCCCGGGCATGATCCTGGAGGGCGTGGTGACGAATGTGGCGGCCTTCGGGGCGTTCGTCGACATCGGTGTCCACCAGGACGGTCTCGTGCACGTGTCGGCGCTGTCGAACACGTTCGTGAAGGACCCGCGCGAGGTGGTCAAGTCGGGTGACGTGGTCAAGGTCCGGGTGGTCGAGGTGGACGCGGTCCGCAAACGCATCTCACTGACCATGCGGCTGGCGGACAAGCCCGCCCAGCCCCGCCCGGAGCGGCCCGCCGGCGGCCAGGAACGCGGCTCCGCCGGGGGCGGGCCGCGTGACCAGCAACGCCAGAGCAGCGGCGGCCAGCAACGCGGCCAGCAGCGGCAGGGCGGCGCTGGGCAGGGCGGCCAGCGGCAGGGCGGGCAGGGCGGGCAGCCCCGGCAGGGTGACGGCGGGCAGCGGGGTGCTCAGCAGACCGGGTCGATTGCCAACAGTGCGATGGCCGACGCCCTGCGCCGGGCCGGCCTCACCAAGGACTGATCGGCAGCGCCGGGCCCCAAGGCAGGCGTCGCCCAGGTCCCACCGATTGATGCATCCGCCCGCGACCGGAGGTGGCCGCGGGCGGATGGGTTGGCATGGGAGCTGGCCGCGAGGTTGCCGGATCCCCGGCCAGTCGTGCGTACGGTCAGCTGGGGAAGGCCGGGCCGGTGCGGTTGAGGTAGATGCGGAGGTCCGTACCCTGGACGTAGAGGTGGAGGACGCCGCCGTAGGTGTCCGCGCCGGGCCCGGACGGGGTGGCGCCACCGCCGGGAACCTCCGACCAGCCGCCCCAGGTGGTGCTCAGGGGGTTGACGTAGATCCGGCTGTCGGTACCGCGGGCGAAGAGTTCGAGGGTGTTGCCGATGACCGTCGCGCCCAGTGCGGAGTATGTCGCGCCGCCGCCCGGTACCTTGCTCCAGCCGGACCAGGACGTCTTGAAGGTGTTCACGTAAATCGCGTTGTCGGTGCCCTGAACGAAGAGGTAGATGGTGCTGTTGAAGGCAACGGCCGCCGGTCCCGAAGGCGTGGCGCCCGCGCCGGGCACCTCAGCCCAACCGCTCCAGCTGCCACCGAATTTGTTGAGGTAGATCCGGCTGTCCGTACCGCGGACGAAGAGGTAGAGGGTGTTGCCGAGAACGGTGGCGCCCAGTGCCGACGGGGTCGCCCCGCCGCCCGCGACCTGACTCCAGCCCGACCACGTCGTGGTGCTCAGCTTGTTGACATAGATGGCGCTGTCCGTGCCGCGAACGAAGACGTAGAGGTTGCCCTTGTAGACCGTGGCCGTCGGGGCGGACGGGGTCAGCCCCGCGCCCGGGATCTCCTGCCAACCACGCCAGACGACACCGTTGTAGAGGTCCGCGTAGATCCTGTCGTCGGTGCCGCGGACGAAGACGTACTCGATGCCGTTGTAGTTCGTCGCCGCCGGGGCGTCCGGGGTCAAGCCGCCGCCGGGGATCTCTCCCCATCCGCTCCAGGGACCGGTCGCGGCGGCGGCCTGGACCGCTGCGGTCGGTGCCCGGTCGGCGGCGACAGCGGCGGGTGCGGTTGCTGCCAGTATGCCGGCGGCCAGCAGGAGGCCGCCGAGGGAGGTGACGAAGCTACGGGATCGACGATGCGGTGCCAATGCGAGCATGACTGCCCTTCCACGCGATATTGCAGATCAGCGACGTGCGATCGTCCACCGGCTGTGCGTGGATCAGCACGTGGTGATTAGTCGGTGACACTGTGCATCCGCTAGGACATCGACATCAATAGATCAATGCCGTGATGTGCACGTGGCGCAGAGGTTTCGAGACTGTTACATTCTTCAATCCCGGCCTGCTATCGTGCGTGACCGGCGAGGGCCTCACGAGCCTCCGGCAACCGGGTCGACCAACCACCAGGGCTGGCGCCGCAACGAGACCCTGGCATGTCGACCAGGACCCGAGTCACGCAACGTGGGACTGCTCGAACTGTGTGGCGGGCCCTGCCCGTGCGAACCCCGATCAGCCGCCCGCCGCTCAGAGGATTCGCCAGATCTTCACGTCGTTGAAGGCCACCGAGTACGGGCCCTGCTCCGGGGCGTTGCGCTCGGTGAAGATGCCCAGCACGACCCGGCCGACGGTGATGTCCGGGTCCTGCAGCGGGACCTGGCCGACCAGCTCGTCGTCGCGCACGATCTCGACCGATGAGCCCCGGATCGTCAGGGTGATCGTGGTCGGCACGTCCAGGCCGATCGGGTCGTCCAGCGGGAACGTCTTGACGGTCACCACATCGGCGTTCTTGTGCGTGCCGACGTAGATGTTCTGCTGGCAGACGCGGACCTGATACCCCTCGTACAAGCGGAATCGGAACCAGATCGCCGCGCAGCTGTTCGTGGTCAGCAACCGCAGCCGCACCTCGGTCTGCAGGTCGTTCGGCTCGGCGTCCTGCGGGCCCTGGCAGCGAAACGAGCCCCGAGTCGCCCGTTTCACCACCAGGCCGCCGTCGAAGGAGCAGCCGGCGTGCTCGGTCGGCACCGCCGACTCCTGCCACAACCGGGCACTGACCAGCGGATCGCTGACCAGGACCAGCCCGTCGGGGTCGGCGTGCGCGCTCGGCGGCACGAGACTGGGGCCGGTCACGACCGCCGCGCCGCCGGCCGGCCAGGCCGCCCCCACCATCGCGATCCCGGCCACCACCGAGGCGATCAGCAGCGCGACCGCCGCGGGCAGCGCCCAGCGGCGACGCTTCGGCGGCCCGGCCGGGGGCGGATCGAACACGACGGCCGGCGGCACGGTGACCGCCTGGGTGACGATCGACTCCTCGTCGTAGCCGACCAGGCCCGGGGCCGGGCCGAGCGCGGTGATCTGGCGCGCCTCGTGATAGCCGGTGGCCGCCTGCGCCTCCTGGGCGGCGGCGCGCAGCCCGGGCTGGTGGGCCAGCGCGGCGGCGGTGGCGGCCGGGCGGTGCGGGCCGGCGACCAGCAGATCCAGCAACTCGCGGGCGGTCGGCCGGTTGGCCGGGTCCTTCTCCAGGGCGTGCGCGACCAGGTCGCGCAGGGAACCGCTGAGACCGGACAGGTCGGGTGGCTGGGTCAGGATCCGCGCGGCGGTCGCGGTCGCCGAGTCGGCGCTGAAGGGCGTGCGGCCCATCCCCGCGTACGCGACGACGGCGCCCCAGGCGAAGACGTCGGCGGCCGGGGTGAGCAGGGTGCCGGCGGAGTCGAAGCGCTCCGGGGCCATGTAGGCGACCGTGCCGACCATCTGGTCGGTCCGGGTGTGCGCACTGGTGGATTCCAGTCCCCGGGCGATGCCGAAGTCGATCACTTTGGGGCTGCCTTGGGCGAGCAGCACGTTACGCGGTTTGAGGTCGCGGTGGATCACGCCGGCCCCGTGGATCGCGGTCAGGGCGGTGGCCACCCCGATGGCGACGCTGTGCAGGTTCGACGACTTCAGCGGGCCGCGTTTCTCCACCACGTCGGCCAGGCTGGGCCCGTCGACGTACTCGACGACCAGGTAGGGCGACTCGTGGTCGGGGTCCGCGTCGAGCACCTCGGCGGTGCAGAAGGGCGGCACCTGCCTGACCCGGTTGACCTCGCTTCGGAACCGGCGGCGGAACTCGTCGTCGGGCGCCAGGTCGGCCCGGATCATCTTGACGGCGACCAGATCGCCGTCGGCGCTGCGGGCCAGATAGACGGTGCCCATGCCGCCCTCGCCGAGCCGCGCGATCAACTCGTAGGGCCCCAGCGCACGCGGATCCCGCTCACGCAGTGGCGTGGTCCGCTCCTCGGTCATCCTGTGCCCACGCCCCTCGCCCACCGGCGGCCACCGCGGCCGCCGCTCCTCAGCAGAGTGGCACCTTATCTGGCGTTGTCACTGCCTGCGAAGTCCGTGGGTGCGGGTTGGCGTCGATCCGACACTATTGCGTTGCGCAACCACCCGCTGGGACGAGCGAGCCGTCGGCACTCGATGATGCTGGCCGAGCCCGGCTCCCCGGCGGCCGAGCCGGCCCGCGTCGCGTCGACGCCGCGGGCGATTCAGGCGATGACGCACGGCGCGGTCGACCCCGCGAAACAGGGGCGGGGGGGTGCCCGTTACGGCCGCCGCCGGCCAACGAACCAGACGATGATCGCGCCGACGACGACGAGCCCGGTAACGAGCGGCAGGGCCTGCTTGTAGATCGAGCCGCCGGCGAATTCGAGCAGGTCCAGCGCTTCGGGCTCCTCCGACGCCGGCGAGAACGCGGACCGGGATTGCGCGGCGACCGGTGCCGGGGCCACTGGTGCCGAGGCGACCGCCGAGGTTGCCGGAGCCGTCGCGACGGCCGCGGTGTTCGCCGTCGGTGGGTCGGCCGTGGCCTCGACCGAGGTGACGGCGGAGGTGCCGGCGGCCGAGGTGCCGGCGGCCGAGGTGGTGGCGGCCGAGGTGGTGGCGGCTGAGGTGGTGGCGGCTGAGGTGGTGGCGGCTGAGGCCAGGGGCTTGCGCGCCGGCGCCGGGGCGTCGTCCAGATCGGTGGCGGCGAATTTCGTCTCCAGGTTGGCGACGAACTGGGCCAGCAGCTCGCCCGAGACCTCCTTGATTATGCCGGCGCCGAACTGGGCCAGCCTGCCGGAGATCTTCAGGTTGGTGTCGACGTTGACCGCGGTCTTGTCGCCGTCCGCGGTGAGCTGGGCGACGACCAGCGCCGCCGCGTTGCCCGCCGACCGCGCGTCGCGCCCCTTCGCGTCGATCACCCCGCGGTACGCCGTGTCGTCCTTCTCGGTGAACTGCGCGGTCCCGGCGAACTCCGAGATCACCGGCCCCACCTTGACCGTGATCTTGCCCTGGTAGACGTCGCCGTCGACGCCGGTCAGCTGGGCGCCGGGCAGGCACGCGGCGATCTGCTCGACGTCGGTGAGCAGCGCCCAGACCTTGTCGACGGGAATGTCGACGGTGAATTCGTTCGCGAACTTCATGATGTCTGCTCCCATGGGCGGTAGACGGCGACGGTGGCCCGGTCGTCGGGTGTCCTGGCGATCGTGCCGGTGGTCCGCACGAGGTCGCCGAGGGCCAGGTCGGCACGTTCGGATGCGAACGGTCCCGACACCCGCATGTCTGCACCTCCGCGGTCCTCAGCGAATCTCGCGTCGGGAGGGACGGTAGTCAACAGCAACCTAAGCGATCCCTTAACCCCGTCGTTGCAGTTTGCGCCCAGAAGAAGGATCGTGCAGCCATGCGCGACATCGTCGACGGACTTCAGGCCTGGCGTGCCGAGGGGGTGCCGTTCGCCCTGGCCACGGTCGTGCGGACCTGGCGTTCGGCGCCGCGCCGCCCGGGTGCGGCGATGGCCGTCTCCGAGCCCGGCGAGGTGCTGGGCAGCGTCTCCGGCGGCTGTGTCGAGGGCGCGGTCTACGCCGCCGCCCAGGAGACGATCAAGACCGGCAAGGCGCAGACGCTCACGTACGGGGTGAGCGACGGCGACGCCTTCGACGTCGGTCTGACCTGTGGTGGCACGATCGAGATGCTGATCCAGCCGCACGCGGCGCTGACCGGGCTCGACGACGTGCTGGCCGCCGTGCACGAGGGCCGCCCGGTCGCCACGGCCTCCGTCCCGGGCGCTCAGCTCGTGCTCTGGCCGGACCGGGTCGAGGGCAGCCTGGGCGAGCCCGGCCTGGACTACGCGGCGGCCCGACAGGCTGCCGGGATGCTGGCGCTGGGCACCACGGGCACGGTGCACCTGGGCGAGCACGGCGAGCAGCGCCCCGACGACGTGGCCGTCTTCGTCCAGTCCTACGTCTCGCCGCCCCGGATGATCGTCTTCGGGGCGATCGACTTCGCCGCCGCGGTGGCCCGGATCGGCCACTTCCTCGGCTATCACGTGACCGTCTGCGACGCCCGGCCGGTCTTCGCCACCCGCAAACGCTTCCCCGAGGCCGACGAGCTGGTCGTCCAGTGGCCCCACACGTATCTGCAGTCCACTCCCGTCGACGAGCGCACCGTGCTGTGCGTGCTGACCCACGACCCGAAGTTCGACGTGCCGCTGCTCGAGGTGGCGCTGCGCACCCCGGCCCGCTATATCGGCGCGATGGGCAGCCGGCACACCCACGAGGACCGGATCCGGCGGCTGCGGGAAGCCGGCGTGCCCGCGGAGTCGCTGGCCCGGCTCTGCTCCCCGATCGGGCTGGACCTGGGCGCGCGTACGCCCGAGGAGACCGCCGTGGCGATCGCGGCCGAGATCATCTCGCAGGCCTGGGGCGGCACCGGCCGCCGCCTGGCCGAGCTGGAAGCGCCGATCCACAGCGCCCTCGGCCGACCAGCGAGCGGATCTCCGCCCTCGGCTACAGCGAGCGGATCTCCAGCGCCGCGAAGGTCACGGTGAACGGCGGCGGCTCGCTGAGCGCGTCGACGCTGATACCGAGCACCACCTGGCCGGTGTCGGGCTCGCCGTCCGGGATCGGCACCGAGCCGACGAAGGCGCCGGCGCGGTAGATCTCCGCGCGCTGCCCGCGCAGCACCAGGTGTACCCGGGTGGCCGTCTTCAGCCGGATCGGCCGGTTCAGGGTCAGGGTGCCGTAGACCTTGTGGTCGTCGGGCTTGTCGGCGGCCACCGACAGCGAGTCCTGGCAGATCTTGAGAATGTGGCCGCCGATGCCCGGCACCCAGTGGAACCACACGGCCGAACAGCTGCCGGTGCTCTGCAGCGCCGTGGTGACCTGGACGCCGAAGTCGTCGGCGACGTTCTTGGTCGGGCCGACGCACCGGTATGTGCCCCGGTCGACCCGGCCGGCCCGCATGACGCCGGCGGTGAAACAGTTGGCGTGCTGCTCGCGGATCTCGCTGTCCAGCCACTGGCCGGGCGCGGTGAGCGCGTCCTTGAGGATCAGCTCGCCACCGGTCGGCTCGACCGGGTCGGGCGTCCGGGTCGGCGCCGCGGAGGTGGGCCGGACCGAGCTCTGGGCCGACGTGGCCGACGGGTGCAGGGTTACCGACGGGGTCAGGGTGGTCGCGGTCGGGAAGTCGGCGGTGCCCGCGCCCGCCGCGCCGCCGCCGCCGGCCGCGCCCCCGGAGACCAGCGGGTGGCCGCCGCGGTGCTGCAGACCGAACACCGTGGCCGCCGTGGCCAGTCCGGCAACCAGCAGCAGTACCGCCAGGAACGCCAGCCAGCTGCCTCCGCTGGCGCTGCGGATCCGCGGCGGCTTGTGCGAGACGGGACGCAACGGGTGGACGTCGACGTCGTAGCCGGGCCGCGGCCCGTCCGACGGGTCGACAACCGCGGTGAGCCGGTGGCCGCCGGTCACCAGGGCGGGCACGCGGCGGGTCGGCGGCCGGTCGCTGACCAGCATCTCGAGCAGCTCGTGCGCGGTCGGCCGGTCCGCGGGTGCCTTCGCCAGGGCCAGCTCGACCAGGCTGCGCAGCGGTTCAGCCAGCCCGTCCAGCTGGGGTGGCTGGGTCAGGATCCGGGCGGCGGTGGCCGGCGGCGAGTCGCCGTGGAACGGCGTCTGCCCGGCGCCGGCGTAACCGACGACGCAGCCCCAGGCGAAGATGTCGGCGGCCGGGCTCAGGTCTACCCCGGGCCGCGAGGAGAACCGCTCCGGGGCCATGTACGCGACCGTGCCGACCATCTGATCGGTCCGGGTGAACTGGCTCGTCGACTCGAACGCCCGCGCGATCCCGAAGTCGATCACCTTCGGGCTGCCCGGGGCGAGCAGCACGTTCTGCGGTTTCAGGTCGCGGTGGATGACTCCGGCGCCGTGGATGCCGGCCAGCGCGGAGGCCACCCCGACGGCGAGCGAGTGCAGGTTGTTGGCCTTCAGCGGGCCGCGTTCCTCGACGACCTCGTAGAGGCTGGGCCCGTCGACGTACTCGACGACCAGGTAGGGCGGGTTGTGGTCGAGGTCGGCGTCAAGCACCTCGGCGGTGCAGAACGACGGAACCTGCCGGGCGCGTTCCACCTCGCTGCGAAAGCGGCCGCGGAACTCCGGGTCGTCGGCCAGGCTGGCATGCACGAGCTTGATCGCCACGTACTCGCCGTGCCGGTCGGTGCCCAGGTAGACCACGCCCATGCCGCCGGAGCCGAGCCGCCCGCTCAGCTCATAGGCCCCCAACCACTCGGGGTCACCCCGGTGCAGTGGACTCACGCGGTATGCGGTGTCCACGTTCATCTCCCGTCAGCTCTGACAGCGTTCCGGCGCCAGCACCGGATCAGCCCGGCCAGCACGAAGACCAGCAGAATAGCGGCCGGCCCCCGCACTCACGCCACCAACTGCCTCACTCAACCGGTGCTTCACCTGCGAGGCAATGTTGACCGCGGGATCGTGCCCGGAAGTCCTCGGATCCTTGACAAGACGTAACTTCTACCGGCCGTTGTAGGCCACGTACGAGCCGGTGAGCCGCAGCAGGACGGCGCCCGGCTGGGCGACCACGGTGCGGCGCGGGTTCAGGTGCCCGCCTCGGTGAGCCGCAGCGCCAGCGCCGGGCAGACGTTGACGGCCTTGCGGGCGCCGTTCTCCAGCCACGGCGGCAGCGGCGTCTGCGGAAACGCCGGGAAGCCGTTCGCGTCCAACCGGATGATCTCCGGCGCGACCGCCGAGCACAGCCCGTGCCCGTCGCAGCGCGACCAGTCCACCGCGAGCTTGCGCGCGCCCTGATCGGCCGTGTACGGCAACGGCAGAATGCCGCGGACCTGCTTACCGCAGCCCTCGCCGTTGGCGTGCAGCCCCACGTCGCGTGCGAATATCTCCAGCGCCGACAGCGCGAACCGGGCGGTGCCGTCCGGATGGCTGCACGCGCCCCGGCCCTTGACCACGCCGGCCGCCTGCCGCACGTTCTCCAGGGCGCTGCCGCCGAGCGCGACCAGGGTGACCGCCCGGGCCAGGTCGGGCAGGCCGAGCCGGCACGGACCGCACTGCCCGGCCGACTCGCCGGCCAGATACTGGGTGACCTGGGCGACCTCGCCGAGCGGGCAGGTGGCCGAGCCGATCGGCAGGATCATGCCCGCCCCCATCGTCGCGCCGACCTTGGCGAAGCCCATGCGGGAGACGGTGACCGTCTGGGCGGCCTCGGCGGTCATCCACTTGCCGTGATAGCCGCCGACCAGCAGGCCGGGGCCGATGTCAGCCCCGCACATGGTCAGGATGTCGATCAGCGGGGTGCCGGTCGGGCACTCCACGACCGCGGGCGCCGTCGACGAACCGCCGACCGTGAGCATGACCGTGCCGGGCTCCTCGGCAATGCCGACACTGCTGTACTCCCACGGTCCCAGCCGGGCGGCGATGGCCAGCTGGGAGTAGGTCTCCGCGTTGGACAGCAGGGTGGGCAGGCCCATCACGCCGTTGTCGCTGGAGCGGACCTTACGGCCGGGCGGGATGTGCGCCTCGCCGTTGATACCGCGGACCAGTGCGCCGCCCTCACCGGAGATGAAGCGGTGCGGGACGGTGACGATCCGGGTCGGCACCGGCATCCGGCGTTCGGCCAGCGCGGCGGCGAGCGACTGCTGGCCGATGCCGTCGTCGGCGATGCCGATGACGATCTCCTCCGCGTCCAGGGCGGCGGCGGCCAGCGCCGCGCCGTCCAGGATCAGGTGCGGGCCGCGGGTCAGGATCGCCTTGTCCTTCCAGGACGGCGGCTCGCCCTCGGTCGCGTTCACCACGATCACCGGCGGGAGATCCTGCCGGCGGCAGGAGTCCAGGACCGCGCGGACCTTGCGGGCGAACGGGAAGCCGGCACCCCCACGCCCGCGCAACTCGATCCGGTCCGCCAGCCCGATCAGCTCACCGGAGGACAGCGCGGCGAAGCCACCGTGCACGTCCTGGTGAGCGGCCAGGTCGAGGCGTCCGTACTCGTCAAATCCCGCCGTGATTCTCGGGGTGCCGATGCTGGTGACGGGCGGAACCTGCTGACTGCTCACTGAGCCTCTCCACGTAGCCGACGCCGGTAGGGGTCGTCAGCCATCTCGTTGCCGCGCCCCCTTCCCCGGGGAGCCCCCCGACCCGCCCCGGCCGGGGCCTGTTGCTGCTCCGCCCGCCGCGAACGGCGGGAGGCCATGTCGACCAGGGTCGGCATGTCGTCCTGATCGATGTCGTATCCGCCCCGGTCGCGCCAGTCGCCGCCGCGGGCGGGCAACGCCATGTCGACGAACTCGCTGCGGCTGTGCCGGCCTGAGTCGGCGCGGTCGACGTCCGGCCCGCGGTCCCGGACACGGCGGGGCGGCGGGTCGTCCTCCGGGTAGCGCGGGTCGCGGCCCTGGGGGGCGTCGTCGTAGCGGTCGTCCACGGGGCGTCGGCGGGGGCGGGGCGTGGCCTCGACGTCGTCGTCGGCGTACCGGCGTGGGCGCGGGGGCGCGCCTGCTTCGATCTCCCGGGCACGCCGGGACGGCTCCTCCTCGACGTAGCGGCGGGCCCGCGGACGGTCCTGCGGCTCGTAGCGGTCGGCCTCGAAGCCGTCCATCCCGCGCCGGGAGCGCGGCGGCGGGACGTCGTCGAAGTCGGCGAGGCCGGCCTCGATCGCCCTGCGGGAGAACGTCTGGGTCGGCTCGTCGTAGCGCTCGATCGGCTCGTAGCGCTCGGTACGGCGGCGGCGCGCAGCGGGCATCTCGTCGTAGTCGTCCTCCACCGGTCCCCGGCGGGAGCGCGGTGCGTCATAGCCGGCCGTCTCCGCGCGGCGCGGAGGGCGCCGGCGGGGCGGCTCGGCCTCGTACGGCGGCTCGGCCTCGTACGGCGGCCCAGCCTCGTACGGCGGCCCGGCTTCGTACGGCGGCCCAGCCTCGTACGGCGGGGCGCTGATCGGCGGTGGCCCGGTCATCGCCGGCACCGGGCTGATCGGCTCGGGCTTGGGCTGGGCGGCCGGCTCCCATTCGAGCACGGCGGCGGCGGTACGGCCCCGGCCGCTGATCGACCTGCCCGAGGGGTCCATCTCGGCCCGCCGGCCCTGGCGCATCTTCATCACCGAGGGGCCGGTCGGGACGAGCTGGCCGACCGGCTTCATCGAGCCCGGGCCGGAGCCGGCCGACGAGGCGAAGTCCTTCTTGCGGTTCAGGCTGACCGAGATCCGCACGGCCAGGCCGAGCAGCACCCCGAGGACGCAGACGACGTAGCTGACGGTCACCCAGACGGCGGCGGGCCGGCCGGCTGCCAGGCCGTGGACCACGGCGATCGGCCACATCAGGTACGCGAAGGCGTGGATCGCGCGCCACATCCAGGGCTTGCCGCGACCGATGAATTTCGCCCGGATGATCCCGGTCCACATGCTGATGATCATGACCCAGCCGGCGACCGTGCCGAGCCCGACGTAGAAGGTGTTGCTCGGCCGCAGGAACGGGATGAAGACGTCGATGATCCCGATGTGCAATTCCATCAGCTTGGTCCACAGGTGCAGGAACAGCGCACCGACGGCGATGACGCCGAAGGTCCGGTGCGCCGACTGCAGCAGCACCCGCTGCCGGATGGAGAGCACGAGCCGGTCGGTGGCGACCAGTCCCAGCATGATGGTGATCGACAGCGACACCAGGCTGAGCACGCCCATGTAGTACTCGGAGTACGTGAAGAAGTACAGGTAGGCGACGCGACCGAACGAGGTCATCATCGCCACCGCCCAGGTCGCCGCGATGATGGACACGCCGAACAGGGACATGGTCAGTTTCGACGGTGGGGTACGCGAACCGGTGGCACCCATGGGGACGGCCGTTGCCGCACGACTGGCGGATCGCTGGTTCAACTTCGTCCGGGCCATTGACTCCTCGTTCTCCGCAGCGGTTGCGTCCTCGGCGGGCGGTCGGGACGCCGGCACCCGTGGGGGTCCCGCGCTTGATCTCCTCGGGTTAGTCCCGGTGGTGCCCTTCCTTACGGAGCGTTGCGCCGGTCCTGTCCCATCCCCCATCTACGTTCGGCACGGGCAGTCGGATGAACGATCGGGCAGTTGTTTGCCGATAAAAGTTCACCGGCCTACGGCGTTCCCCCGCTAGCAGGGCTCTGAGCTGCGAAGACATGTCCGAGAGTGCCACGGATAAGGTAAAAATAAAAGTGTCGTCCGCGAGTGGCCCACCGCATCGGTGAACCTTTCGGCCCAGCGGCGCGAACTATCAGTCGTGCAAGCGAGTTTGACGCCTGTACGTAAGGGGATGATCACTGTGCAGCATCGCGCTGCTTGGCCTCCCGCGATTCTCGCGGTTCTGACGGCAACCCTGGCTCTGCCAGCCCCCGCGGGGGCGGCGCTGCCAGGCTTCCAGGTGCGGCTCAACGCGCCGCCACTGTTCAAGGCGGGTGCGAACGCGAAGAGCGTCGCGGCCGTCGTGTCCACCGACACCGCCCCACAGTGCCAGAAGGTGCGCTGGTCGATGCTACTGAAGGTGGCCGACGGTGTCACGCTCGACGACGTCAGTGTCACCCGGATCGAGGACGGTGCCGAGTTCCCGCTGAAGTCGCAGATTACCGGGGACACCGCGCTGCTCACCGACGTGCGGCTCGACCCTGGTGTGCTGTGCCAGGGCCAGACGGTGACGGCACGCTACGACATCTCGTTCGACGCGACCTCCGCGCATGGTGCCGTCGCCTACCAGGTGCAGGCGCTGAACGTGCGGGGCCAGGTGCTCGAGCAGGCGACCGCGACCAGCCAGGTGCTCGGCACGGTAGCCGCCACGCCGACGCCGCCGAGGTCCGCGTCGCCGTCCCCGGCACCGTCCGGGTCCGACGATGCCGCCGCCGGCGCCCCGACGGACAGTCCCACCGACGACGCCGGCGCCGCGACGGTCGACCCGATCAATGCCGCCCAGACGGAGCCGGTCAGCACGCTGGGGGTGCCGAGCCTGCTCGGTCCGGGGCTGATCATCGGCTCGATGTTCATGCTCGTCGGCATCGGCATCCTGCTGCGGTTGCGGCTGCGTAACCGGCCACCCCGCCCGAACGAGATGCCGGCGCCGTTCTATCCGGCGCGCTGACAGCTCAGCAAACATTGCAGGTCAGGCCGATGCGGTGGGCTCGTCAGGCCAATAGGGCGGCGAGGAGCTCGGCGCGGGATTTACGGACGCGGCCGTCCTCGGTCGGGTGCCAGGTGCAGGCCACGTCGAGGGCCGCCACCCGGCCGGTCGCCAGGATCCGCCGGACCGCGTCGATCACCTCGGAGACCGGCGGACCACCGGGAGCCGGGAAGAGCAGACCGGGCAGGGCGGCCGGGTTGACCACGTCCAGGTCGATGTGCAGGACCAGGGGGCCTTCGGGGGCCAGGTCGGCGGTCATCGACTGGACGGTCGAGCGTCGAATCGCGCTGGCCGCCAGGAAATGCTCCTCCGGCGGGTCGAGGTTACGGGCGCCGACCAGGACCGTGCGCTGCTCGGACACGGGCCGCAGGCCAAGCGGGCCGGTGAGCAGCTCCGGGTGCGCGCCCAGCGCCAGCCGCAGGGCGACCCCGCCGAGGTAGCCGGAGGTGCTGCTCTGCAGCGTGTGCACGTCGCCGTGGGCGTCCAGCCAGACCAGGGCCGCGTCGATGCCGGCCCGCTGCACCCCGGTCAGCGTCCCGAGGGCGACCAGGCAGTCGCCGGAGAGAACGGTCGTCGGGTTCCCCTCGGTCACGGCCAGGGCGACCTGGGCGGCGACCGCGTCGTGCAGCGCGGCCAGCCGCGGCCACAGCTCGCCGGGTGTCAGATCGGGCTCGAGCACCAGATAGTCCCCGTGCTCCGGGACCGGCATCAGATCGGCGGGCAGCCGCTCGTCCTGGTGGTACGGCACGACGATGACGGTCACACCCCCACGGTAATCGAGGCGCGCGCCGTGGGCATCGGTGTGATCGGCGAGTGAACTGATTGCGGGCCACGCCGGCTGCGGTACGCGTACGAGAACGGGGTGCTGCTGTGCATCGACATGGCGGTGAAGAATGAGCCGGCCGCCTGGTTCGCGCCGCCGGGTGGCACCGTGCCGGCGATCGACTTCTGACCGGCACGGCGACGGCGCACCCCCGTGCGAGCAGGGTGCGCCGTCGCCGTTTCGGGCGTGTCAGGACAGGTGCGGGAAGGCGTTCGTCATGAGCTGCTGGAACTGGGCCGGGAACCAAGCACCCGAGATCGGGGCGTTCGGCATGGAACCGGTCAGACTGTTGCCATTGCGTACGTTGCCGGTATAGGTCGGGTCACAC
>JAVHVY010000354.1:0-4861 GCA_032160305.1 Actinoplanes sp.
CCAGGCGGGAACGTCGACACCACCCCGGTCGTCGGTCCACACCAAGGTTCCGTGCGGTCCGCCGCCCTCGTCGAACGGTAGGACACCTTGGTCGTGGTACCACTGCTTCTTGCGTTTCCACCCGGCGGCGTAGGCCGGGGTGTCGAGCATTCCGAGGTGTTCCCAGTAGATCGTGCGTCCGTCGGGGGTGTTGATGGTGAAGTCCGGCAGGCGGTGTTGACCGTCGGTCCCGGTCAGGGGTAGCTCGTACGACCAGTTTCCGGGCGCTGCCGCCTCGAGGAGACCGGCGATGATGACCTCGTTCTTGCTGCGGACCAGGACGCCGTTGCCGGCGACGTGGACTAGGTTCGTGTCCACGGTGCCGGCGTCCGTGCCGTCGGGCAGCCGCACCTGCTGCGGCCGGGGTGCGATGAACAGGTCCGTCAGGCGGCGTGCTGTCTCCGACCCGGTCGAGCGGGTCAGTTCGAACAGTTCGTCGATGGGGCGTTCGTGTAGCAGGACGACCTTGGTCTTCTGCCGGGTCAGCGCGGTGTAGAGCAGCTCGCGCGACAGGCGTCGCGACGAACCCGGCAGGAGTACGAACACCTTCGCGAACTCAGAGCCCTGTGACTTATGGACGGTGATGGCCCATGCCAGCTCCAGGGCTGGGTTGTCCTCGTCGCTGCCGCTGTATCCGTAGGTCGTGCCGACCTGTGAGGAGAATTCGACGTTGGTCCAGCGGGGGGCTTTACCGATCGCGCCGACCACGACGCCGATCTCGCCGTTGGCGACGTAGTTCATCGTCTGCTCGGTGTTCGGGAAGCCGCGGCGCGTGGTGTTCATGTTGTTGAGCACCTTGTCACCCAGCACGATCTGCTCCACGCCGATCGGCGAAGGCACGTTGCGGTTCCACTTCGGTTTCAGGGCGTCCTTGAGGGCCTTGGACCGGTGCTTGCGCTTCAGCCGCCGGTTCAGCTCGATCGTTCCCCAGGGGTAGGTGCGGGTGGGCGACAGGATCTGCCAGCTCTCGCAGCCGGCGCCGGCCCCGCCGGCGCCCTTCGGGAAGGTGGTGTGGAGGCCTGTTTCCTTCCCACCGTAGGACTGCTCGAACAACGCCGACGCGTTCGCCCCGGTGACGCCGAGTTCGTCGGCGAGAACACGGTCCACGGCCTGCTCCGGTCGTGCCGATCCCCACGGGATCGCCCGCAGCGTTTCGGTGTCGACGCCGCCGCGCAGCCGATGCCATACCTCTTCGAAGCCGTCGGGAATCTCGTCGCCGGAGAACCATGCGGCCAGCATCAGGTCATCGCGGATCTCACCGGCCTGACGGCGTAGGACGGTGAGTTCGGCGTAACCGGGCACGACCCGGGGGAACGGTGGGACCGGGGTTTCGCTGACCATTCGGGTGATCAGGTCGACGAACGGACGGCCGGCGCCGATCGGCGGCAGCTGTCGCGGGTCGCCCACCAGGATCAGCCGGTCCGGTGGGTGCAGCGCATCGAGCAGGGCGGCGAGCTGCGCCTCGGTCAGCATCGACGACTCGTCCACGACGACGGTGCCGGCGCGCGGGGCTTTCGGTAGGGAGCTGTCGACGGTGTACGCGCCGGATTCCCGGTCGTAACGGCCGTACTTTCCGAGGAACTGCGCCAGCGTCTGCGCTTTCACGCCGACCTTCTTGGTCAGCTGGACCCGCGCCTTGCCGGTGGGCGCCAGCAGGACCAGGCCGCCCTGTTTCACCTGTTCCTGGTCGGCCAACGCGCGGATGAGGGTGGTCTTGCCCGTTCCGGCCCGGCCGTTCAATACGCTCAGCGGTGAACTGAACAGCTCGACCAGCGCCGCCGTCTTCTCCTCCCGGGCCTGGTGCTCCGCCCGGATGTCAGCGTCACTGTCACCACGAACGGGCTTGAGTTGCGCGTCGAGAAGGGCCCGGAAGTTCGATGGTGCGGCCTGCCGGGGGCGCGCCAGTTGGGCGTTGACGGCGGCTCGGATGACCCGGGCCCCGGTTTCCAGCCAGGTGAGTTTGAAGGCGGCGCTTCCGTCGGCGAGGGTCGCACCGCACAACGGCGGCCAGTACGGGCTTTCCTCGTCGTACGGTAGATCGCTCGGGTGCAGGTCGTGGGCGCGCAGGACCAGCTCACTGACCGGGCACGCGACGCCCAGTGGCCATTGCTCGATCAGGGTCAGCGCCTGCGGCAGCGGCAGCAGCGTGTGCCCGTTCGTCGCGGCGTTCTCCAGGATGGCGACCAGAAGCGCCGTCACCCGCCGGGCATCGGCCGGATCATCCAGCGTCGACGGCGCCGCAAGCGGGAAGGCCGATCGGATTGACTGCTCGGGAAAGCATCCCCGGTCCACGACGTCGAACGCGACAGCGTCGGGCCCGTCCAACAGGCACGTGTAGATGTAGTACGGGTCCGTGAGCAGCTCGGCGTGGGACAGGCTAACCCCGGTGTTGCCCTCGAAGATGGCCGAGGTCTGGGCGGTGGTGAGGTTGAACCGGGCGAGGAGCCGCAACGCGGCGCGTTCGGTGTCCTGCAAGGTCCGCCAGGCCTTGCGCGGGGTGCCGGCGAGCTTCGGGGCGAGCTCACCGCCCGCTGCAGGGTCGTCCATCAACGCCTCGAGCGTCAGCCACGGGTCTGCGTCCGCCGGTGTCAGGCGCGCGATCTGCCGGGCGGCGACCGGACCGTGTGGCACGGTCAAGATCTCCAGGACGGCGCCCAGGCCGGGCGACGGCCCGCGCATCGTCCACAGCTCGGCGATCCGATCCGAGACCCAGTCCAGTGATGCGTCGGCAACCGCCAGACCGAGTTCACGGCTGCGAAGTGCGGCCTCATAGAGGCGCTCGAGCGCGGCGATAGCGGTGTCGTCGGAGACATGTTCCGTGACGTAGGCGAATTCCCGACCGCCGTACTGCGGCGCCCACGCCAGCGCACCGGCCACGGCATCGGGATCAGCGTCGATCCGGGACAGCTGCGCCACGGGCAGGACGATGCCGCCCGTGCCGTCGGGGCGCAGGGAGTGCTGGACGCTGGTTTCCCACATGTAGTTCGGAAACGGCGTGTCGCCCGTCGTGCGCCACTGGACGGGCAACGCGATGTCGGTGATCCGCGCGGCGCCGATGAGCAGGTTGCGGCCCGCGCTGGTGCTCGGGGCGGTGAACGGCGAGTGCTTGACGTAGAAGAAGATCAAATTGTGCTCGGGCACCACCTCCTGGAAGAAGCGGCTCATCAGCGCGATCTGGTTGTCGCCGTGAATCACCCACTTCGGGGTGAAGCCCAGGGTGTCGTTGACGAACTCCTCCCGCGACTCCTGGTAGTCGACGTCCACGATCCGCATGACCTCGTCGGTGTTGTCCCGGCTCAGCCAGAAGTACGGCGTCGCGTGGACGCCGTACGCCGGCACCGGCGACGGGGTGCGTTGAATCTTGCCCTTGAGCGGCCCCCTGAAGGAGTACGGGTGTTCCCTCTCCAGGAGGTAGCCGTGTGGGCTGAGGAAGGTCGACCGTTCGGCGATGCAGGGGATGCTGTTCGCGTTCAGCGCGTCGAGCGATTCACCGGCGTGGGCCTGCTCGTACTCGTCGTCACGCTTGCCACCGATGTTGTGCAGCATGATGCAGGAGGCGTTGGCCGCCGGATCGTCGCAGACGGTGCCGCGCCATCCCGCGTCGTGCCACGGAACGCGCATGGACAGGTGCAGCCCACCGGTCATGACGAGGTCGCTCCCACCTTGTCGCGTGCCTGGGCAAGCAGGTCATCCGGCAGCGGCGGGCTACCTCACCGCCCTACTGGCTGCAATTCCCGACACTACGGGCGCGTCTCCGCCGATGTGCCGGGTCCACAGTTCCGCTACCCGTGGTTCTCTCAATACACCAAACGCCCGAAGCTGAATGTTTTTCTGCGTACCGTCGGTAACGCAATGTCATGAGCAGGCTGCCGTACGTCTGAGACCGCCGCGGGGACCACGTCGCCGTGGTTGGCAGGGGGAACCGGACCGTGGCCAAGCAGACGCAGCGTTGGACCGAGGTGACCACCTCCCCGTTTCCGCACGAGGCGGAGGGCCTGAGCCGCGTCCGTGCGATGTTGCCGACCCACGGTCCGTTCCGGGCCTGGTCCAACTTCGAATTTCGCGACGGCCACGGCAAGTGGCACGAGATCGACCTGCTCGTCCTCGGGCAGCGCCGGCTACACCTCGTCGAGCTCAAGTACTACTCGGGCACGCTGCGGGGCGACGATCACCGCTGGCTCAGAGACGGAAAACGCGCCGAAGACTCCCCGCTGAAGCTTGCCCGCCGCAAGGCCCAACGCCTGGCCAGCAAGCTGCAGGAGGAGCTGCTGCGCTGGGCACAGGAGAGCGGCCGGCAGATTCCCGACCCGCGCGAGGTGGTGCCGTTCGTGCAGGAGGCTGTGTTCCTGCACCACCCGGCCTTCCGCTGTGATCTGCCCATGGCGTCCCGGATCGACATGTTCGGCATCGACGGCTCCGAGGCCGCCTCCGGTCTCTACGGCATCTCCGAACGCCTACTCGAACCGCCCACACCGCAGCAGTCGATCACCGGTAACCGTGACGAGATCATCGCTGCGCTGCTGGCCCGCATCGGGGTGGTCCAGCGTCGGCAACGTGAGGTCGGTACCTGGGTGATCGACGAGGAGCCGCTCGGCGAAGGCGACGGATGGCAGGACTGGCCGGCGTTCCACCGCGTCGCCACGACCGACCGGGCACGGATCCGATTTTTCGTCAACCCACCCGGCTCCGCGGCCGAGGACCGCGCCCGCACCCGCCGGATCTGCGAGCACGAGTACCGGATCATGTCCCGGCTGGCGCTCGACGGCCTGCTACGCCCGCGCGACCTGGTCGACGGAGACCTCGGTGTGGGCCTGGTTTATCC
>JAVHVY010000356.1:0-6847 GCA_032160305.1 Actinoplanes sp.
TTAGAACGTCGTGAGACAGTTCGGTCCCTATCCGCCGTGCGCGTTGGATACTTGAGAAGGGCTGTCCCTAGTACGAGAGGACCGGGACGGACGAACCTCTGGTGTGCCAGTTGTCCCGCCAGGGGCACGGCTGGTTGGCTACGTTCGGAAGGGATAACCGCTGAAAGCATCTAAGCGGGAAGCCTGCTTCGAGATGAGGTATCCCACCACCTTGAGTGGGTAAGGCTCCCAGCTAGACTACTGGGTTGATAGGCCGGAGATGTAAGCCAGGTAACTGGTTCAGTTGACCGGTACTAATAGGCCGAGGGCTTAACCACATTTTATTTGATCTTCTGCGTCCACTGTGTGATTCACAGCGAACAACACATCCTTGAACCCACCCCAACCCGACCCGACCTGTGGTTGTGGTTGGGGGGTTGTGGTTTGGTGTGGTTGGTTTGTTGATGATTGTTTCGGTGGTTATAGCGGTGGGGAAACGCCCGGTCTCATTCCGAACCCGGAAGCTAAGCCCTCCAGCGCCGATGGTACTGCCTCCGGGAGGGGGTGGGAGAGTAGGACACCGCCGGACTCAACGTGAAGAAATGGCCCACCCCGGTCCGGGGTGGGCCATTTCTGTATCCACACCACAACCCGGCACGGGCTGCCTGAGTGGGGCTCAGGTTCGCCTTTGGGTTGAGTCGCGGATCTGGACCATCAGCTTTGCCGCGTCTGGCGCCGTGCGATTCGGGAACATGGCCAGGGCCAGGCTGCCGTGGTCGGCCCAACCGCAGACTGCCATCAGTCCGTCGTCGGTTTTCGTCCTTCCGCACTTCATCGTGCCGCCCAGCTTGCCGGCCGGGACCTCGCGAAGGTCGGTCACTGCGCCCTGATTGTCGGAGATCAGGCCGAAGGCGTTGTCCAGGTCGTCACCGGGTGTCCAGATCACCGCGGTGCCGCCGAAGAACAGCACATCCTGGGTCGCGCCGCCACCCTTGTAGACAGCCCCGACCGCGGCGTCCAGGTCGACTGCGGCGGCGAGCGCTGTCCGCAGGTATTCGGCGGTGCTGGTGCCGTTGTCAGAGGTGTCCAGGGTCAGGCCCGCGACTGCGGACGGCGTACTCAATGTTGCGTCTTTTTGGCTGGCCATCTGCCAGCCGGTCCAGGCCAGGACCGATGCGCCCGTCAGGCCCACCGCGAGCAGGGCGCCGAGCACGATCGTCCTGGTGCGCGACCGGGGTGGTTCTGCACGGGCTTCGTCGCCCGACAGGGGGAACGGGCTGTCGCCGACCTCAATGAGCGCCGGCCTCGGCTCGGTGGGGTGGGCTTCGGGCATTTGGCGAGCGTAGCAACTCATCCACAGGCGGGCAGTGTGAACGCACGGTGCCGAGCGCGGCTCCGTAGACTTGACCGGTGACCGAAGTAATCGAGACCCGCAACCCCGACAGCCGGCCGACCGGTGGCCTCTCCGCCCAGTATCAGCCGGGCGAGGTAGAGCAGCGGCGGTACGAGCGGTGGGTATCGGAGGGCTACTTCACGGCGGATCCCGCCAGTGCCAAGCCGCCCTTCTCGATCGTCATCCCGCCGCCGAACGTGACCGGTTCGCTGCACATCGGCCACGCGCTCGACCACACCATCCAGGACACGCTCGCGCGGCTCAAGCGGATGCAGGGTTTCGAGGTGCTGTGGCTGCCGGGCATGGACCACGCCGGCATCGCCACCCAGAACGTGGTCGAACGGCAACTCGCCGAGGAGGGCAAATCCCGGCACGACCTGGGCCGTGAGGCGTTCGTGGCGAAGATCTGGCAGTGGAAGGCCGAGTCCGGCGGTGCGATCCTCGGGCAGATGCGCCGGCTCGGTGACTCCGTCGACTGGAGCCGCGAGCGGTTCACCATGGACGAGGGCCTGTCCCGCGCCGTCCAGACGATCTTCAAGCGGTTGTACGACGACGAGCTGATCTACCGCGCCGAGCGGATCATCAACTGGTGTCCCCGCTGTCTGACCGCACTGAGCGACATCGAGGTCGAGCACACCGAGGACGACGGCGAGCTGGTCTCGATCCGCTACGGCGACGGGGAGAACGCGATCGTCGTGGCCACCACCCGGGCCGAGACGATGCTGGGTGACACCGCGGTGGCCGTGCACCCCGACGACGAGCGGTACAAGCACCTGGTCGGCACCGAGGTCGAGCTGCCGCTGACCGGGCGGCGAATCCCGATCATCGCCGACGAGCACGTCGACCCTAACTTCGGCACCGGCGCGGTCAAGGTGACGCCGGCGCACGACCCGAACGACTTCGAGATCGGCCGGCGGCACCACCTGCCCAGCCTGACGATCATGGACGAGCGGGCGGTCGTCACGGTCCCCGGCCCGTTCGATGGCCTGGACCGGTACGAGGCGCGGCCCGCGGTGGTCGACGCTCTGCGCGAGCAGGGGCGCATCGTCGCGGAGAAGCGGCCATACCCGCACTCCGTCGGGCACTGCTCGCGGTGCAAGACGACCGTCGAGCCGCGGCTGTCGCTGCAGTGGTTCGTCGACACGGGGTCGCTGGCCAAGGCCGCGGGTGACGCCGTGCGGGACGAACGGGTGGCGATCGAGCCGGCGGAGCTGGCCAAACGCTACTTCGCCTGGGTCGACAACATGCACGACTGGTGCATCTCGCGGCAGCTGTGGTGGGGCCACCGCATCCCGATCTGGTACGGGCCGAACGGCGAGGTCGTCTGCGTCGGGCCGGACGACGAGGCGCCGGCCGGCGAGGGCTGGCGGCAGGACGAGGACGTGCTCGACACCTGGTTCTCGTCCGGGCTGTGGCCGTTCTCGACGATGGGCTGGCCCGAGCAGACGCCGGAGCTGGCGAGGTTCTATCCGACCAGCGTGCTGGTCACCGGCTACGACATCCTGCTCTTCTGGGTCGCCCGGATGATGATGTTCGGACTGTACGCGATGGACGGCCGGCAGCCGTTCGACGTGGTCGCCCTGCACGGGATGGTCCGCGACGGGCACGGCAAGAAGATGTCGAAATTGTTCGGCAGCGTGGTCGATCCGCTGGACTGGATCGAGCGCTACGGCGCCGACGCGACCCGGTTCACGCTGGCCCGGGGCGCTAACCCGGGATCGGACGTGCCGATCAGCGAGGAGTGGTGCCAGCGTTCGCGCAACTTCTGCAACAAGCTGTGGAACGCGACCCGCTTCGCCCTGATGAACGGCGCGACCGTCGAGGGGCCACTGCCCGCGCCGCAGGAGCTGAACGCGGTCGACCGGTGGATCCTGTCCCGGTTGCAGCACGTCATCGGCGAGGTCGACGAGCTCTTCTCGACGTACGAGCTGGCCAAGGTGTGCGACACGCTCTACCACTTCGCCTGGGACGACGTCTGCGACTGGTACGTCGAGCTGAGCAAGCCGGTGCTGGCGGCCGGCGGGGCCGCGGCGGCGCGGTCGCAGCGGGTGCTCGGGCACGTGCTCGACCAGCTGCTGCGGCTGTTGCACCCGGTCATCCCGTTCGTCACCGAGGAGCTGTGGACGGTGCTGACCGGGGCCGAGACCGTGGTCACGGCCGCCTGGCCGGTCGCGCGGCCGGCGCTGGTCGACGACGCCGCCGAGGAGGAACTGGCCGCCCTGCAGAAGGTGGTCACCGAGGTCCGCCGGTTCCGTTCCGACCAGGGGCTGCGGCCCGGCCAGCGGGTGAGTGCCGCACTGACCGGACTCGGCAACGTGGGCATCGACATCCTCGAGCCGCTGATCCGTTCGCTGGCCCGGCTGGACGCGCCGGGAGCGGACTTCGCGACGACGGCGACGCTGGCAGTCACCGGCGCAATCACCGTCGACCTGGACACCCGGGGCACGATCGACGTGGCGGCGGAGCGAGCCCGGCTCGACAAGGACAAGGCGGCCGCCGAAATGCTCGACAAGGACAAGGCGGCCGCCGAAATGGAAGCCGCCCAGTGCCGGGCCAAACTCGACAACGACGCGTTCCTCGGTAAAGCGCCCGAGC
The DNA here is from genome assembly GCA_032160305.1 of Actinoplanes sp. Classification (GTDB taxonomy): domain Bacteria; phylum Actinomycetota; class Actinomycetes; order Mycobacteriales; family Micromonosporaceae; genus Actinoplanes. The sequence goes on from JAVHVY010000356.1 coordinate 3,968, forward strand.
CGGTGGTGGCGAAGATCAAGGACCGGCTCGCCACGGCCGAGGCCGACCTGGCGAGAATTAGTGCCGCCCTGCGGGCGTTGCCGTCATCGTGAGTGAATACAACGACGTGGTGGCCGCGCTCGATCGGCGTGGCTTCACCCGCATGGACTTCGACATGCAGAAGATCCGGGATCTGATGGACGTGCTGGGGAGCCCGCAGCGGGCGTACCCGTCGATCCACCTGACCGGGACCAACGGCAAGACCAGCACCGCACGCATGATCGACTCGTTGTTGCGGGCGCACGGGCTGCACACGGGGCGGTACACGAGCCCGCATCTGGAGACGGTGCGGGAACGGATCAGCCTGGACGGGGAGCCGATCTCCGAGGAGCAGCTGGTCGCCACGTACAACGAGATCCAGCCGCTGGCCGATCTAATCGACGAGCGCAACGTCGAAGCGCTGACCTACTTCGACCTGACCACCGCAATGGCGTACGCGGCCTTCGCGGACGCGCCGGTGGACATCGCGGTGGTCGAGGTCGGGCTCGGCGGCGCGGAGGACGCGACCAACGTCATCGAGGCCGGCGTCTGCGTGATCACCCCGATCGGGCTCGACCACACGGAGTGGCTCGGCGACACGATCGAGGACATCGCCTGGGCCAAAGCCGGGATCATCCACAAGGGCGCAACGGTGATCTCCGCCGCGCAGACCGAGGAAGCCATGCGGCCCCTCACGGAACGCTGTGTCGAGATGAGCGCCACGCTGGCCCGCGAGGGCAGCGAGTTCGGCGTGGTCGAGCGTACCCAGGCGGTCGGCGGCCAGGTGCTCCGGCTGCAGGGGCTGGGCGGTGTGTACGACGAGGTGTTTCTGCCGCTCTTCGGGGCGCACCAGGCCCAGAACGCGGCGTGTGCGCTGGCTGCGGTCGAGGCGTTCCTCGGGGCGGGCCGGGAGAAGCAGCTCGAGATCGAGGTCATCCGGGAGGGCTTCGCGAATGTCGACTCACCCGGCCGGCTCGAGATCATCCGCAGCGCCCCGGCGATCCTGCTGGACGGCGCGCACAACACGCACGGCATGGCGGCCACCGTCGCCGCGCTCGAAGAGGAGTTCGCCTTCCGGCACCTCGTCGTCGTGATCGCGGTGCTCGGTGACAAGGACGCGGAGGGGCTGCTCGACTTGCTCGAGCCGGTCGCGGCCCGGCTCGTCGTGACGCAGAACAGCTCGCCCCGCTCGATGCCGCTCAACGAACTGACCCAGATCGCCGAGGAGATCTTCGGCGAGGACCGGGTCACGGTCGCGCGGACGATGCCGGATGCGATCGAGGAAGCCGTCGTGCTGGCCGAGGAGGACACCGGCGGCGAGCTCAGCGGCGTCGGCGTGCTGATCACCGGCTCGATCGTGACCGTTGCCGACGCCCGGAAGCTGCTGAAGAGGTGACCGCACCCGAGCCGACGTCCCCGGCCGGCGACGCGAACGCCGTGCCGGGCGGGCCCACCGTTCCAGAGCGGCGTTCCGGTCTGCGCAACCCCGAGGCCGCCGTACGCGGACTGGGCTCGGGCACGCTCGCTCTGGAGGCGCTCGTGCTGCTGCTGGCGATCCAGCCGATCCGGATCCTCGGCGGCGAACTCAGCGGCTGGGGGATCGGTGTGGTGATCGCCCTGGCGGTGCTGTGCGCGCTGGTCGCGGGCAGCATGCGCCGGCGCGGGGCGTGGGCAGCCGGGACGGCCCTGCAGGCCCTGCTGGTGGCGGCCGGTCTGCTGCATTGGTCACTGGCTGCCCTGGGGCTGATCTTCGGGGCGGCCTGGGGATACGCAAGCTACGTTCGCCGCAGCATCCTCGGCTGACAGCAGCGGCGCGCACCGCAATCCGCAAGCCGCGATCCGCGTGAGGTCAGCCGCGATCCGCGTGAGGTCAGGATTGCCTGACAGGTTGCGGATTCGGGCGCGGGAGGCGGTGGCTGACAGATGGGTCAGTGGATGGCCCGCCATTGGGTGATGGCGATGTTGTGGTTGTCGGGGTCCCTGAAGGATGCTGCCCAGAGTTCGAGTTTGTCGCCACGGCTGACGGGGCGCGGTCCGTGCACGAAGGTCACGCCCTGGGATTTGAGCTCCGCGTAGACGGCTTCCAGGTCGCCGACCTCGAGGTTGAGGTAGATGCGGTGGCTGGCCTGGGCGGAGAGGTCGTGCACGGTGCGCAGGACCAGGCGGGTGTCGCCGGAGGCCAGGACGGCGCTGGTGGCGCTGCGGTCGATCTCGAAAAACCCCAGCAGATCGCGGTAGAAGGCGATCGAGCGGTTCAGGTCGGTGACCAGGACCGTGATGCCGATCCCGTGGATCGCCCCGGCCGGACCTGGGCGGGCGGTCGGGTAGGCCGTGATCAGCTCGTTGGTCCGGTCGTCCGGTTCGTATCCGCCGCCTTCGAGATCGGACCACGGACCGCGTTTGCCGGCCGTCGCCAGGTCGCCCGGCTGATCGGGCGCGCCGGCCGGCGCTTCGTCGTCCGCCTGGGCCGATTCGTCCGCCTGGGCCGATTCGGGTGCCCGGGCCGATTCGGGTGCCCGGCCGTTCTGTGGGCCCGCGTTCAGACCGGCCTGGTCGGCCGGACCCGGCTGCGCCGGGGTTCTGGGCGTGCCGGCCGATGGAGTTGCCGGCGGGATAGGGCGCAAGGAACGCGGAAGCGGGGTGTCGTCGTCCGCCGCGCCGGTGGACTGGGCCGGGATCGTGTACAGCGCGGCGGCTTGGCCCTCGACCGGGTCGAACGTCGGCGGCGCCAACCGGGCGGGAACGGAAAATGCCCCGGCCACCGCGGCGCCTGTGGTCTCGCCCGGTGCGGGCTTGCCCTGGGCGGTCTCAGGTTGTGGGGTCGGGGGCTGGGTGGTCTTGGGCTGTGCGGGCTTGCCCTGG
>JAVHVY010000378.1:0-14610 GCA_032160305.1 Actinoplanes sp.
CTCTTGACGCCCCGCTCAGCCCGCCACCTCTCGACGACGAACCGGGGCCTGCTACCGGGCGTTCCGGTACCTACCCGGACGGGACTCCCACCCGCTGGCCTGGTCCAGCTTTCAGGACGCAACATACCGATCACCCTATCCAGCAGATATGACAACTCCCCGCCGGGCAGCCGTGCCGGCCCGAACCGCACACAGCGCGGCCACAACGAACCGCTCGCGCGGTCAGATCGGGGGCCAGGGGACGGCCGGCCGGTCCTGTGGTGGTCTCGGGAATCGGCCCGAACGGATCAGCCGGCGCACCCGTAGCCGGACGTGCTGCACCTCGGAGATCGTCAGGTGCTCCTCCAGCACGTCGCCCAGCGCCCCGTCGAGGCCCGCGTTCAGCTCGGTCAGGGTGTCGATCAACTCGGCCGGGATCGGCTTGCCCGTCCAGCCCCAGAGGACCGTGCGCAGCTTGTTCTCGATGTGGAAGCTGACGCCGTGATCGCAGCCGTGGATCCGCCCGTCGGGGGCGTAGAGCACGTGGCCGCCCTTGCGGTCGGCATTGTTGATCACCGCGTCCAGCACCGCGAGCCTGGCCAGCCGGGCATCGTCGGCGTGCGCCAGCGCATAGGCGTCGCCGTGGCCGTCGCGGGCGTTGGCCACCGCGAACCAGCCCGACGGCACGTCGTACGCCGGGACGAAGCCGATCAACGTCGCGGTCTCCGCCGGCTCCTCGATCCACAGCTGGCAGGCGCCCGGCCCGAGCGGCCCGTCCCGCAGGATGGTCGGCGGAACCAGCGCCCACCCGGTCGCCTGGGAGACCAGGAACGCCGACACCTCGCGCCCGGCCAGGGTGCCGTCCGGAAAGTCCCAGAGCGGACGCTCGCCGCGGACGGGCTTGTAGACGCACTTGGCGCTCACCCCGTCCAGCGTGATTTCCGCTCTCAGCGTCGTGTTCGACGCGTCGACGAGTCGGCCCTCCAGCTCCAACTCACCGCGAGTCAGCAACTCCAGCGCGTCTCCCTCGGCCAGCACCGACGACTGGTCCGTCGTCACCGGTGGTAGCCGTTGTGCCGGGGACAGAGATGGCCGGCCGGGTCGAGCGGCTGGCCGCACAGCGGGCACGGCGGCCGGCCGGCGGCAACGACCCGTTTGGCCCGGTCGATGAACGCCCGGGTCGCCTCGGGGGTGAGCCGCACGCGCAACCGGTCCAGGTCGTCGTCGGGCTCGTCGTCATCGTCGTCGTCGTCCGCGATGTCGTCGGGGTCGCTGTCGTCGCCCGAACCGAGTCCGACCTCGGCCTCGCCGTCGCCGGCCTCGATCGCCTCGATCACCACGGTCGTGGTGTCGACGTCGAAGGCCAGGCCGAGCGTGCCGACCCGGAACTCCTCGTCGACCGGGGTCTCAAGCGGGGCGTTGTCGTTGTCCACCAGCTGGGGGACCTCGGGCAGGTCGACGCCGAAGCGGCGGCTGGCCTCGGTGAGCAGCTCCTCCAGCTTCTCCGCGAGCAGGGACACCTGGACCTTCTCCAGCGCCACGCTGATCACCCGCCCGCCGCCGCGGGCCTGGAGGAAGAATGTCCGGTCGCCCGGCTCGCCCACCGTGCCGGCCACGAACCGCTCCGGCGGATCGAACGCATGCACCTGGCGGGTCATACGGTGCCCACCTTTCGCATGCCCCGGCCCTCGCCGTCACGGCCGCGGGCAACCAGCGCCAGGCGAGGCTCGATGCAGGCGATCATGCGGTGCCCACCTTTCGCATGCCCTTCTGGCCAGCACCGTCGCGGCCGTCGTCCGGGAGCGCCGAGCGTGGTTCGGTGCAGGCGGTCATGCCTACGACCCTATCCGCACCCGCGCGGGGCCGCGCATCGCACCGGCGCGGTTCGCCGAGGGCGCAAAGCCGCGTACGCAGGGGTAACACGCCTGTCACAGGCTGTGGTCACGGGCCGGCTCCCGCACCCCCACCCACGGCGGCGTCGGAGGAAACCGCGGGCCGGGGGCTCCGGCGCCGGCGGGCTCGTTTCGGCGGCACCAGGGTCGACAGGTCAGCGGTGTCGTTGAGGCGTACGAGAAAGGGTCTGGTCGGGGTGTAGCGGATCACCGTGATCGAGGCCGGGTCGGCGACGATGCGCTGGAACTGGTCCAGGTGCAGGCCCATCGCGTCGGCCACGATGGCCTTGATCACATCGCCGTGGCTGCAGGCCAGCCAGAGTGCCTCCGGGCCGTGCTCGGCGCTCACTTTCGCGTCCCAGTGCCGGACCGCGGCGACCGCGCGCGCCGACATGTCGGCCATCGCCTCCCCGTTCGGGAAGACGGCGGCGCTCGGGTGCTGCTGGACGACCGGCCAGAGCGGGTCCTTGGCCAGCTTCTTCAGCGGCTGGCCCTCCCAGTCGCCGTAGCCGCACTCGATCAGACCCTGCTCCACCTGCGCAACGGCAGCGGGCAGGGCCACGTCGAGGGTCTGCCGGCAGCGGATCAGCGGGCTGGTCACGACCGCCGCCAGGGGCAGCGGGCGCAACCGCTCGCCGACCTGGGCGGCCTGGCCGCGCCCGGTCTCATCCAACTCGACCGGCTGCCGGCCGGCCAGCCCCCCGGCGGCGTTGGCCGTGGTGCGGCCGTGCCGCAGGAGCAGGACAGTCGCCACGGTTACTCGGCCACCCCGGCCGACTCATATGCCTCGGCCAGCGTGCGCAGGGCGGCGATCCCGATCTCCCGGTCGCTGACGTATGGGCTGACCGACAGGGTGCCGACGCCCGCCGCAGCGTACTGCCGCAGGCGTTCGGTGATCTGGATCTTGTTGCCGATCAGCGACGTACGCTCGATGAAATCCTGCGGAACAGCCGCCGCCGCCTCCCGGACCTTCCGGTCGAGGTAGAGATCCTGGACAGTCTTCGCGGCGTCGGCGTAGCCCATCCGGATCGCGAGCTGGTTGTAGAAATTCTGCTCGCGGCTGCCCATGCCGCCGAGGTAGAGAGCCGCGTAGGGCCGGATCGCGTCGGCTGCGGCGCCCAGGTCGTCGCCGATCACCAGTGGGGCGGTCGGCGCCACGTCGAAACCGGTCAGGCCCGCGCCGATCCTGGCCCGGCCGCGTTCGATGTGCTGGAGATACTCCCCCGCGGCGTCGGGGGCGAAGAAGATCGCCAGCCAGCCGTCGGCGATCTCGCCGGCCAGCTCCAGATTCTTCGGGCCGACCGCGGCCAGATAGATCGGGACGGACTCACGGGGCGGGTGGAAGCCGAGCCGCAGGGCCTTGCCGGCGCCACCGGGCAACGGCAACTGGTAGTGCTCGCCGTCGTAGGCCACCGGTTTGCGGGCCAGGGCGAGCTTGACGATGTCGACGTACTCCCTGGTCCGGGCGAGCGGCTTGGCGAAGCGGACGCCGTGCCAGCCCTCGGAGACCTGCGGGCCGGAGACGCCCAGGCCGAGCCGGAACCGCCCGCCGGAGAGCGCGTCGATCGACGCCGCGGTCATGGCCGTCATCGCCGGTGTGCGCGCCGGGATCTGCATGACCGCCGCCCCGACGTCGATGCGTGACGTCTGGCCGGCGATCCAGGCCAGCATCGTCGGCGAGTCCGACCCGTAGGCCTCCGCCGCCCAGACCACCGAGAAGCCGAGCCGGTCGGCCTCCTGGGCCATGGCCAGGTGATCGGCGGGTGTCGTCCACGAGGTCTGGTAGCCGAGGCTGAGTCCGAGCCGCACGTGCCCTCCCAAGGTGCTAGATCCCCTCCACGAGAAGCCTACGCACTCACGGAGAGTCATTTCGGTCCGGTAACCGACGTTGTTGACCAGTCCAGAGCATTTCGCACTCGACCTCGTCTGAATAAGGTTCACCCATGCTGCAACGACCGCTCGGCCGTAGCGGGCTCGCGGTGTCGCGGCTCGCGCTCGGCACCATGACCTGGGGGCGGGACACCGACCCCGACGACGCGGCCGCGCAGCTGAAGTTCTACCTGGAGGCGGGCGGCACCTTCCTCGACACCGCCGACGTGTACGGCGAGGGCGACGCGGAACTGGTCATCGGCTCCCTGATCGATCACCTGGTCCCCCGCGACGAGATCCTGATCGCCACGAAGGCCGGCCTGGGCATCCGCCCGCACCGCCGCCGCGACGCCTCCCGCGGTCACCTGCTGCGCTCGCTGGACGCCTCGATGCGCCGGCTGGGCACGGACTACATCGACCTGTGGCAGGTGCACGGCTACGACACGCAGACCCCGCTGGAGGAGACCCTGGCCGCCCTCGACCACGCGGTGACCAGCGGCCGGGTCCGCTACGTCGGCGTGTCGAACTTCGCCGGCTGGCAGACCGCCCGGGCCGCGGCGTGGCAGTCGGCCTTCCCCGGCCGGGCGCCGATCGTGGCCGCCCAGATGGAATATTCGCTGCTGGAACGCGGCATCGAACGCGAACTCCTGCCGGCCGCGGCGGCGCTGGGCATCGGCGTACTGCCGTGGTCCCCGCTCGGCCGGGGCGTGCTGACCGGCAAGTACCGCAACGGCCGCCCGCTGGACTCGCGGGCCGCGTCGGAGCACCTGGCCCCCTTCGTTCGCACCTACCTGGAGCCGCGCAGCTCCAGCATCGTCGAGGCGGTGGTGACCGCCGCCGGCGGGCTGGGTGTCTCCCCGCTCGAGGTGGCGCTGGCCTGGATCCGCGACCGGCCCGGCGTGGCGGCGCCGATCCTGGGCGCCCGCACGGCCGCCCAGCTGCAGGGCGCCCTGCAGAGCGACGACCTCACCCTGCCCGCGGAGATCGCGGCCGCCCTGGACGACGTGTCCGCAATCGACGTCGGCTATCCCGAGCGCGAAGGTACTGGTGAAGGGCCGCGGCCGGAGGCATATTAGTGCGCATGGACTACGAATACGCGCCGCTGCGGTTGCCGTCGAATGTCGATCGGGGGGCCGCTGCGGCGCAGCTGGCCATCCAGGCGGAGTTCTCCGGATGGGAGCTGGCCCGGGTCCAGCTCTTCCGGGACGGCACCCGCCAGGTGATGCTCCGCCGCCGGGTCCGCGACACCCCGCAACCCGGCCTGTCAGTCTGAGCCCGGCCCGCGAAGGGCCGGGCTCAGACTGTTCGCGACCGGTTATCCGTGGTTGTGGCCGGTGTGGTCGTTATCGTCATCGTCCTCATCGGGCAGGAACGGGTGCTCGTCGAGCCGCCCGACCAGCAGATCGTCCTCGTCCGGCGTGAACGGGCCGGTTCCGTCCGACTCGTCGAAGGCTTCGAGATCCAGCGGCTTCGCCACCTCGGAAACGGTCAGCAGCCCGTCGAAAGGCTCGAGCTCGGGCACGTCGAGGGACGAGAGCGACCCGTCGCCGGCCTGCAGGAGTTCGAGGACCGCCTCACCCACCGACTCCACGTCCCCGGCGTCCTCGTCGGCCGGTACCGAGTTGCGCCGGGCGGCGTCAGCGACCCGCAGCAGGGCCGCCACCGACGGCACCCGGTAGTCCCGGCGCTGCCGCACGGAGATCACCTGCGGGTACGGGTCCAGGGCCTCGGAGCCGTCGATCCCGCCGATTCCGACCCCGAACCGCTGGTCGGCCTCGTCCGGGTCGATCGACTCGACGTCCCAGGGCGTGACCTCGCCGAATGTGTCGAGCAGCTGCTCGTCGTACGCAAAGGATGTGTTGTTCAGCGTGACGTAGGCCTGCCAGACCTCGTCGTCGTCGACGCGCCCTTGGGCGGCCTTGACTGCCGCCAGGTGCGCGCGGGCGGCGTCGAAGACCTGTTCGAGGGCCGCGTCCAGCTCCGCGTACTGGTCGGTCATGGTATGTGGGGTCCCTTCACGAGGATCGGAGTAGTCGGTCGAGAACGCGCACGCCGAACCTTAGTCCTTCGACCGGCACGCGCTCGTCGACGCCATGGAACAGCGCGGAGAAGTTCAGGTCCGCAGGCAGCTTGAGCGGCGCAAATCCAAAACAGCGAATGCCCAGAGTGGTCCATGCTTTCGCGTCCGTACCACCCGAAAGCATGTACGGGACCGCGCGCGCCCCCGGGTCCTCGGCGCGCAGCGCACTCGAGATCGCGTCGATCAGCGCCCCGTCGAAGGTCGTCTCGACAGCCGCCTGCCGCTGCAGGTGCTCGATCTCGATGTCGGGGCCGATCACCGCGCGCAGCTGCTCCAGGAAGATCTCCGCCTGGCCGGGCAGGGTGCGGCAGTCGATGGTCGCGGACGCCTTGCCGGGGATGACGTTGTCCTTGTAGCCGGCTTCGAGCCGGGTCGGGTTGGCCGTGTTGCGCACGGTGGCGCCGATCAGGTTGGCGATCGGGCCGAGTTTGGCTATCGCCAGTTCCGGCTCGTCCGGGTCCAGCTCGACGCCGAGCGCGTCGGAGACCTGTTCGAGGAAGGCGGCCACGGTCGGGGTGATCACCATCGGGAACCGGTGCCGGCCGACCGCGGCCACCGCCTCGGCCAGCGCGGTGACGGCGTTGTCGTCGTGCACGAACGAGCCGTGGCCCGGCCGCCCGCGGGCGTGCAGGCGCAGCCAGTCGATGCCCTTCTCGGCGGTTTCGATCAGGTAGAGCCGCAGGTCGTCGTTGATCGTGTACGAAAAGCCGCCGACCTCGCCGATCGCCTCGGTGCAGCCGTCGAGCAACTCGGGGTGCTCCCGGGCGAGGAACCGCGAGCCGTACACCATGCCCGCTTCCTCGTCGGCGGTGTAGGCCAGCACGATGTCGCGCGGCGGGACGTAGCCGGTGCGCTTCCAGTCCCGGACGACCGCGAGCGTCATCGCGTCGAAATCCTTCATGTCGATCGCGCCCCGGCCCCACAGGTAGCCGTCCTTCTCCTCGCCGGAGAACGGCGAGACGGACCATTCGGCCGGGTCGGCGGGGACCACGTCGAGGTGGCCGTGCACCAGCAGCGCGCCGCGGGAGGGGTCGGCGCCCGGGATCCGGGCGACGAGGTTGGCCCGCTTCGGCGCCGATTCGAACAGCACGCTCTCGATGCCGGCGGCGGCGAGCTGGGCGGCCACGTATTCGGCGGCGGCGCGTTCCCCGACGGTGGTCCGCGGGTCGCCGGTGTTGGTGGTGTCGATCCGGAGCAGGTCGTGGCAGATGCGCACGACCTCGTCGGCAGCGGTGGCGTCCATCCGACCTTCATACCAGCAACTTTCGTCATACCAGCAGCTGGTGCGGCTGATCAGAGCGGCGGCCCCGGGTTTGCCGCAAGGTCGGCCCGGGTACCGCCCAGCGGTGACCACACCAGTGCCGCTGCCCAAGCTTCCGCCGATCGGCGGCGAAACCACCGGCCGCAACGTCGTCGACGTGATCGGCGGGCAGCACCGGCAGCTGCTCGACCTGTGCGACCGGCTGACCGACCGGAGCGCCGAGCCGGCACACCGGGGCACGATCGCCGACGTGGTCGTCGCCACGCTGTCGCGGCACCTGTCGGCGGAGGAACAGTATCTCTATCCGGCCGTCCGGGCGGTCGTGCCCGGCGGCGAGGCGATCGCCGACCGGGAGCTGGCCGAGGATCACGATCTGCTGGTGACCTTGAAGCACTTCGATGCGACCCGGCGCGACGAGTCGGCCTTCGACACGCTCGCGGCCGACATCGCCACGGCGGTGCGCCGGCACGTGCGGGCGGACGCGGAGGAGCTGCTCCCGGTGCTGCTGGAGATGGCGCCGATCGAGGATCTGATCCGGGTCGGCAACCGGATCGAGACGGCGGCCGAGGCGGCGCCGACCCGGCCGCATCCGTCCACTCCGGCCCGTCCACCGTGGAACAAGGTCGTCGACCCGGCGGTGGCCATGGTGGACAAGATCCGCGACGTGGCCGGTCGGCGGACGACATATCCCAAGGATCTGTAAGCCCCGTTTGTCTCCTACTGTGAGACGCTGATCTCATGTCTGATCCGCTGCTCGTCGTCGACGGCGCGAACGTCGTCGGATCGGTGCCCGACGGCTGGTGGCGCGACCGCGCCGGCGCGGCGATCCGCCTGCGCGACCGGCTGATGCCGATAACGTCGGCGGGCCTGCCGGATCTCCCCGGCCCGGTCGAGGTGGTCCTGGTGGTCGAAGGCAAGGCCAGGGACACACCCCCCACCACCGGCGTACGGGTGGAACGCGGCCCCGGCTCGGGCGACGACGCGATCGTGGCCCTGGTCGCGGCGGAAGGCGCCGACCGCCGCGTCGTGGTGGTCACCGCCGACCGCGGCCTACGCGAGCGGGTGACCGCCCTCGGTGCGGAGGTCCGCGGACCGTCCAGTGTCCCGCGGTAATCGACCTCTTACGCATTGTCGGCACATACCGGGCAGCCGGGCACGATCGACCCAGCGGGGAGCTAGGCTGATCGCGTATCCGCGTCATTCTCAAGCAGGAGGCTGCCCGGTTGGCCAGTGTCGCCGAGGTCAGAGCGGCCGTCGACGCTGCTCTGCAGCAGGTCACGCAGTCACAGGCGGCGATCCAGGCGGCCCGGGAGAGGCTGGGCGAGGCCCAGCAGAGCCTGGCCGCCGCCCTGGACGGCAGCGCCAACGACGGGGTCGGTGGGGTGCACGCCGCCCTGTCGCAGGCCGACCAGCAGCTCGAGGAGTGCCTCGGCGCGACCCTGCTCGCCGTCGAGCAGGCCCAGACGTACACGGCGACCCTCTAGCGCGATGTCGTTGCTGCAGGAGTTGGGCGCCCAGTTGCGGGCGACCTCGGAGGAGTTGCCCACGGGCCTGGTCACGGTCGCGATGGAGCGGCTGCGCTCCGCCACCGAGCTGCTCGCCTGGGTGCGCCAGACGTCCGTCGACCCGATCGGCGTACCGCAGCTGGGCAACGCGACCGAGCACGCCGAGCACGCCGCCGCGGCGCTGCGCCTGGCTCAGGACGCCATCGCCGCCTATCTCGGTGCCATCGGCCTGACCGGCGAGCCGGGCGCGGCGCCGGGCGGTGACTGGCGCGAGGGCCTCAAGTCCGACGACACACCGGCACTCGACGGCAACGCGCGCCCGCCCGCGGAGAAGCTGGGTTCCTGGTGGCGCAAGCGGGTTGAGGAGCTGACCGGCGAGGCGCCGCCGGCGGCCGGCAAGGACAACCCGGACGCCGGGGCCGCCCCCGCCGGCCCCGGCTCGGGCCCCGGCTAGGGCTCCGGCGCCGGCGCCGGCTCCAGCTCGGGCTCCAGCCCCGGCTCGGGCTCCAGCTCCGGCTCGGGCTCCAGCTCCGGCTCGGGCTCCGGCTCGGGCTCCAGCTCCGGCTCCGGCTCGGGCTCCGGCTCCGGCTCGGGCTCCGGCTCCGGCTCGGGCTCCGGCTCCGGCTCGGGCTCCGGCTCCGGCTCCGGCTCCGGCTCGGGCTCCGGCGACACGGCCGAACTGCTGCGCCGGGTCGCCGCCGGGGTGCGCTCCGGCGACCGCGCGAAGCTGGGCCGCGACCTGCACGCGGTGAACGCCGCCGGCGGCCTGGCCCTGGCCGCGGTCACCCCGCCGGTGCTGCACCGACTGGCCGGGGACCTGCTCGGCCACGAGCCACGCGCCGACGACCTGGGCCGGCTGCGCTCCGCCGCCGAGAGCCGGGTCCGGGCGCTCCTACCGGGCGCACCGCCGGCCGTGCTCGAAACGCTGATCGCCCGCGTCTGCCGGGCCCCCGCACCGGCGGGTGAGCCGGGCCACCCGGCCGACTCCGCGGTCACCGCCGGCGTTCTGACCGGGGTGCTGCTGGCCCGCCTCGGCCGCGATCCGTCCACTCTCGACCCGGCTGCGCCGGAACCGCTGCGGCCGGTGACCGATGCCTGACTCAACCGCCCAGCAGGTGCTCGACGTACGCACCGCGCTGGCGCACGCCCTCGGTGCCGCCGGTGACGCGCTTGACGAGGCCCGCCGCCGGCTGACCGCGGCCGTCGAACGCCGGGACCGGATCATCGCCGCCGCCGAGGCGCACCGGGTCAGACTCGGCACCGAACGCGACAAGCGGCTACGCGAGATCGACCGCATGCACCACGACGACCTCGCCGCCCTGGCCGGGGCGGCCTCGGCGGCCGGTCGTACGGCGGCCCCGGGCGCGGCGGGCGAGCCCTGGCCGGCCTGGTCTGCGACCCCCGGCGAGCTCGCCCCGCCGCTGCGGGTGGGCCGGCTGCTGGTGCCGTACGACGGGGAGGTGCCGGCCCTGGTGCCGCTGCTCGACCGGGGGCACGTGGTGATCCGCGGCGACGACGCGGCCGCCGACGCGACGGTGGCCGGGCTACTGTTGCGCGCGCTCGGCTCCGCCGCCCCGGGCCGGGTCCGGCTGACCGGCTACGACCCGGAAAGTCTGGGCGGCGGGTTGGCCGGTTTCGCCCCGCTCGCCGCGGCCGGGGTGCTCGTTTTCGTCGGGCCGGGCGGCCTCGGCGCTCTGCTCGACGACCTGGTCGAGAACGTCCGACGGATCAACGAGACCGTGCTGGCCGGGGAACAACCGTCGCTGCGGGCGCTGGCGGCGGCTACCGGGCGCCGGCCCGAGCCGTGGCGGATCGCCGTACTGCTCGGCGGGGGCGAGCTGAGCGGGGCCGAGCGGGGCCAGCTCAACCGGCTGCTGCGTACCGGGGCGGCCTGCGGGGTGCATCTGGTGCTGCGCGGTATCGAGGTGCCCGCCGGGCCCGGCATCGAGGTCGCCGACGTCGCCGCGGACGGCCGGGCCCGGCTCTCCGGCTGCGGGGCCCTGCCCGTGCTGCTCGACCCGGCACCGCCGGCCGCGCTGGTCACCCGGACCAGCCGGCAGATCGCCGAGGCGGTAGCCGCCGGGCCGGGGCCGGTGGCGCTGGACAGTCTGCTGCCGGCGCAGGAGTGGCGGGAGAGCTCGGCACTCGCCCTGACCGCGCCGCTCGGCGACAGCCCGCAGGGCGACCCGGTCGAGGTGACCCTCAGCGACTATCCGCCGCACGCGCTGATCGCCGGCCCGTCCGGCACGGGCAAGACGACGCTGATCTACGCCTGGATGGGCGCCCTGGCGGCCCGCTACTCCCCCACCGAACTGGCCTTCTACCTGCTCGACTTCAAGGAGGGGGTGTCCTTCGCCCGGTTCGCCCCGGGCCGCCGGGACCCGAGCTGGCTGCCGCACGTGCGCCTGGTCGGGGTGAATGTGAACACCGACCGGGAGTTCGGCCTTGCCCTGCTGCGCTTCCTCGGCGGCGAGCTGCGCCGCCGGGCTGACGCGGCCAAGCAGCACGAGGTCGTCAACCTGGCCGAGCTGCGCGCGGAGGATCCGCAGGGCCACTGGCCGCGGATCGTGGCGATCGTCGACGAGTTCCAGGTGCTGCTCGCCGGCCGCGACGCGGTGGCCGCCGAGGCGGTCGACCTGCTCGAAGATCTGGCCCGCCGAGGCCGCTCGCAGGGCATCCACCTGGTGCTGGCCAGCCAGGACGTCTCCGGCATCGAGGCGCTGTGGGGGCGCCCGGCACTGGTCGCCCAGTTCTCCCTGCGGATCGCCCTGCCCCGGGCCCGCCGGGTCCTGGCCGAGACCAACCAGGCCGCCGACGCACTGCCCCGCTATCACGCGGTGGTCAACAACGACTCCGGCGGCGTCGAGGCCAACAAGATCCTCCGGGTGCCGGCCGCGGGCGACCGGGAGCAGTGGAGCCGGCTGCAGCATCGGCTGTGGCGTCGTCGCCCGCCGGAGCTGAGCGCCCCACGGCTCTTCGACGGTGACGCGATCCCCCGGCTGGCGGACAGCCCCGACTTCACGCGGTTCGAGCCGGCCGGCGCCGTGCCCGCGCCGCTGGTGCTGCTCGGCGAGACGATCGACGTGGCGGCCCGGTCGGCGCGCACGGTGCTGCGCCGCGCGCCGGGGCGCAACCTGGCGGTGCTCGGCACCCGGGTCGACGAGGCGTGCGCGGTCCTGGGCACGGCCGCGCGGTCGCTGGCCGCGCAGTTCGCCCCGGGCGCGGCCCGCTTCTCGGTGGCCTGCCTGGACGCCGACGCCGCCGCCTCGGTCGAGGCGCTGAAGTCGGATCTGCCGGGTGACACGGGCTGGTTCGACACCGACAGCGTGGGCTGGCTGCTGGAGGACACGGCCGCGGCCGCCGCCGGCAACGCGGCCACCCGGCCACACTTCCTTTTTCTGTACGCGGTGGACGCGGCCCCCGGCGGCGCCGAGACCGCCGAGCAGCTGCGCCGGATCCTGCGCCAGGGCCCGGAACGCCGGATCCACCTGCTGGGCTGGTGGCGGGGCGCCGCCCTGCTCCGCGAGACGCTGGGCGGACCGGCGTCGCGTACGGATGCGATCGGCTCGTGGGTGGCTCTCGACGTGCACGGCAGCGAACTGGCCCCGTACTACCCCGGCGCCGGCGCCCCGGCCTGGTATCCGCGGCCGTGGCGTGCCCTGCACTTCGACCGCTCGGTGCACCGCGGCGCCGAGGTGATCATCCCTTATGGACATTTGTCATGACTGACGACTACCGATCCGTGCTGCTGCGGCTGACCGCTCTGGACGACGAGGCGGCGGCGCACCGGGCCGAGGCGCACGAGTGGCACGACTCGCGGGTCGCCGTGGCCGAGGACAAGGTCGCCGCGGCCGGGGCGGCGGTCCGGGCGGCCCAGCAGGCGGTGCGCGCGGCCCAGCGCGAACACGAGGAGATCGACGCCCGGGCGGCCGGGCTCTGGTCCGATTTCGTGCATCGGATCGGCCCGCCGGCCGAACGCTTCGGCAAGCAGGTGCCGCCGCCGGCCGGGCCCCACCACCGCGACGACGACCGCGACGCCGACGACTACCTACAGGAAGTCGCGGCGAAGGTGGCCTGGACGGCCCCGCCCCGGCCGCTGACCGGGGCCGCGACCGTGATGTTCGCGTTGTTCGGTTTCATCGGCGGCGCGCTCGGGGCCGCGGCCAACCGGCTGCTGCACTGGGCGGGCCGCGAAGCCGGCGGCGACTGGACGGCGGCCCTGCCGGTGGTGGCGCTGATCGTGCTGCTACTCGGCCCGGTGATCGCCGTCGCGGGCGCGAAACGGGTCGCCGACCGCCGCGGGGTCCCGCTGGACGCCGGCGCAGTGGCCACCGTGCTGATCGCCGGTCTGGCCACCGCGGGCCTGGTCTACACCTTCAGCCGCTAGGCCGAGGCCGAATCCCTGAGCAGCTCACGGATTGCGAACCCAGGTGCGCACTCCGGGAAGGTACCGTTGCCGTGGCGGCCGGTTGTAGCGGCCGGTCGCCACCCTGACCGCTACCAGGGGATGTGGGCCCTCATGACCCCGGACTCGGTTCCGGCCTTCGCCGAGAAGCTCCAGCAGCTGCGACAGCAGCGCGGCCTGTCGCTGCGTGATTTGGCTGGGTTGGCCCACTACGGGAAGTCCTATGTCCACGAGCTGGAGACCGGCAAGAAGCCGCCCACCCCCGCAATCGCGTGGCGTCTGGACGAGGCGCTGAACGCGGACGGACACCTCGCCCGACTCGTTGACCAGATCACCCCGAGCGAACCCGTCCCGGCCGTCGAACTACCCCGGACCGCCGGGGCCGCGCCGATGGACGCTCACGACGTCATGCTGCTGCACGACACGGTCCGCCATCTGGTCGCCCTGGACACCATGCACGGCTCCGAGGGCCTGTACTCCAATGCCGTGCGCGCTTTCCGGAACGCCCACCGCAAGCTGTCCACCGTGGGCGCCCGGGCGACAGTGCGCTGCGACGCGCATGCCGCCGTGGCCGAGGTCGGCGAGGTGGCCGCCTGGCTGTCGTACGACAGTGAGCACCAGGAAGTCAGCCGACAGGTCGCGAACGAGGCGATGCTGGTTGCCCAGCTTGCCGGCGACACGAGCATGTGTCGGTTCCTGCTCTCTCACCTGTCGATGCAGGCCACTTACCTTGGCCGCGGGGCCGAAGGCCTCGACCTCGTCGACCGCGTGATGACCGAGGGACCAAGGTCGAAGCGCGTCGTCGGCATGATGCGGGTCCGGCGGGCGCGAGCCCTGGGCCAGCTCGGCGACGCGGTCGGAGCGCTCGGCGAGCTGGAGCGGGCCCGCGGTGAGTTGGCCGGCGGTGTCGGCCCGGACGATCCCGCGTGGACGTGGTGGCTGCACGCCGCCGAACTGGCCGTCCACGAGGCGCGAATCAAGGCCGACTCCGGCGACGCACCGGGTGCGGTACGCGCCTCGGAGCAGTCGGTTCTGCAACTACCCGCGGCGCAAGGCCGAGATCAGGCCTTGTATCGGGCCTGGCTCGTATCGGACCTCGTCAATGTGCGGGCGTGGCGAGAAGCCGATGAGGTCGCCGAGCAGCTGATGGAGCGGGCACCGGTGGTCGGGTCCGCACGGGTACCACGAATCCTGAAGCTGGCGGAGCGGCGCGCTGGACGGGCAGGCGCACCGATCTGGCTCACAGAGGCGTTGCGCGAGGCCGCCGAGGTGTCCGACCCGGCGGTGTAGCGCCCCCGCGTCCGCGGGTTTGCGGACAGGCGGACAGTCTTGCGGACAGCGGCGCGGACAGCGCGCACCTTCACCACTGGTAACCGGTCGTTGACGATCGAGTGTGGAGGCGGCGGGCGGTTGGGCCGCGAGAACCCCTGCACGTCGCCTCCCCCATTCGACGACGGGAGCTGACGTGCAACGGTGGATGTGGTGGCCTGATGCCGCCATACGGTGCGAAGATCCGGCGCCGGCAGGCTCTCGCCGAGCTGCGTCGCTGGCTGGACGAGGAGCGGGCCGCGGCCCGGGACCGGCTGATCGGCGTGGCTCAGATCCTCGACCAGCCGACG
>JAVHVY010000379.1:0-21187 GCA_032160305.1 Actinoplanes sp.
AGCTCGCGGATCGGGTCGCGGTCGGCCTGGCCGCCGTGATCGCGGTTCTCGACCCCCCGCTCGTGGTGCTGGCCGGGCCGGTCGCCCAGGCCGGCGGGGCGACCCTGCTGGCCGCGGTGGACAGCGCGCTGCTCAAGGCGGCGCCGCTGGAGAGCGTCATCGCGGTCACCACCATCGACGACGACGCGGTCCTGCTCGGCGCTCTCGACGCCGGGCTGGCCGCTGTCCGGGCAGCTCTGATCGCTGCCATCCGCGACAACTGACCGCCGCCGGTTAGCGGTTCCAGGTCCAGGCGTAGCCGGCATCCTCGACCGACAGCGCGGCCTCGCACAATTCCAGCGGGCGGAACGTGTCGACCATGACCGCCAACTCGTCGAAGAACTCGGCGCCGATCGCTCGTTCCACCGCGCCCGGTTGCGGGCCGTGCGTGAATCCGCCCGGGTGTAGGGAGATCGACCCCTGCTCGATGCCGGAACCGAGCCGGGCCTCGTAATTGCCGCCGGTGTAGAACATCATCTCGTCGGAATCGACATTGTGATGGTTGTACGGCACCGGAATGGCGAGCGGGTGATAGTCGACCTTGCGCGGCACGAACGAGCAGACCACGAAATTCGGGCCCTCGAACGTCTGGTGCACCGGCGGCGGCTGGTGCACCCGGCCGGTGATCGGCTCGAAATCGTGGATCGAGAACGCCCACGGATAGAGGCAGCCGTCCCAGCCGACCACGTCGAACGGGTGCTGCGCGTAAACGTATCTCGTCCAACTGCCTCCACCGACTGATGGTCCAGGCTTGGGTAGAGGCTCAGCTCCGCCGACTGATAGTCCAGGCTTGGGTGGAGATTCAGCTCCGCCGACTGATAGTCCAGGCTTGGGTAGAGACGCAGCCCGGTGTTTGACGTAGACCTCGACGTCGGAACCGTCGACCTGCAGCGGCTCGTCCGGGCCGCGCACGTCGCGTTCGCAGTAGGGGGAATGCTCGAGGAACTGACCGCGCGCCGAGAGATAGCGTTTCGGCGGTCCGAGATGGCCGGTCGCCTCGATCGTGAGCAGCCGGACCGGCCCGTCGTCGGGAATGATCCGGTGCACCACCGAGGTCGGAATGACCACGTAATCGCCGGTGGTCACCTCAAGCGCGCCGAAAGTCGTCTCGATCGTCGCATTGCCCGCCTCGACATAGAGGCATTCGTCGCCGATCGCGTCGCGATAGAGCGGCGACGGCCGGTCGGCCACGACATAACCGATCCGGACGTCGGCGTTCGCCAGCAACGGCCGGCGGCCCAGCACGGCGTCGGCCGGGCCGGCAGCCAACATGTGCGTACGCAGATGACGCGGCAGCAACGGCAGGTTAGGCTGCACGACTGTCGCGGGCGGTTGGTAGATCTCGGCGGAACGGATCGCCGTCGGCGGATACCGGTGGTAGAGCAGGGCGGAGTCGGACGAGAACCCCTCCTGTCCCATCAGCTCCTCCGCGTAGAGCCCGCCGTCCGGCCGGCGAAACTGGGTGTGCCGCTTGCGGGGCACCACTCCGACACTGCGGTAGTACGGCACCGTTGCCTCCCACCCTGCGAAACTGACATTCCGGACGATGTTGTCCGCCTGTCGAAGCGTCCATTAGGTTCAGTTTCGTGTCAACGCTGGTGCCCTCGCTCCTCGCCGGGCTCATCGACGACGCGACCGTGCTGCCCCCGTTCAGCACCCGCGTCGGCGAAGCCGTGGCCGCCTTCGGCAAGCACCGCACCGCCTGGTACGCCGAACTGCTCGGCACCATGCTGATCCCGTCCACGCTGCGGGAGATCACCGAGCTGAGCCCCGGCCTGCCGGTCGGCGTGGTCAACGACGGCCCGATCGGCTCCCTGCCGGCCGCCGTCGCCCGGCTGCGCGAGACCGGCGGCGTCGTCGTCCGGCAGGTCGAGGCGGCCGTCGCCCACCGCGGTGAGGACCCGCAGGCCGGCCTCGCCGAGCTGCGCCGGCTCACCGCCGAGCACGACACGCAGGTGTACGCGGAGATCCCGCTCAGCTGGGGCCTGCTCGGCGCCCTCGACACGGTCGCCGCCGCCCGCGATGCCGGGCAGCGCCTCGGCGCCAAGTTCCGGGTCGGCGGGCTGGCGGCCGAGCTGTTCCCCACCCCGGTCGAGCTGGCCGCGGTGCTCTGCGCCTGCCGGGACCGGGACCTGCCGTTCAAGGTGGCCGCCGGGCTGCGGCACGCGCTGCGGCACACCGATCCGGAGACCGGCTTCACCCACCACGGCTTCCTCAACGTGCTGAGCGCCTGCCTGGCCGCGGTGGACGGGGCCGAGGTGGCCGACGTCGCCGAGGTACTGGCGGCAACCCACCCGCTGCCACTGGTCGAATCCGCTCGGGTGGCACGCGATCAGGTGCGCCCGCTCTGGGTCGGCTTCAGTACCAGCAACGTGATGGAGCCGCTGACCGAGATGATCCGCCTCGGCCTGATCAACGGCGGCTACGAGTGAGCCTGCCCTACGGGATCTTCAGCGTCGGCGAGGGTGCGCGCCGGGTCGGCGCCCGGCTCGGCCGGTCGGTGCTGGACCTGTCCGGGCTCTCGCCCCTCTTCCAGGCGTCCAGCCTGAACGCCTTCCTGAGCGCCGGCCCGGTCGAGTGGGCCCGGTGGCACGGGCGGGTCGCCGCCTCGACCGGGTCGCTGCCGGCCGTGCCGGTGGCCGACGTGCGGCTGCACCTGCCGTTCGAGGTGGCGGACTTCACCGACTTCTACTCCAGCGAGCAGCACGCCACGACCGTCGGCCAGATCCTGCGGCCCGGCCAGCCGGCCCTGCCACCGCAGTGGAAGCACCTGCCGATCGGCTACCACGGGCGATCGGCCACGGTCGTCGTCTCGGGCACGCCGATCACCCGCCCGTCCGGCCAGCTCGGCGCGGGGATCTTCGGGCCGTCGCAACGGCTCGACATCGAGGCCGAGGTCGGTTTCGTGGTCGGGGTGCCCGGCACGAGGCTGGCGACAGCCGACTTCGCGGCGCACGTCTTCGGGGTGGTACTGGTCAACGACTGGTCGGCCCGCGACCTGCAAGCGTGGGAGTACCGGCCGCTCGGGCCGTTCCTGGCGAAGTCCTTCGCCACCTCGATCTCACCGTGGGTGATGCCGCTGACGGCCTTCGCGCCGATCGAGGCTGGACCGCCGCAGTCGCCGGAACCGCTGGAGTATCTGCGACCGGCCGGCCCGGGCCTGGACATCACCCTCGCGGTCGACTGGAACGGGACCCGGGTCAGCAGTCCGCCGTTCGCGCAGATGTACTGGACGCCCGCGCAGCAGCTGGCCCACCTGACCTCGAACGGCGCCCGGGTGCGGACCGGCGATCTCTACGCCTCGGGAACGGTCAGCGGATTCTCGCGTACGCGGGAGGCCGGGTCTTTTCTGGAATTGACCTGGAACGGGACCGAACCGGTCGAGCTGGCCGACGGATCGACCCGCGGCTTCCTGCAGGACGGCGACACGGTGACGATCAGCGGCACCGCCACCTCCGCCACCGGCGAGATCCTGGACCTCGGCGAGGTCAGCGGCACAGTGCTCGGGTAAGCACTGTTCGCCACGCCCGAACCCCCGTAGGTTGTACGCGGGAGGTCACGCTATGTCGACGGTCGCGGTGACACGATTGATCGAAGCGCCGGTGGCCGAGGTGTGGCGCGTCTTCACCGACCTGCCCAGCCGGCGGGCCTGGCTGTCGACCGTGAGCAACGTCGAGATGATCACGCGCGGACCGTTCGGCGCCGGGACGATCTGGCGGGAGACCCGCAGCCTGGGCGACGACGGGCTGCTCACCGAGGAGTTCCGGGTGCAGGAGTGCGAGACGCCGGAGCGGTTCGTGGTCGCCTCGCCGGGGATCGGCGCCGACTATCGGATGACGTACACCTTCGTGCCGGTGATCGAGGGTCGGCACCGTGGCGGCACGATGGTCACCGTCGTGCAGGACGGCACGCCGACCGCGGCGACCGGGCGCCTGCTCGCCCTGGTCTTCGGCGGGCTCGCCGCCCGGATCCTTGAGGGCGCCCTGCGCCGCGACCTGGACGACCTGGCCGGCGCCGCCGGTCGCCCGTCGTCCACCGAGGCCGCCTGACGGACCTGGCCGGCGCCGCCGGTCGCCCGTCGTCCACCGAGGCGGCCTGACCGGCCGGTATCCTGCGGCTCGTGATCCTCGCCCGACGACTGACCGCCGCGCTGCTGGCGATCGCGGCCGTGCTCGCCGCCGCCCAGGTGACGTGGCGGGTTCTCCGGCCGGCCACGGTGCTCGCCGCGGCGAAGGATCCGTACCCGCCCGCGCCCGCCCACCCACCCGGCGTGACCGGCCGGACGACAATGGCGCCGCTGATCGTCGACGGCCGGATCCGGGTCTACGCCGCCGAACGCCAGCTCCGCGCGGACGCGCCGGTCGACGCGCCATCCCTGGTCACGCCGCGCTGGTCGCTGCGCCGCTGGCCGCAACAACTCAACGGTGTCGTGGCGATCGGAACGACTGTCGTGAGCCGCTGGTCGGACGGCGAACTGATCGCGGTCGACGGCCGCACCGGCACGATCACGTGGCAGGCGGCCGGCCCGCCCGCCGGTCCGTACGCCGGGCTGCGCACCGGCGCGTCGACCGTCTGGGCGCCACCGGGCCTGTTCACCGCCGGCTCGCGCGTGCTGGCCACGGGCGGCGGGCAGGTCGTCGCGTACGCGGGTGGGGTGGTCGCCTGGCGGGCCGCGGCCTGCCCGCACGGTTTCACCACCCGGGCCGGTCAGTACGTCTGCCCGGCCGGCGCCTGGGACGTGCCGAGTGGGCAGCCGGCCGGATCCTGGCCGGTCGGCCCGTTCACGCCGCTGGGCTGCGGCGTCGCCCGCTCCGGCTGCGAAGGCTTCCGCGACGGGGCCGGCCGGGGCTGGCTCAGCACCACCGGCGCACCCCGGCGCACGCCGGCCCTGGACGGACCCGGCAGCACCGTCGCGGCCGGCGTCCCGCTGACCGTCTCCGGCCCGACGGTCAGCTCAGCCACCTGGCGGTGGACCGACCCGGCTGGCGGTGCGGCGCAGGTGCTGGGCGGCGAGCAGGGCAGGATCCAGCTGCTGACGGCGGGCCGGCAACTGGTCACGGTGGACGCGGCGACCGGCACGGCGACGGCGATCCTGCTCGCCTTCGGCACCGAGACGATCCGCTGGACCCCGGGCCTCTGGCAGACCACGGCGACCTACACCGCCGTCGAACGCCTGGCCGACCCCGACCCCACGTCGGTTCACCACTACTTCACCGTGGGCACAGTGATCATCACCGCCACCTGACGCCAGGGTGACGGTGAGGTCGGTAGGGTGGGTCGGTGTCCGGACCCACGGTTGTCCTTCAGGACCTCGTCATGGGGGAGTCGACCCGGTGGCACGGCGGCCGGCTCTGGTTCTGTGACTGGGGGGCCGGGGAGGTCGTTGTCGTCGACGACGGCGTGCCGTCGGTTGTCGCCCGGATGCAGGGGCTGCCGTTCTGCATCGACTGGCTTCCCGACGGGCGCCTGCTGGTCACCACCGCGGGCCGGCTGCTGCGCCAGGAGCCCGACGGGTCCTTCGGCACCCAGGCCGAGCTGGGCGGCGACTTTCCCTGGAACGACATCGCGGTGGACGCCCGGGGCAACGCCTTCGTCAACAACATCGGCTATGACTTTCCCGGTGGAGAGCCCGCGTTCGGGTTCGTCTCGGTGGTGACACCGCAGGGTGCCGTCCGGCAGGTCGCGGACGGCCTGGCCTTTCCGAACGGGATGGCCGTCCTGGACGACACGCTGATCGTCGCCGAGTCGCACGCGGGACGCCTCGCCGCTTTCGACATCGCGCCGGACGGCAGCCTCTCCGGGCAGCGCGTCTGGGCCGAGATCCCCGGTTCCGCCCCAGACGGGATCTGCGTCGACGCCGAGGGCGCGGTCTGGTACGCCGACGTGCCGAACCAGCAGTGCGTCCGGGTCCGCGAGGGCGGCGAGGTCCGGCAGACGGTGGCCCTGGACCGGGGCGGATTCGCGTGCGCGCTGAGCGACACCGGCACGCTGTACGCGGTGACCGCCGACTTCTCCGACCCGGCGGCGATGTTCACCGGGCGTACCGGGCAACTCGTCGCGATCGAAACCGCCGTGCCCGGCATCGCCCGCTGACTGCTGGTGGAGTCGGACCGGGCGCCCTAGAGAAGAGCAGCCTCAGCGGCCGCAAGGAACACGTCGTTCTCCTCAGGAGTCCCGATGGTCACCCGAACCCCGTCACCCTGGAACGGTCGGACGATCACACCCCGCGACTCACAGGCAGACCCAAAGGCCGCCGACCCCGCACCCAGCGGAAGCCAGACGAAATTGGCCTGGCTGCCCGGGACGTCCAGGGAGAGCTTGCGCAGCGCTTCGGTCACCCGTTCGCGCTCGGCGACGACCAGGGCGCACCGGCGCCTGACCTCGTCCTCCTGCTCCAGCGCGGCCAGCGCGGCCGCCTGCGCGACCAGGCTGGTCGAGAACGGCGTGACGACCTTGCGGATCGCCGCCGCTACCGCCGGCTGGGCGACGAGAAAGCCGACCCGCAGGCCGGCCAGACCCCAGGCTTTGCTGAACGTGCGCAGCACCACGACATTGGGCCGGTCCGCGTACGTGTCGATGCCGTCCGGGATCGTGTCGTCGGTGACGAACTCGCGGTACGCCTCGTCCAGCACGACCAGCACGTCGGACGGGACCTCGTCGAGGAAGCGGTCCAGCTCGTCCTTGCGTACGGACGTGCCGGTCGGGTTGTTGGGGTTGCAGACGATGGCCAGGCGGGTGCGGTCGGTGATCGCCTCGGCCATCGCCGGCAGGTCGTGGCTGTGGTCGGCCGTGTTCGGCACGCGCACGCTGGTCGCCCCGACTCCCGCCGCGACGATCGGATATGCCTCGAAGGACCGCCAGGAGTAGACGATCTCGTCGCCGGGCAGGCAGGTCGCCTTGGCCAGGATCTCGGCCAGGGCGACGGAGCCGCAGCCGGTGACGATCCGATCGGCGGGCACGCCGTACCGGTCGGCGAGCCGGTCCCGCAGGACGGTCACGCCCATGTCCGGATACCGGTGGGATTCCCGCATCGCCGTGGCCACCGCCTCCGGCACGCCGGGCAGCGGCCCGTACGGCACCTCGTTGCTGGCGAGTTTGATCGCCTCGGCGAGGCCCAGTTCCCGGGCCAGGTCGGCCACGTTGCGTCCGGGCACGTACGCGGGTAGCGCCTCCAGGTCGGCGCGGGTCAGGCGGGTCATTTCTCTCCTCCGGGTGGTTCGGTGGCCCGGACCGGGGTCCGGTAGCCGGCCGGCACGGCGAGGACCACGGTGTGCACGGTCTTGTCGTACACCGCCTGGCGTAGCCGGGGGTCGAACACCGGGGACAGCGAGTTGATCGCCTGGATCAGTAGGCCGATGCCCCAGCAACCCCAGAGCATCGTCCACACGCCGAGCCGGGCCCAACGGCGGGTGGCCCGGGCGAAGCCGATCTGGCCGGTGCCCTCTAGGCCGAAGACGCGGACGTGCAGCAGTCGTTTGCCGAGGGTCTGGCCGCTGTTGGCGAGCGCCGGGACCTCGTACGCGAACCAGAGGGCCGTCGCGACGACGAGCATGGTGAGGATCAGGTAGCTGGACCGCAGCGAGGGCTGATCCCGCATTGTGCCGAGCGGGGTCTGCATCGCCGCGCGGACGATCGGGGCGACCTCGAGCCACCACTGGTAGGCGAACCAGCCGTTCACGATCACGTTGAGGATCAGGACGATGACGATGTCGATCAGCCGCGCCGCGAGGCGGTGGCCGAGCCCGGCGAGGGGGAGGCCGTGTGGGCGGGCTTCGGGCATGGCGTACCCGTACGGGAAGGCGCCCGGTTGCGGCGCCCAGCCGGGCGGCGGCACCCAGCCCGGGGGCGGCTGCCAGCCCTGCGGGGTCGGCACCCAGCCCGGCGGCGGACCCCAGCCCTGGGCCGGCGGCGGCGCGTCCAGAGACGGGACGGCCGGACCCCAGCCCTGCGCGGGCGGCGGCGCGTCCAGAGGCGGGACGGCCGGACCCCAGCCCTGCGCCGGCGGCGGCGCGTCCACCGGCGCTTCGGGCGCGGGCGGAGCTACCGCGACGGGCGGTTCGACCGGTGCGACCGGCTCCGGGTCGTCGGGCGGTCGCGGGTCGTCGGGCGGGGTCGGGTCGTCGGCCGGGGGCGGGCCGTCGGGTGGGGTCTGGTCGGCCGGCACGGCCTTGCCCAGCCAGCCTTCGCCGTCCCACCAGCGCTGGGTGGTCGGGTCGGCCGGGTCCTTGTACCAGCCTTCGGGCAGCGGGCTCATGGGGAAACCTTAATCACCACGGTCTTGGCCACCTTGTCGTGCAGGGTCTGCAGGTACGGCTTGTCCCAGAGCTGCCAGAGGCCGTCGAGGTAGCGGAAGAAGGGTACGAAGGTGCCGACGACGAACTCGATCGCGTAGCGCTTGGCCGCCATGCCCCGGGTCAGCGTCGCGGCTGGGTCGAGCGGGACGACGCGGATCTTGAGCGCCTTCTTGCCGATCGTCTGGCCCGAGTTGTAGAGCATCTCGACGTAGTAGACGTAGTAGAGGATCAGCATGAAGACGACGAAGCCGAGTTCGAGCAGGATGAGCGGCAGGAGGACGCCGGAGATCACCGCGTACGGGTCGGGCCGGGTGCCGCTGGGGGAGTTGATGGAGTGCATCGACCTGGTCATCCAGGTGAGGACGAAGTAGAACACCGGGATGATGACGACCATCCCCACGCCCGTCAGGATGGCTCCGTCGATCAGGACCGCGAGCAGCCGGGAGCCGAAATCGGCCAGCGGCGCCCCGGCCGGGCTGACCGGCGGCGGCGGGCGCATCGGATACCCGTAGCCGGGCGGTGGCGGCGCGTAAAAGGTGCCCGGCTGGGCCCCGTACGGGGGACCCCCGGCCGGCGGAAACTGCTGCTGGGGTGGTTGCGTCACGCAGACAGTGTTACAGGTTGCCGCGCAGTTGCTGTTCCCGCTCGATGGCCTCGAAGAGGGCTTTGAAGTTGCCCTTGCCGAAACCGAGCGAGCCGTGCCGTTCGATCAGCTCGAAGAAGACGGTCGGTCGGTCCTGGACCGGCCTGGTGAAGATCTGCAGCAGGTAGCCGTCCTCGTCGCGGTCGACCAGGATGGAGCGTCTCTTCAGCTCCTCGATCGGCACCCGGACCCGGCCGATCCGGGAGCGCAGGTCCGGGTCGTCGTAGTAGGAGTCGGGCGTGTCGAGGAATTCGCAGCCGGCCGCGCGCATCGCATCGACGCTGGCCAGGATGTCGTTGGTGGCGACGGCGATGTGCTGGGCGCCGGGGCCGCCGTAGAAATCGAGGTATTCGTCGATCTGCGACTTGCGGGCGGAGACGGCCGGCTCGTTCAGCGGGAACTTGACCTTGCGGGTGCCGTCGGCGACGACCTTGCTCATCAGCGCCGAGTAGTCGGTGGCGATGTCGTCGCCGATGAACTCGGCCATGTTGGTGAAGCCCATGACCCGGCGATAGAACTCCACCCATTCGTCCATCTTGCCCAGTTGGACGTTGCCGACCACGTGGTCGACGGCCTGGAAGAACCGCTTCGGCTGCAGACCGGCGGCGATGGCCGGCCGCCGGTCGACGATCGGGCCGCGGGGGACGAAGCCGGGCAGGAACGGGCCGGCGTAGCGGGAGCGGTCGACGAGCGAGTGCACGGTGTCGCCGTAGGTGGCGATGGACGCGATCCGGACCGTGCCGTGTTCGTCGGTCAGGTCGTGCGGCTCGGCCACCGGGTGGGCGCCCGCCCGGACCGCGTGCGCGAAGGCCCGGTCGACGTCGGGGACGCTCAGGGCGATGTCGTGGATGCCGTCGCCGTGCGCGACGACGTGCGCGGCCCCCGGCGCCCCGGTGTGCACGGCCCCGGTGATCAGAAATCGGGCCGAGCCGCTGACCAGGACGTATTCGGCGTGGTCGCGGTAGCCGTGCTCCGGCCCGCGATAGGCCACGCAGGTCATCCCGAACGCGGTCGAATAGTAGTGGGCCGCCTGCTTCGCGTTGCCCACGAGGAACTGCAGGTAGTCGACGCCCTTGACGGGAAAGACGTCGTCAGTCGCGGTGGTCTGTTCCAGCGTCTGCGTCATGCAGTGAGGCTGGTCGTCCAGCGTCAGTTGGGCAATAGTGGGTTGAAATGCTGGTCAGTCTGCGCAATTGGTATCGTTTCTGATGGCCTTGGCTGAGCAGGATGTACATCTCGACGAGCTGGACGCGCGGTTGCTGACCCTGCTCGCGGCGGAACCGCGGATCGGGGTGCTGGAGATCTCCCGGCGGCTCGCGGTCGCCCGCGGCACCGTGCAGGCGAGGCTGGACAAGCTGATCGCGCGGGGCGCGATCAAGGGCTTCGGCCCGGAGGTGTCACCCGCCGCGATCGGCTTCGGCGTGATGAGCTTCGTGACCTTGGAGATCAGCCAACGGTACGGGCACAGCGCGGTCACCGGGCACCTCGCCGCGATCCCCGAGGTGTTGGAGGCGCACACGATCACCGGCGCCGGGGACGTGGTCTGCCGGATCGTGGCCCGCTCCAACGCCGACCTGCAGCGGGTGATCGATCAGATCGTCGGCTACGAAGGCATCGTTCGGTCCTCGACGATCATCGCACTGGCCGAGTTGATTCCGTACCGGGTGCTGCCATTGGTACAGAACGCCGCAAAACGGATCGACACGGGCAGATCAACCTGACCGGTCCGCCCTGTGGATCTCGTTACCGTGTCGGGCGTGGCCTCCGGCAGCCCAGGGGTGAAGGGCTACGCCCTCTTCGTCGGCGTGGCCGTCATCGTCCTGGCCACCAGCGGCGTGTGGAACCCGTTCCCCAAGCTGTGGAGCTGGATCACCACCAGCGCTCCGATCGCCGCCGGGGTCGCCCAGTGGCAGGTCACCCTCGGCGGAAGCCCGCAGAGTGTGACCCTGGCCGGCGGGGCGGCGATCGTCGAGTACCGCACGTCGGTCGAGGCCTACGGGATCGGAGCCGGGGTCCGGCTGTGGCAGTCGGACGCGGACTGGGCGGCGGTCGCCGGCGAGAACCCGAACGCGGTGGTGGTGACCGGACGACTGCTGACCAAGGGCTACCAGGTGCTCGATCCGCGCACCGGCGCGGTGCTCCGGGCGGACGCGGGCGCGACGGCGGTGTGGGCGTACACGAATGGGATCCTGGATCTGCGGTGTGCCAAGAGTGACGACTGTGAGCTGACCGCCTGGGATCCGCGCGGGGCGACGCCGCTGTGGCAGGTGGCCGCGCCCAACCTCGGCTTCACCCTCAACGCCGACAACCCGGACCTGCCCGACACCCAGCCGCTGACCGCCGACGGCGTGAACGCGCACGTCGCCGGCCCGGCGCTGATGCCCAGCCTGATCGGCCTGCCCGAGGACGGCAAGGTACGCATCGTGGACACCGCCCGGGGCGTGGTCGTGCAGACCGTCACGCCCGCGAGCGATCAGCGGGTGAGCGTCGCCGGCGGCCGGGTGCTCACCGTGACCGGCGTGGCGGGCGACGGGACCTGTTACTACGGCGTCTCCGCGGCCGACCCGCGCGCCGGGCAGACCGTCTGGACCCGCGCCGGGCTCAACCTGCGGACCGCGGCGAACGGCTCGTCCTGCAAGCAGACGCATGACCCGGCCGGCGGCTCCGACGTGGTGCTCGGCGTCGACCCGCTCGGCCGGCAGGAGTTGATCGCCGCCCACGACGGCCGGCTCCTCTGGCACGGCGACGCCGACCAGCGGGTGCTCGCGGTCAACGACGCGAACGCGGTGATCCGCAGCTCCGACGGCCGGATGCTGGCCAGCCGGTCGTTCGTCGGCGGGGCCGCCTGGCGGCGGGCGGTGAGCCCGAACGCGAACGCCGCGCTGACCCCGTGGGCAGTGGTGATCACCGACAGCAAGCCGGCCCGGATCACCGCGCTGAATCCGCGCACCGGCGCCGTATTGACGGACGTGAAAACCGACGCGATGGTCTTCGCGGCCGGACCAGCAGCGATGATCGTCGTCGCCGGCCGGGACATGGCCTGGCTGCCGTTCCGGGCCTGATCGGCGACCAGTACGCCAACCGGTATCGGGGCGTGACCGGAGCGGGTCGCACCTCCTGCGCGGGCTGGCCTAGAGTTGCCCGTCATGAGCAGAGCCGCCGCTTTCTCGTACTCGCCGCTGTTGCCGACCGGTGCCGACCTGACCGAGTACCGCCTGGTCACGGACGAGGGCGTCGACGTGGTGAACGGGCCGGGCGGCCGCCGTTTCCTCACCGTCGAGTCTCCGGTGCTGACCCAGCTCACGGCGGAGGCGATGCACGACATCGCGCACTATCTACGCCCCGCGCACCTGACCCAGCTGCGGTCCATCATCGACGACCCGAAGGCCTCGCCGAACGACCGCTTCGTGGCGCTGGACCTGCTGCGCAACGCGAACATCGCGGCCGGCGGCGTGCTGCCGATGTGCCAGGACACCGGTACGGCCATCGTGCTGGGCAAGCGCGGGCGGCACGTGCTCACCGACGGGCTCGACGAGGCGGCCATCGCCGAGGGCGTCTTCCAGGCGTACACCCGGCTGAACCTGCGGTATTCGCAGCTCGCGCCGCTGACGATGTGGGACGAGAAGAACACCGGGACGAACCTGCCGGCCCAGATCGAGCTGTACGCCGAGGACCCTGGCGGCCAGCCGGACGCGTACAAGTTCCTCTTCATGGCCAAGGGCGGCGGCTCGGCGAACAAGTCGTACCTCTACCAGGAGACGAAGGCGCTGCTGAATCCGGCGCGGATGATGGAGTTCCTGGACGAGAAGCTGCGGCTGATCGGCACCTCGGCCTGCCCGCCGTACCACCTGGCGATCGTGATCGGCGGGACCAGCGCGGAGCACGCCCTGAAGACCGCCAAGCTGGCCAGCGCGAAGTACCTGGACAACCTGCCCCGCGAGGGCTCGATGGTGGCGCACGGCTTCCGCGACGTCGAGCTGGAGGCGGCCGTCCTCGAGTTGACCCGCGACTTCGGCATCGGCGCGCAGTTCGGCGGGCGGTACTTCTGCCACGACGTCCGGGTGGTCCGGCTGCCCCGGCACGGCGCTTCCTGCCCGGTCGCGATCGCGGTCTCCTGCTCGGCCGACCGGCAGGCCGTCGCCAAGATCACCCCTTCGGGTGTCTGGCTGGAACGCCTGGAGACCGACCCGGCCCGCTTCCTGCCCGACGTGACCGACACGCACCTGGAGACCGAAGAGGTCGTCCAGGTCGATCTGAACCAGCCGATGGCGCAGATCCGCGCGCAGCTCTCGCGGTATCCGGTGAAGACCCGGCTCGCGCTGACCGGACCGCTGGTGGTGGCCCGGGACATCGCGCACGCCAAGATCGCCGAACGCCTCGACGCGGGCGAGCCGATGCCGCAGTACCTGCGCGACCACGCCGTCTACTACGCCGGTCCGGCGAAGACCCCGGAGGGCTACGCCTCGGGTTCGTTCGGGCCGACCACGGCCGGGCGGATGGACGCCTATGTGGAGAAGTTCCAGGCAGCCGGTGGCTCGCTGGTGATGCTGGCCAAGGGCAACCGGTCGGGCCAGGTAACCCAGGCCTGCCAGAGCCACGGCGGCTTCTACCTCGGCTCGATCGGTGGCCCGGCGGCCCGGCTCGCCCAGGACTGCATCCGGCACGTCGAGGTGATCGAGTATCCGGAGCTGGGGATGGAAGCGGTCTGGAAGATCGAGGTCGAGGACTTCCCCGCCTTCATCGTCGTCGACGACAAGGGCAACGACTTCTTCGCCGAGGTCACCAGGCCCCTGCTGGGAATCGGCCGGCGCTGACCTGCACCCAGCCCGCCGCGGCGGCCGACAGCGCGGGGCGCCGGCCGGGGCGGAGCAGTCAGGCGGCGCAGTAGCCGGCCACGGGGGTGAACCATTCCGTCAGCCGGGCTTCGATGATCTTGTTGAGGTCGCTGGTGCTCTTGATCTTGTCGAAGAACCTGTCGTCGCCGGCGGTCTTGACGAACTTCGCCGCCGAGACGGCTCCGGCGGCCCGCAGCTCAGGATCCTGGGCCGCCGCGGTCGCCTTCTTCACCGTGGCGCCGACGCGCTTCAGCTCGTCGCCGGCGGCTTTGCGGGCGGCCGCGGCCCCGGCGGTCTGCTTCGCCTCCTTGTTGGCGATCATCTTGCCCAGGTCGGCGGCGAAGTTCTTGAGATCATGGGTGAAGATCTTCTGCACTGTGCCGCAGACCAGCTTGGTGTCCGCCGAGTAGTCCGGCGCGGCGCTGCTCGGTTGGGCCGCCGGCAGGCTCGCCGCGGCGGACGGCGCCGACGTGCTGGTCTGGTCGCGGCTGTCGCAGGCGACGCCGGTCAGCAGCACACCGCCGACGGTCACGGCCAACATGGCACATCGCATCACAGAAGTCCTGTCCGTCGGGGAAAGCCAAACCCCTCTGGACCATACGTCCCGGTCCGGGTGGCGTCCAACCGAGAGTCAGCTTCCGGATACGCGGACAGCCCGTCCGCGGCTCTGCGGCTCACCCGGCCTCGTGGTCGACGGGCGACCGGGGTCAGTCGGCCACGACGAAATTCCACACCCCGCCGGTCTGGGTGTAGCGCTGGCCGCAGGCCGTGCAGGTCGCCTCCCTGCGGGTCCATTGAAGTGTGTTCCCGCACGCCGGGCAGGCCATCCGAGCAGCGACGCTCGGGGCTTGGGAGGTGATCGGACGCGGCTGGCGGATGACCGACGACGACGGATCGCGCTGCGCCAGCACGAGCTGGCTCGGTCCCCACCAGCCGCGGCCCGCATGCTGCGCGGCGACCTCGACGACATGTGCCGCCGGGTTCAGAACCTGCGCCAACGGCCGCGGTAGCCGCTGATCCCACCTGCGCAGGTTGTTCACGCTGGCCACCGTGTCGTTCTGCCATCCGCAGTCCCGCAACATCCGCCGCACTTCGGCCAGCCGGAAGTTCCAGAACGGGTCGGCAGTGGTGCCCATGGCTCGCGGAGCCGCCGAATACCGGCTCGTCAGGTCACCCTGTGCGGCACCGCGCAGCAGCGCCCAGGCATGGTGCTTGATCGGTACGTCGAGCAGCCACCGCTCGGCGATGACCCGGCCCATCTCGGGAAGCGTCCGGTCCAGCTCGGGCAGGTGGTGCATGACCCGGACGATCAGGCCGGCGTCGAAGGCGGCGTCGATGAACGGCAGCCTGCTCAGATCGGCGCGCACCAGGAACGCACGACCGGCGGCGACGTCGTCGGCCAGCAGCTCCGCCGCGTTGGCGAGGTTCGTCTGCGAGAAGTCGACGATGACATAGTGGTCGACCTGGTCGCGGTAGTGCTCGGCGTTACGACCGAAGCCGCCACCCAGATCCACGAGCCACTCGGCGCGCCCGAGACGCGGCACCAGCCGAGCCAGGGCGTGGGATTCCGCGCGGCGTTCGTAGTCGCGGCCGTCCCAGTACCGTCTGTAGTCATAGCCCTCGGCGTCGTAATCAACGATCTGCGTTGCCATGACCGCCAGCCCCCTTCTCGCTTGTCGATCATCTCGATTGAGGTCCATCTTTGAGATGTCCGCACCAGGCCACATCCCGGTTTCATGCCATCAGGCACGTCGTCGGCGGCGACCCTGCCGGAACCCGGCGGCACGCAGGTCCCTGGGGATCGTCGAACAGGCGGCGTGCCACATCGAGCGGTGCGGCGCACGTGGCGCGGATCGACTGCACGGATGCGGCGGTCGGAGCAGGATGGACACGTGACGACAGAGGCGAGCGACTACCGCATCGAGCACGACACGATGGGCGAGGTCCGGGTGCCGGCCGCGGCGCTGTGGCGGGCCCAGACGCAGCGGGCGGTAGAGAATTTCCCGATCTCCGGGCGTGGCCTGGAGCCGGCGCACATCCGGGCGCTGGCCCAGATCAAGGGCGCTGCCGCGCAGGTGAACGCGGATCTGGGCGTCCTGGACAAGGATCTGGCGAAGGCGATCGTGGCCGCCGCCGAACTGGTCGCCGAGGGCGGCCACGACGACCAGTTCCCGATCGACGTCTTCCAGACCGGTTCGGGAACCTCGTCGAATATGAACGCCAACGAGGTCATCGCCACGCTCGCGGCCCGCGGACTGGGCCGGCCGGTGCACCCGAACGATCACGTCAACGCCTCCCAGTCCAGCAACGACGTCTTCCCGTCCTCGATCCACCTGGCCGCCACCGAGGCATTCACCAGCAATCTGATCCCGGCGCTGGACCACCTGGTGGTCGCGCTGAGCGCGAAGGCCGCCGACTGGTCCGAGGTGGTCAAATCCGGGCGTACGCATCTGATGGACGCCACCCCGGTCACCCTGGGACAGGAGTTCTCCGGCTACGCCGCGCAGGTGCGGAACGGCATCGACCGGCTCACCGGCACGCTGCCGCGGCTGGCCGAGCTGCCGCTGGGCGGCACCGCCGTCGGCACCGGCGTGAACGCCCCGCCCGGTTTCGCCCCGGCGGTGATCGCGCGGCTCAAGGCGGCCACCGGTCTGCCGCTCTCGGAGGCCCGCAACCACTTCGAGGCGCAGGGCGCCCGGGATGCGCTGGTGGAGGCCTCCGGCCAGGTCCGGGTCGTCGCGGTCAGCCTCTACAAGATCGTCAACGACATCCGCTGGATGGGCTCGGGTCCGCGGGCCGGCCTGCGCGAGCTGCGGCTGCCCGACCTGCAGCCCGGCTCGTCGATCATGCCGGGCAAGGTGAACCCGGTGGTGCCCGAGGCGGTCCGCCAGGTCTGCGCCCAGGTGATCGGCAACGACGCGACGGTCGCCTTCGCCGGCAGCCAGGGCGACTTCGAGCTGAACGTGATGCTCCCGGTGATGGCCCGCAACCTGCTCGAGTCGATCCGCCTGCTGGCCGCGGTGTCCCGGGTGCTCGCCGACAAGTGCATCGACGGCCTGGTACCGGACCTGGCGGTGACCCGGGCGTACGCGGAGGGGTCGCCGTCGATCGTCACCCCGCTGAACAGGCAACTCGGCTACGACGAGGCGGCGAAGGTCGCCAAGCAGGCCCTGGCCACCGGGCGTTCGATCCGGGAGGTGGTGATCGAGCGTGGTCACGTCGCCAACGGCACGCTGACCGAGGCTGAGCTCGACGAGGTGCTCGACGTACTCCGGATGACCCGTCCCTGACGCCCTGTGGACAAGCCGATGGATACCGTCCCGGCCGGGTCGCTCGGCCGGGCGGAATCCACGTCGCCGAGGTCGGTACCCTTGTATGGTGACGCTTCGCCTGTATGACACCGCGACCCGAACCGTCCGGGAGTTCGTCCCGAAGACGCCCGGTCAGGTCGGTGTCTACCTGTGTGGACTCACCGTGCAGTCCGTCCCGCACATCGGCCACCTGCGCAGCGGCGTCAACTACGACGTGCTGCGGCGCTGGCTGCTGCACACCGGCCTCGAGGTCACCTTCGTACGCAACCTGACCGACGTCGATGACAAGATCCTCGACA
Source organism: Actinoplanes sp. (assembly GCA_032160305.1). Lineage (GTDB taxonomy): Bacteria > Actinomycetota > Actinomycetes > Mycobacteriales > Micromonosporaceae > Actinoplanes. The sequence continues at coordinate 17,422 of JAVHVY010000379.1, forward strand.
AGTCGGTCGAGCAGGGCCGCCCGTTCTGGGCGATCGCGTACGAGAACGCCCGGGTGCTGGACAGCAACTACGGCTCGCTCAACGTGCTACCGGCGACCTACGAGCCGCTGGCCACCGGCCACATCCCGGACATGCACGAGCTGATCGGCGAGCTGATCGACACCGGGCACGCCTACCCGGCGAGCCACGGCGATGTCTACTTCGACGTCCGGTCGTGGCCTGCGTACGGCGCGCTGTCCGGGCAGAAGCCCGACAATCTCAAGTCCGGCGACTGCGGCGAGACGGACAAGCACGACCCCCTCGACTTCGCCCTGTGGAAAGGCGTCAAGGCCGACGAACCGGCCGACGCCTCCTGGCCGTCGCCGTGGGGCCGCGGGCGGCCTGGCTGGCACATCGAGTGCTCGGCGATGGCCCGGCGCTACCTCGGCGACGAGTTCGACATCCACGGCGGCGGGCTCGACCTGACCTTCCCGCACCACGAGAACGAGATCGCCCAGTCGAAGGCGGCCGGGCTGACGTTCGCGCGCTACTGGGTGCACCACGCCCTACTCAATCTCGGCGACACCAAGATGAGCAAGTCGCTGGGCAACGTCATCGACCTCGACAAGGTGCTGTCGATGGGCATCCGCCCGGTCGAGCTGCGCTACTACCTCGGCACCCCGCACTACCGCTCGCGCATCGACTATTCGGACGAGGCGCTGCGCGAGGCGGCGGTGACGTATCGGCGCATCGAGGGCTTCGTACAGCGGGCGGCGGAGATCGTCGGGCCCGGGCGCCCGAAGGCGGTGCCCCCGGAGTTCGCCGCGGCGATGAACGACGACCTGAACACCTCGGCGGCGCTCGCCCTCGTGCACGACACGATCCGCGAAGGCAACACCGCCATCGCGCGCAGCGACGAAACGGGCGTACGAGCCGCGCTCACCGCCGTGCGCGCCATGCTCGGGGTCCTCGGTCTTGATCCATTGGACGAAGCCTGGGGCGGCGGGGAGACTGGCGGCGACCTCAAGCCGGTCGTCGACTCCCTGGTCGCGCTCGCGCTGGAGCAGCGGGCACAGGCCCGCGCACGTAAGGACTGGGCGGCCGCCGACTCGGTGCGCGACCAGCTCAAGAATGCGGGAGTTCAGGTGGAGGACACTCCGGCCGGGCCGCGCTGGACGGTAGGGGAACAGCACTGATGCCGGGCAATTCGTTCAATTCCAGTCGGCGCGTCACGGCCAAGAAGGGCGCGCCGTCCGGCTCGGGCGGCAAGAACCGTTCCGGGCTCAAGGGCCGCGGCAAAACGTTGCCCGCCGACGAACGCCCGTGGCACAAGGGTTACTCCGGCACCGAGAAGCTGCCCGAGAAGACAGCCCGCAAGCAGGACAAGGAACGCAAGGCGGCGGCCGCCGAGGGGCGCGCACCCAAGGTCGGCCTGCCCGGCACCAAGGACACCACGTTCGGGCGCGGCGGCGGTCGCGGCACCGGGCATCCGGCCGGCCCGCAGCGCGGTGGCCGGCAGCAGCCGCAGCGCGGCGGCCCGCGGATCGCTCCCGGCCGCAGGTCCAACCCGACCCGGGAAGGGCCCGAGCTGCTGCTCGGCCGCAACCCGGTGACCGAGGCCCTGCGCGCCGGGATCCCGGCCACCGCGCTGTATGTGGCGCAGGGCATCGACATCGACGACCGGGTCTCCGAGATCGCCCGGACGGCCGGCGACCGGGGCATCCCGATCCTGGAGATCCCGCGGCCCGAGCTCGACCGGATGACCGGCGGCGTGCTGCACCAGGGCGTCGGACTGCAGGTCCCACCCTTCGCGTACGAGAATTTCGACGACCTGATCGCCGCCGCGCTGGAGCAGACGGCGCCGCTGCTGGTGGCGCTCGACGGGGTCACCGACCCGCGCAACGTGGGCGCGGTGATCCGCTCGGTTGCGGCCTTCGGCGGGCACGGCGTCTTCATGACCGAACGCCGCGCGGCCGGCATCACGGCGACCGCCTGGCGCACCAGCGCCGGCGCGGCCGCCCGCGTGCCGGTCTCCCAGGTGGTCAACCTGACCCGCTCGATCAAGGCGTGCCAGCAGGCCGGCTTCACCGCGATCGGCCTCGACGCGGACGGCGAAACCGACCTCTACCAGCTGGAGGCCGCGATCGGGCCGCTGCTGGTCGTGGTCGGTTCGGAGGGCCGCGGCCTGTCCCGTCTGGTCGGCGAGACCTGCGACCTGCGAGTCAGCATCCCGATGTCGTCGGATGTGGAGTCGCTGAACGCCAGCGTGGCCGCCGCGGTCGCCCTGGCCGAGGTCACCCGCCGCCGCCTCTACAGCTGATCGGGGAGTCATCGCCGCCCGCGACTTGTCGTGCGGCGCACGACGTGAAGGGCGGCCCCCGATCAGGGCCGCCTTTCACGTCGTGCCGGATCAGTCAGCTCAGATGCGGGCGCCGCTGGTGGCGTTGAAGAGGTGCAGCTGGTTGGCCTGCGGCTTGATGAAGACGGTCTCGCCCATGCTCGGCATGGTGCGCCGGTCGGTGCGGACCACGAACCGTTCCGCCCCGCCGTCCATGGCCGCGTGGCCGTAGACGTTGGCGTCCGAGCCGAGGTCCTCGACCAGGTCGACGACGATCGGCAGGCCACCCTCGCTCGGCGTGACCAGATCGGTCGCCTCGGGCCGGAAGCCGACGGTGATCTTGCCGCCGCCGTTCTGCGCCGCGGCGACCTGCTCGCGGTTCAGCGGCACGGCCAGCGGGCCGAAGTCGGCGGAGGACTCGTTGAGCTGGACCTCTTTGAGGTTCATGGCCGGGGAGCCGATGAAGCCGGCGACGAAGACGTTGCCGGGGGTGTCGTAGAGCGTCCGCGGCGTGTCGCACTGCTGGAGCACACCGTCGAGCATGACGGCGACCCGGTGACCCATCGTCATGGCCTCGACCTGGTCGTGAGTCACGTAGACGGTGGTGATGCCGAGCTTGGCCTGCAGGGTGGCGATCTGCGAACGGGTCTGGACGCGGAGCTTGGCGTCGAGGTTCGACAGCGGCTCGTCCATGAGGAAGACCTGCGGCTCGCGGACGATCGCGCGGCCCATGGCTACCCGCTGGCGCTGGCCACCGGAGAGCGCCTTCGGCTTGCGGGCCAGGTACTCGTCCAGCTGCAGCAGCTGGGCGGCTTCCTTGACCCGGCGGTCGATCTCGGCCTTCGGGGTCTTGCGCAGCTTCAGGGCGAAGGCCATGTTCTCGTACACCGACATGTGCGGGTAGAGAGCGTAGTTCTGGAAGACCATCGCGATGTCGCGGGACTTGGGCGGGAGGTTGGTGACGTCCTTGCCCTCGATCAGGATCCGACCGCGGTCGACATCCTCGAGGCCGGCCAGCATGCGCAGGCTGGTGGACTTGCCACAACCGGAGGGGCCGACCAGGACCAGGAACTCGCCGTCGCCGATCTCAAGGTTGAGTTCGTTGACCGCGGGGCGCTCGGCGCCCGGGTAGATCCGGGAGGCCTTGTCGTAGGTGACGGTAGCCATGGTGTATCGACTTCCTTTCCACCGGCAGGAACGTGCCGGACGATCCGAGTGGTAGGAACCCGCTCACCGTAAGTCTTTTTGCCGATTATGCCAAGGTGACCGGGCGACTGGCGCCTCCCGGGGGGCCGTTATGCTGGTGGGACGCCCCTGTAGCTCAGTTGGCCAGAGCACTCGCCTTGTAAGCGAGATGTCGTCGGTTCGATTCCGACCGGGGGCTCCACCCCACCAGCACGAACAGCGGGCACCGACATGTCGGTGCCCGCCGTCGTCTCAGTACTACTG
>JAVHVY010000405.1:0-7599 GCA_032160305.1 Actinoplanes sp.
GGTGTTGTCGTCGAGGACCGCGTCGACTCGCAGGCCGGTCCGGGGTGGTGGTCGCGGCGATGCTCTGTACGACGACCTCGTGGCTGGTCAACGGCCGGCCGCGCCAGTTCATCGTGATGGCCGAGAACAACCGATGTTCTATCTTGTTCCACTTCGAGGTGCCCGGCGGGAAGTGGCAGACGGTGACGGTCAGGCCGGTCTGTGCGGCGAACTCGGCCAGCCCGGCTTTCCACGCCCGGGTGCGGTAGCCGTTGGAGCCACCGGCGTCGACGGTGATCAGCAACCGGGCCGCCTGCGGGTAGGCGTCGTGTCCGACCGCGTTCCACCAACGGCGCAAGGACTCCACCGCGAACTCGGCGGTGTCGTGGTCGGTGCCGACGTTCACCCAGCCGGTGTTCGTCGTGACGTCGTAGATCCCATACGGCAGGGCCTTGCCGACGGCGTCGCCGGGGAAGTCATGACAGTCGACCCGCACCGGCTGCCCGGCCCGCAGCCATTGGCGGCCCGCGTTCTTGTACTGCCCGACCAACTCCTTTTTCTTGGCGTCCATGCTGACTACCGGCTGGCCGTCCGCTTGGTGTTCGCCGGCCTGGGCGTTGATGTAACGAAACTGCGCGTCGCGGTCAGGGTGCTGCGCCCCTTCGAGGACCTTCGCGTTGGCCTGCAGGCTGAAACCGTTGTCCCGCAACAGATCACCGACCAGCGGAGCCGATATCCGATGCCCGGACGCGGTCAACTCGCCGGCGAGCGTCCGGGTCGACTTCGTCGTCCACCGCAACGGCGACATCGGATCCCCGCGCATGTCCGGCTCGACCAGTTCCAGCAACGCCGGCAGCAGCCCTGGATCCAGATCGATGAGCTTCTTACGGCCCGCACCGGCCCGCCGCATCCGACCCAGCGGAGCCTCACCGGCGTCCAACTCGGCCACCCCAGCCGAAACCGTGCCCTCCCGCACCCCTGCCGCCCGCGCCACAAGCCGTATTCCCCCATGGCCGAGCGACCGCGCTTCGGCGCCCATCAACAGCCGCCGCTGACGCTCGTCCAGATGCGGCAACAGCACCTGGAACTTCGCCGCCAATGACGCCTCGACATCCTCCGCCACGCCCATACCGGCGTCCTACCACACCGACGGGCCCCAGAACCGAAACCGACGCTTTATTTATTTACGCGCCCTAAAGGCTCGCAGATGAATAACCCGTAGCTTGTCGGATTGTGGTCCGTTGATCTGTTATGGGCCCGTTGTCGACCCGGGCCGACAGTCCCGGGTCGCCGACGCCGTTGTCGCTCGCGATGCCAGGGCCCAGTCCGCATAGGACGGGGCCCCGGCGCGGTCCTATGCCGGGTCGTAGGCGAGGTTGGGGCGTAGCCAGCGTTCCGCCTCGGCCAGGGGGACGCCGCGGCGGATGGCGTAGTCGGTGACCTGATCCTTGCCGACGCGGCCGACCGAGAAGTAGCGGGACGCCGGGTTGGCGAAGATCAGGCCGCTGACGGCGGCCGCGGGGATCATCGCGAACGACTCTGTCAGGCCGATGCCGAGTTCTTCCGCGCCGAGCAGGTCGAAGAGCTCGCGCTTCTCGCTGTGGTCGGGGCTGGCGGGGTACCCCAGCGCCGGGCGGATGCCGCGGAAGCGTTCCGCGTGCAGATCCTCCAGGCGCGGCTCGGCCTCCGGCTCGAACCAGTCGCGGCGGGCCTTCAGGTGGATGTACTCCGCGAAGGCTTCGGCGAGGCGGTCGGCCAGGGCCTTGACCATGATCGAACGGTAGTCGTCGTTGGCGGCCGCATACTGGGTGGCCAGTGTTTCCGCGCCTTGGATCGCGACCGCGAAACCGCCCATATAGTCGCCGGCCGGCGCGACGTAGTCGGCCAGGCAGCGGTTGTCGCGTCCGGCCGGTTTGGCGGTCTGCTGGCGCAGCATCGGGAAGACCTTGGCGTCGATCACGATGTCGTCGCCGTCGGCGTGCGCCGGCCAGAAGCCGTAACTGCCGCGGGCCCGGAACGAGCCGTCCTTGATGATCTCCTCGAGCATCGCGGTGGCGTCGTCGTAGAGCTCGCGGGCGACCGGCTGGTCGAGGATCGCCGGGAACTTGCCTTTCAGCTCCCAGGCCAGGAAGAGGAACTGCCAGTCGATCATCTCGCGCAGCTCGGCGATCGTCGGCTCGACCGTCCGGACCCCGGTGAAAGCCGGCGTCGGCAGCTCGGTGAAGTCGACCTCCTCGCGGTTGGCGCGGGCCTCGGCCAGGGTGAGCATCGGCTGGGCGCGCCGGTTGGCGTACGCCTCACGCAGCCGTTCCTGGTCGATCCGGTTGGCGGTGTCCAACGTGTCGGCCCGGCCCTGGTCGAGCAGGTCGGAGACCACGCCGACGACCCGGGAGGCGTCCAGGACGTGCACGACCGATCCGGCGTACGCCGGGGCGATCCGCACGGCCGTGTGCTGGCGTGAGGTGGTGGCGCCGCCGATCAGCAGCGGCAGCTTCAGCCCGCGACGCTGCATCTCGGCGCCGACCGCGACCATCTCGTCCAGCGACGGGGTGATCAGGCCGGAGAGGCCGACCGCGTCGGCGCCCTCGGCCAGCGCGGTGTCCAGGATCTTCGCCGCCGGGACCATGACGCCGAGGTCGATCACCTCGTAGTTGTTGCAGCCCAGGACGACTCCGACGATGTTCTTGCCGATGTCGTGCACGTCGCCCTTGACCGTCGCCAGCACGACCTTGCCCTGGCCACGGCCCGGGTCGATCCGGCCCTCCAGGCGGGCCTGCTCCTTCTCCGCCGCCATGTACGGCTCAAGGTAGCCGACCGAGCGCTTCATCACCCGGGCGCTCTTGACCACCTGGGGCAGGAACATCTTGCCGGAGCCGAAGAGATCGCCGACGACCTTCATGCCGTCCATCAGCGGGCCCTCGATCACTTCGAGCGGCCGGGTGTACTGGGTGCGGGCCTCCTCGGTGTCGGCCTCGATGAAGTCCACGATGCCGTGCACCAGCGCGTACGACAGGCGCTCCTGGACCGTGTTCTCCCGCCAGGACAGGTCGACGGTGCGCTTGGTGGCCGAGCCGGTGACCGTGGAGGCGAAGGTGACCAGCCGGTCGGTGGCGTCCTGGCGGCGGTCGAAGATCACGTCCTCGACCAGCTCCAGCAGGTCGGCCGGGATGTCCTGGTAGACGGCGAGCTGACCGGCGTTGACGATGCCCAGGTCCAGGCCGGCCCTGACCGCGTAGAACAGGAAGGCCGAGTGCATCGCCTCGCGGACCACGTCGTTGCCGCGGAACGAGAACGACAGGTTGGAGATGCCACCGCTGGTCCGGGCGCCGGGGCAGCGCTGCTTGATCAGCGGCAGCGCCTCGATGAACGCCTTGGCGTAGCCGTTGTGCTCGGCGATGCCGGTCGCGACGGCCAGCACGTTCGGGTCGAAGATGATGTCGTCCGGGGCGAAGCCCGCCTTCGTGACGAGCAGGTCGTACGCGCGGCCGCAGATCGAAACCTTGCGCTCGGCGGTGTCGGCCTGGCCCTGCTCGTCGAAGGCCATCACGACCACGCCGGCGCCGTAGTCCTTGATCTTGCGGGCCTGGGCCAGGAAGGGTTCCTCGCCCTCCTTCAGGCTGATCGAGTTGACCACGCCCTTGCCCTGCACGCACTTGAGGCCGGCTTCGAGGACCGTCCACTTCGAACTGTCGATCATCACCGGGATCCGGGCCACCTCGGGCTCGGTCGCGATCAGGTTGAGGAACGTGGTCATCGCCTGCTCGCTGTCGAGCAGGTCGGCGTCCATGTTCACGTCCAGCAGGTTGGCGCCGCCGCGGACCTGCTCCAGCGCCACGTCCACGGCCGCGCCGTAGTTGTCCGCCTCGACCAGCCGGCGGAACTTCGCCGAACCGGTGACGTTGGTGCGCTCGCCGATCATCACGAAACCGGTGTCCGGCCCGATCTCGAACGGCTCCAGGCCGCTGAACCGGGTGGTCGGCGCGGGCGGGTCGATCTTTCGGGGGGCCGCATCCTTGACCGCCGCGGCGATCTTGGCGATGTGCGCGGGGGAGGTGCCGCAGCAGCCACCGACCACGTTGACCATGCCCGCCGCGGCGAACTCGCCGATCAGCCCCGCGGTCTCCTCGGGCGTCTCGTCGTAGCCCCCGAAGGCGTTCGGCAGGCCCGCGTTCGGGTGGCAGGCCACGTACGTGTCCGCGAGCTTTGCCAGGTCGGCCACGTGCGGGCGCATCTCGGTGGCGCCCAGCGAGCAGTTCACGCCGACGACCAGCGGCTCGGCCCGCTCGATCGAGCGCCAGAACGCTTCGACGGTCTGGCCGGAGAGGGTGCGGCCGCTCAGGTCGACGATGGCCACCGAGATCCACAGTGGCAGGTCGGGGGCGACCTCGCGGGCCGCGGCGATGGCCGCCTTCGCGTTCAGGGTGTCGAAGATCGTCTCGATCAGGAGCAGGTCGACGCCGCCCTCGACCAGGGCCGAGATCTGCTCCGCGTACGCCGCTTTGACCTGGTCGAAGGTGACGGCGCGATAGGCCGGATCGTCCACCCGGGGCGACAGTGACAGCGTCACGTTCAGCGGGCCGACCGAGCCGGCGACGAACCTGCCGCCCGCCTCGTCGGCCGCCTGCCGGGCCAGCTGGGCGCCACGCACGTTCATCTCGCGGACCAGGGCTTCGAGACCGTAGTCGGCCTGGCCGATGCTGGTAGCGGTGAAGGTGTTCGTAGTCGTGATGTCGGCGCCGGCGGCCAGATACTGCCGGTGCACGTCGAGGATCAGGTCGGGACGGGTCAGGTTGAGCAGGTCGGGGTCGCCGGTGACGTCCTTGGGGTGGTCGCGGATGACGTCGCCCCGGAAGTCCTGCGGGTCCAGCTCGGCGCCCTGCAGCATGGTGCCCCACGCGCCGTCGAGCACCACGATGCGCTCGGCCATGAGCTGCCGCAGTCGCGTCTGCGCCGATGCCCGAGTTGCCTGCATAGGGACCACCTCCGTCGATGTCGGAGGCGCCCTTGACTCACGAAGCAAGGCCGAGCGTGGCGGGCTCAGGCCCGTCGCAGCGCCCCTCGACCAGGTCGCCCATCGTAGCGCGATCAGCGATCCGGGCACGACCGCGGCTCCGGCCCGGCCCGGTTCCCAGCGGTTGGGAACCGGGCCGGACCGGCGCCGCGGTCAGGAGGTAGAGAGGTCGTAGACGGTGCTGCTGCCGACCGTGGTGGCGGTGAAGGTGGCGGTCACCCACGCCTCGATCTGTGCGCCGGCGCCCGCCCCGCCGCGCCCGCCGCCGCCACCCAGGGCTCCGCCGGGCTGGGCCGTGCCGCCGGGCTGGACTCTGGTGATGTTCTCCACATGCCTGGCCAACGAACTGATGTAGTGCTAGCACCAGTGCATTGGTGAGTGGTGCTCGCCACGATGGTGGTATGGAGACGGGGGGCTGGGTCGGGTCGGGCCTGCGCGCCGTCGCCGGAGCGGTTTTCGCCGCCGGGCTGGCCCTGCTCAACATCCCGATCCTCGTGCTGTGGATCGCGGGACTCGCCCTGATGGTCGTGCCCGGGCTCCTGCCGGTGTTGACCGCCGTGGTCCGCTGGCGTGCCGACCTGGAGCGCCGGCTGGCCGCCCGGGCCGGGGTGCTGATCGCCCGGCCGTACCGACCGGTGCCGCAGCGGGCCGGGCTGATCGGCTGGCGGCGCTGGCGTTGGATCATGACCGATCCGGCCTCCTGGCGCGACTTCGCCTGGCTGATCCCCGGCGCGCTGATCGGTCTGGCCCTCGCGCTGCTGTCCGTGCTGATCCCGCTGTACGGCGTCCTCGGCATCCTGCTGGTGCCGCTGTGGCTGCACCTCGGCCACGTCTGGTTCGGCTACGGCGTCTTCTGGCCGATCAGGAATCTGGACGAAGGGTGGCTGTCCCTGCCACAGGGCGCGGTGATCCTGATCTTCGGACTGGCCAGCGCGCCCGCGCTGCGCCGGGTCGACGCCCTCTTCGCCCGACTCTTCCTGGCCCCGACCCGGGCCGCCGACCTGCGGCTACGGGTCTCCCAGCTGACCGCGACGCGGGCCGACACGGTCGACGCGCAGGCCGCCGAACTGCGCCGGATCGAACGTGATCTGCACGACGGCGCCCAGGCCCGGCTGGTCTCGCTCGGCATGACCATCGGGCTGGCCGAGGAGATGGTCGAACGCGACCCGGCGCGGGCCCGCAAGCTGCTCACCGAGGCCCGCGAGGCCAGCTCGGCCGCCCTCGTCGAGCTGCGCCAGCTGGTCCGCGGCATCCACCCGCCGGTGCTGGCCGAACGCGGCCTCGACGGAGCGGTCCGCGCGCTCGCCCTCAGCCTGCCGATCCCGACCACCGTCGAGTCCGACCTGCCCGGCCGGCTCGACACGCCCGTCGAGTCGGCGGTCTACTTCGCGGTGGCGGAGGCTCTGGCCAACATGTGCCGGCACAGCGGCGCGCAACACGGCTGGGTGCTGTTGCACAGGACCGACGGTGTCCTGCGCGCGACCGTCGGCGACGACGGGCACGGCGGTGCGGAACCGGTCGGTGGAACCGGCCTGCGGGGGATCGAACGACGCCTCGCCGCCTTCGATGGCACGATGGCGCTGTCCAGCCCACCGGGCGGACCGACCGTCGTGACCATGGAGCTGCCGTGCGCGTTGTCATCGCCGAGGATCTCGCCCTCCTCCGGGACGGCCTGACCCGGCTGCTGGAGGCGTTCGACTTCGACGTCGTCGAGGCCGTGGACAACGGCCCGGCGCTGCTGCCCGCCCTGCTCAGGCACCGGCCGGACGTCGCGGTCGTGGACGTGCGGCTGCCGCCGACCTTCACCGACGAGGGGCTGCAGGCGGCGATCGCGGCCCGGACCGTGGTGCCCGGCCTGCCCATCCTGGTGCTCTCCCAGCACGTCGAGCCGCTCTACGCCCGGGAGTTGCTCTCCGACCGGGCCGGCGGGGTCGGCTATCTGCTCAAGGACCGGGTGTCCAACGTCGGCCAGTTCGTCGAGCACGTCCGCCGGGTCGCGGCGGGCGGAACGGCGATGGACCCGGAAGTCGTGTCGCAACTGCTGGCCCGCCGCGAGCCGCTGGCGGTGCTGACCGCCCGGGAGCGCGAGGTGCTCGGCGAGATGGCCGAGGGCCGGTCCAACGCGGCCGTCGCGGCGAAACTCTTCGTCACCGAGAAGGCTGTGAGCAAGCACATCAACAACATTTTCACCAAGCTCGGAATGCCACCGTCGGACGACGACAACCGGCGGGTGCTGGCTGTTCTGGCGTACCTCAATGGCTGAGGAACTGGTCGGCCGGGTCGGCCGGCTGGTGCACGGCGTGCGTGGCGGTGAACTGGCGGGGGAGGTGCGCATCGTCGTTGATGGCCTGGCGCACTATTACCTGGCATACGCGGCGACGGCCATCCCGACCGGCGCGCAGGTGCTAGTCATCAACAGTCGCGGGGCTCGCCAAGTGGACGTCGAGCCCTGGCTCTCTGCAGAAGGGTTCTGAGATGTTCGGTTACCGGGTGCCCGCCCCCAACGAGGCTCTGCTGATCAGTGGCAGGAAGCAGCGGGGCGCGGACGCGTTGCCGTTCAAGATCGTCACCGGACACGGCGTCTTCGTCGCGCCCGTCATTTCCAGAGC
>JAVHVY010000408.1:0-7973 GCA_032160305.1 Actinoplanes sp.
GCGTCAGCTGGAGCCAGGTGCGCGGTCGTTTGCCCACGTGGCCCTTGAGGATGAGGATGTAGCCGGCCGCTTCCAGGGCACTGGCTTGTTTGGATAGCGTGGAGTCGCTGAGCCCGGCGGCGTCACGTACAGCGGAGAATTCCATGTTCTCGGTGGGTGCGAGTAGAGCAATGATGGAGAGCCTGGTAGAGGTGTTGATCACCGGGTCCAACGGCGGGAGATTTGCCGTCACTGGCGCACCATGTGCTTGATGATGTAGCGCCGCTGAAGCCGGTCGGCAAGCAATATCAACGGTCCGACGACACACGCGACGACGACGCCCGTCACCGTGGCGGGATGACGGACGCCGAGCCCGGCCACGTAAGGGGGCAGCAAGGAAACCGCCGCCACCGCGATCACCAGGACGAGGCAGGGAATCCACCAGCCAAGCCGTCTCAGCGACGGATGTAGGGTGGCGCGGCGAAACCGCCAACGCAGTATTGCGACCGCCAGCGGCAGGACGGCGATCGCGTAGCCGAGCGGCACGATGAGGCGCTTCGCGGGAAGGTCCCGCAACGCGAACATCGACGCGACGAAGACCATGGTCGCGAGCACGGCCCATACTGGTAGCGGATCGGACATTGCGACCGCCTGTCTGCGCCGAGTGTCGATCTCGGCCAGAGCGTCGGCCGGGTCCTGGGTACCGCCGCGATCGTCAGTCATCTTCAACTCCTCGGTCGGCAAACGAACTTTCTTCATGGAAAGTACTTTCCATGTGGCTGCTCGTCAAGTCGTGTCGATCCGACGCACCTGGTGGATCGTGGCGCCACGTCATCGAGGCGTGAACGCCGAGGAGAACACGCACATGCGGGCGGTCAACGCAATGCTCGGCTTCCAGCCGGTGGACGGCTGGTCGCTCTTCCAACTGCCAGCTTGCAATCGGTTGCGGGTTCCTCAACCTTCAGCCAACCTCGGGAGCGCCGGGACCGGCGGTCGCCGTTGCCGGCCGCACGCTCACTGCCGCGGCACGGAGTAGTTGCCGGCGGGCGACCCGGTCCGGCGGCGTTGCCGTGCATCGTCGAGACTGGGGTGATGGCGTTGATCCGGTGCGACTTCTTCAGCGAGGTGCTTGAGCTCGGCACGTCGATGACCGTTCTGCTGCCGCAGGAGCCCGCCGCCGGGCCGCCGCCGGTTCTCTACCTCCTGCACGGCCTGACCGACGATCACACCGCCTGGACCCGCAACACGTCCATCGAGCGCTACGCGGCCGCCCGGGGCCTGGCTGTGGTCATGCCGCAGGTGCATCGCAGCTTCTACGCCGACGAGCGGCACGGCCTGAGGTTCTGGACGTTCCTCTCCGAGGAGCTGCCCACGGTGGTCGATCGGCTCTTCCGGGTGTCGGCGCTGCGCCGGGACACCTTCGTCGCCGGCCTGTCCATGGGCGGCTACGGGGCGATCAAGTGGGCGCTGCGCCGGCCCGAGCGTTTCGCCAAGGCGGCCACCCTTTCCGGGGCCCTCGACCTGGCCTACAGCTACTGGTGGGACCTGCGCCCGCACATGCGTGAGCTGGTCGAACGGGTCTTCGCGGACCGCCCGGTGGCCGGTACAGGCGACGACCTGCTACACCTGCTCGGCGCCGCCGACCCGGCCGAGCTGCCGGAGCTGATGCTGCGCTGCGGCACCGAGGACCACCTGCGCGCCCAGAACGAACGGTTCGTCGCCGCCTGCACCGAGCATGGAATCGCGCTGGACGCCGATTTCGGTCCGGGCGCCCACGAGTGGGCCTACTGGGACCGAGAGATCCCGACAGTCCTGAACTGGCTGATCCCGGCCACCGGCTGAAACGTCGAGGCTGGTCCCGGCTCGCTTGATTCGATCTGCATTTGATTACGCTCGATTCACCTCGAATTGCATTCGTTGTCCATCGAGGATCCAATCATTCCAGCGGCGTAATATAAGCGCGGACAAAGAAATCACGAACAATAGCGCTGTGTAAATGTCCTGCCGCTGTCACATCTTCACCCGCCAATGCAACGTGGACATGAACCTTTCCGTCCACAATCTCACCGGTGCCGGTGAGCTCGAAAGGCTGGTCATAGCTCCTGAGCCGGTCGTCCAGCGGATTGTCTTTCAGCATCACGGAGACGGTGCTCTCCTGAACCGCGCCGATCAGGGTTATCGATCCGTCGCGGATGCCCAGCTCGGTTACGGCCGCGTTCAGCGTCTCCAATACTTCCTGATCTTTTTCGACTGTCACCAAGTGCAAGGGGACTCCTAGATCGTGAGTGGATCCACGCCCGTCAGCGCCGACCCGATGGCACGGACGTTTTCGCGGGCCGATTCCGTCTTGAGCGCTCCGATGAGAGCGGTTGTCACCGTGGCCGGATCGTCAGCCCGTGTGCGGTAGAGCATCACGGCTGAACACCAGCGAGCGCCGGAGTCGTGCGGGTTGCCCAGCTCCCCGACCAGCGTCTCTACCTGCCCGCTGTCCGGCAGACCTCTCCCGCTCGCGGCGAGGCTATGCGCCGTGTCCCACGGCACCGTGAGGACTCTGGACAGCACAGCGGTTAGGTACAGCTCCCGCACGTCCCCATCGGCCCGCAGGGCGGCTATCGCTTCGTTGTCCACAAGGGGTGATCTGATCTTGGCAAGGATTCCGGCAGCATTCACCCGTAGGACTGAACTGCCGGACAGCGACCACTTCGTGAGCGAGGCCAGACACGGCGCGTCCCGCGCGACCAGAGACGCTATCGCGCGGTCGGTCGCGTGCGAGGTCTGAGCCTCCGTCAGCAGGCCGCTCCGCTCGCTGGCGATATCGTGAGCGATGCTCACGGCCACGTCCTGAGACGCGCCAGCAGCGAGCACGCCGAGACTTCCGATCATTAGCTGCCGACGCTTCACGCTGTCCCCTAACACCCGTTCGTATGCCCGGATGAGGTCGGGGGTTACCTGCCGCTCGCCGGTCTCCACATTGCCTAGGTAACCCCGGCTGTAGCCGGTGCGCTTCGCCATCCCAGACAACGACAAGCCCGCCTCCACGCGGGCTCGCCTCAGTGTCAGGCCCAGCTCGGTCATGCGCTAGTTACGTCCTCAGCTTGGAGCGGCTTGGAGACACCTACAGCCTTCCGCACGGGTGAACGTGGACTGATGCTGTGTGTGCCACGCAAACGCTAAACACCGGAGGTCACACCGTGCTAGCCGACCTCACGGCCGCGCCGCGTCAGTTCGCCATTGTCGCACGCCGTTGGGGGCGGCCGCGCGTCGTCGTGGCGTGGGGACAGGACTTCGGAGACGGCACCCTCATGCGCCTACAGGTGCCCGATACGCGCATCCGCCAAATCTTCGAGCACCCCTCACCGGAAGCCGCTCTGCGGACGTTGCGGCTGATGGACCTAGGAACGCTCGCGCTCGTCTGGGCAGCGCCGACAAGGGACGGAATCTGACATGGCAGGCACGACCTACACAAGCGATGCCGTGCCCACGGTGGGAATCCTCCGACTCATCGCGCAGGCACAAGGGACGCTGAACGACCACGCGGCCGACCGCAACGGCTTGTGCGTCTCCTGCCGCGTCACCAGCCCGTGCGCGCATAGGGAGCCTGCCGTAACAGTCTTCTATCGCTACTTCCGGGTGAGCTTGCCAAAGCGGCAACCGATGACGGAAGCGACACAGCCGACACCGGTTGAATGGTTCCGTAATGAACGCGCAACGACAGAAATCCCGTACGACAACCGGAAAGTGAGTGCCTACGATGCTGCGAAATTATCTCATCACGAATCTGAGTCAACACGACAACGACACGGTGACCGTCAGCGTCAACGGAATCCTGATCGACGTTGATTCGGTCACGAGCGACCGAGGCGGCATCGTGCTCATCCTCGATCCGCGGGCCGAGCAGAGCGTTCTACGTCAGGTAGCCGAGAACGGCAACGGCGAGACGGCCGACGTAGCGCGCTGAGGCTCGGGCGGCGGCCAGGCAGCGCTTGCAGTCGCCACAGTCCATGGTGTCGCCCACGTACACCGGGGTCCGGGTCCGGAATACTCCGACTGGCCAAGCCGGTGTCGGCTGGAATCTTCCCGCCGCCCGTCAGCGCCGGTAGCTCGCGCCGGTTACTCGCCGTCGCGGGACTGTTCGGCGAGGAAGCGTTCCAGTTCGGCGCCGAGCTCCTCGGCGGTCGGCAGTGGGCCGGTGGCGCCGGCCAGCAGGTTGCCCTGGCGGCCGCGCAGGAAGGCGTCGTACTGCTGCTCGAGAGAGGCGACCAGGCGGGTCGCCTGCTCGTCCTCGCCGACCTGCTTGTCGACCTCCTCGCGGACCAGTTCGGCGGCCTCGCGCAGCGCCTGGGTCGGGATGACGAGCCCGGCGCCGGCGGCCACCGAGTCGAGCAGCAGCTCGGCCGCGGCCGGATAGGTGGTCTGCGACAGGTAGTGCGGCACGTGGGCGGCGTAGCCCATCGCTTCGTGGCCGGACTGACCCAGCCGCAGTTCGAGCAGATTGCCGACGCTGGCCGGCACCTGCACCCGCTGCAGCCAGGACTCGTGGTCGCCGAGCAGCCGTTGGTCGGTGCCGTGCACGGTGAGGCTGACCGGGCGGGTGTGCGGGACGGCCATCGGGATCGCGTTCAGGCCGACCGTCCTGCTCACGCCGAAGCGGTCGATCAGGCCGGTGATCGCTGTGATAAACCGCTCCCACTGCAGGTCCGGCTCCGGACCGGCGAGCAGCAGGAACGGCGTCCCGGCCCGGTCGCGCAGCAGGTGCAGGGCCAGGGCCGGGTCCTCGTAGCTTTCGAAGTGGTCCTCGACGAAGATCATCGGCGGCCGCCGAGACCGGTAGTCGAGCAGCTGGTCGATGTCGAACGTGGCGACGATCTCGCCGTCGAACTGCTCCAGGAGGTGTTCGCGGCTGAGCTGGATGGCGCTGCCCGCGTCGACGAAGCCGGTGAGCGCCTGGATCAGCACCGGTCCGTCCAGGGCGGGCAGGTCGCCGGCCAACTCGTAGAGTCCGTGTGGGTCGAGCACGCTGCGGACCTCCTCGAAACGACGGCCGGATAGAAACCAGGCCTGCCGGGGAAACACGAATCCGCGTCGGTTCATTCCGCGGAGGTCTGATCCTTCACTATGCCGCCGGCAGGCCCGTATTGGCCTTATCGTTCGCTTCCGTTTCCCACTGGGGCCGGCGCCGCCGCCGGCTCGCCGGAGCGTTCGGCGACCTGGGCCGGGCTGAGCGGCCGGGAGAACATATCGGTCAGCCGGTGCGGCGGATGAGAGGTCCAGGGTCACCGGGTTCGCGTGCACGTGCATCTGCACGGCACAATGGGGGGAAGATTCGCCCTTCCCCTCGGAGTGATCTGGTGAGCGAGCCCGCGACACCCCTGCCCGCCCCGGCCGACGACCCCCGGGCCGAGACCATCGGCCCGCCCGGCACGCTGTGGAAACGCATGCGCGCCGACCCGCAGTACGCCCCCGAGCACCTGGCCCTCGAGGCCGTCCGGCGACTCGGTCCGGAGGCCCGCGACTGGGCCGAACGCACCCGGGTCGACCGCCCCGAGCTGACCACCGACCAGCTCGCCGCGTTGGCGGTCCGGCGCTTCACCAACCTCGCCCGGCTCTCCGGCGCCGTCTCCGGCGCCACCGGCCTGCCCGGCGCGGTCGTCGACGTCGGGGTCCTGGCCTGGACCCAGTCGCGGATGGTGCTGCACATCGCGGCCGCCTACGGCGCCGATCCGACCGGGTCGGAACGAGCCACCGACCTGCTCGTCCTGCAACGGGTGCACAAGGTGGCCGAGACGGCGCGGTTGGCGCTCGGGGTCGCGGCCGGCCGCGAGCGGGCCAGCCGGCTCTTCGAGATGACCAGGGGCAAGCCGTTGACCGGGGTGATGGTGCGCCTCGGCGTCAAGCTGGCTCAGATGGCCGGCCTCCGCGCCGCCAAGCGGATGTTCGCCAAGATCATTCCGGGTGCGGCGGTGATCCTCGGGACCTGGGTCAATGCGAGCGCCACCAGGGATCTCGCCCGCCGGGCAGAAGAGTTGTACCGAAGCCGAAGTCGCTAAACTCGCGCCGCCGGCGCCCGAAGTGTCACAGGTGAGACGCAGATTCCTGGCCGCCCTGGCGGTGGCGCCGTACCTCCTGTCCGGTTGCGGGGCGCTGGACACACTCGCCGGCGGGCCCGCCGGCGGCAGCGCCAGCGCCAGCCCGGCCCCGAGCGCCGCACCGTGGATCGGGGGCGCCGGGGGTAGCCCGGCCCCGTCGCCCGCGACCGGCACGCCCAGGGTTTCCGCCAGCACGCCGGACATCTACGGCTTCCTGCCGCAGACCGGCGCGAGCACCCCGCGGGTCACGCCCAGTGCGACCTGCGCACCCACGACCTATGACTTCTCCCGGATCGGCTCCCTCGCGGTCGTCCCAGGCGTCACCAGCGCCACCGTGCGCTGGTACAACCTCGGTGGTTACCACCTCGTCCAGTTCCGGGTGACCGCGATCAGCCAGGATCTGCACAGCGGGAAGCAGCGCGACATCGGCTTCAAGACGATCACCCCGGCCACCCCCTGCGGGCCGGTCAGCGCCACGATCACCGGCCTGGACTCCGGCACCTACTACGTCTTCTCGGTGGACGCCGTCGCGCTCCGCCGCAGCGGTGACGGCAGGCACGCGGCCACGGTCTACCGCTCAGGACCGGTCCGGACCCGCTGACCCGCTGACCCGCTGACCCGCTGACGCGCTGACGCGGTGGCCGGGCGCTCAGCGGACCGTGCCGCCGCTGAGCAGCACCGACTGCAGCTCCAGCCGCTGCTTCTCGACCAGTTCCAACCGGCCGTGGAACTGCGCCGGCGTGTTCTGGAACAGCACAATGCGCCACTGCTCCTCCTGCATCTGCGCGACCATGGTCTGCACGGCGTTCAGGGACGGGTTGAGCTCGCGCCGGCCCGGCGGCACCATGCCGGCGATCGCCCGCAGGAGGGCCGCACCCGGCCCCAGCTCACGCACCTCGCGGATCTTGGCGACGTAGGTCGCCGTCGGATGATCGGTGAAGATCGGCGTCAGCTGCATCCGGATCTGGGCGCCGGTCATCTGCGAGCCGTCGAAGCCGATCGCGGTGCCGTCAGCGGCGAACAACGACGAGTACAGCACGGCGTCCCGGTCGTTCCATGCCTCGAGTAACCGCAGGTAGAGATCGCGGACGGCGGAGACGGCACCTGGTTCAGTCATCGGGGACCTCCGGCAACGGCGCGAGGGGGGCTCGCCAGTAATACCCGGTCATCCAACACGAACACCGGGCTCCCGTCACGAGCGCCGCGCGGACAGGATCCGCGAACCCGGCGCATCCCCGTCCGGCGTGGGTGGCGTCACTCCGCCGGACGTGGCGACGCCTCTAAGCTTCCGGCATGGAAAGCATCGTCGACATGGTCGCGATCGTCGCGATTTCCGTGGTCGGCGCAGCCCTGGCTCGCCGGCTCGGCTTCATCGCACCGCTGGTGTTGCTCGTCGGCGGCCTCGTGCTGTCATTCGTGCCCGGCCTGCCCGAGATCCACATCAGGCCCGAACTGGTCCTGATCGGCATCCTGCCCCCGCTGCTCTACGTGGCCGCCCTGCAGACCTCGATCCCCGCGTTCAAGCGCTGGCTGCGCCCGATCCTGCTGCTGGCCGTGGGCCTGGTCGTGCTCACCGCGTTCGCCGTCGGCACGGTCGTGCACCTGCTCGTCCCGGCGATTCCGTACGCCGCCTGCCTCGCTCTCGGCGCGATCGTCGCGCCGCCGGACGCGGTGTCGGCGACCGCGATCGCCCGCCGGATCGGCCTGCCCCGCCGGGTGGTCACCATCCTTGAGGGCGAGAGCCTGCTCAACGACGCCACCGCGCTGGTCCTGGTCCGGGTCGCGACCGGGGCGCTCATCGGCACGGCGGCCGGCTTCTGGGAGATCGGCGGCCAGGTCGTACTCAAGGCCGGCGGCGGGGTGCTGCTCGGGTGGCTGGCCGCGATCGGCGCGGCCTGGCTGCACAAG
>JAVHVY010000420.1:0-9459 GCA_032160305.1 Actinoplanes sp.
GGCGATCTTGCCCTCGTAGAACTTCTGGTCGGCCGGGGTGACGTCGCCGCCGAGCGCCTTGAGAGCTACGTCGGCCTGGCGCAGCAGCAGCCAGGAGAGCAGCACGTCGCCCAGGGCGAGCAGCACCCGGCGCGAGGTCAGACCGACCTTGTAGAGTTCCCGGGTCTCGCCGGACTGGACCGCCTGCAGCCAGCCCATCTCGATGCCGAGGATGCCCTGCAGCTCGCCGAGCGCGTTGCCGAGCGACGCGCGTTCGACCTTGAGCTGGCCGTTGCCGGCTTCGCTGTCGATGAACTCCTGCATCATCGTCGCCACCACGGCCAGCGCCTGGCCCTGATCCTTGACGATCTTGCGGAAGATCAGGTCGAGGCTCTGGATCGCCGTGGTGCCCTCGTACAAAGTGTCGATCTTGGCGTCCCGGACGTACTGCTCGAGTGGGTAGTCCTGCAGGAAGCCGGAGCCGCCGAAGATCTGCAGCGACTCGTGCCCGAGCAGCTCGTACGCCCGCTCCGAGCCGACGCCCTTGACCAGCGGGAGTAGCAGGTCGTTGACGCCGCTGGCCACCCTGGCCGCCTCGGTGTCCCCGGCCGCCTCGGCGATGGCCACCTTGTCCTGGTAGGTCGCGGTGAAGATCACCAACGCCCGCAGGGCCTCCGCGTACGACTTCTGCAGCATCAGCGAGCGGCGTACGTCCGGGTGGTGGGTGATCGTGACGCGGGGGGCGGCCTTGTTCAGGTTCTGCGCCAGGTCGGCGCCCTGGACGCGGTTCTTCGCGTAGTCCAGCGCGTTGAGGTAACCGGTCGACAGGGTGGCGATCGCCTTCGTGCCCACCATCATCCGGGCGTACTCAATGATCATGAACATCTGCCGGATGCCCTGGTGCTTCTCGCCGAGCAGCCAGCCCTTGGCCGGTACGTCGGTGTCACCGAAGGTCATCTCGCAGGTGTTGGAGACCTTCAGGCCCATCTTGTGCTCGACATTGGTCGCGTAGACGCCGTTGCGCTCGCCCAGCTCGCCGGTCTCGGTGTCGAAGTGGTACTTCGGCACGATGAACAGCGACAGGCCCTTGGTGCCCGGCCCGCCAACACCCTCGACGCCGACCGGGCGGGCCAGCACGTAGTGGATGATGTTGTCGCTCAGGTCGTGCTCGCCCGAGGTGATGAAACGCTTGACGCCCTCGATATGCCACGAACCGTCAGCCTGCGGGACGGCCCGGGTGCGACCGGCCCCGACGTCGGAACCCGCGTCGGGCTCGGTGAGCACCATCGTCGAGCCCCACTGCTTGTCGACGAAGTATCTCGCCCACTTCTTCTGCTCTTCGGTGCCCTCGACCTGGACGACATGCGCGAAGGAGGGGCCCGACGAGTACATCCAGATGGGGGCGTTCGCGCCGAGGATCTGCTCGGCGATGGCCCACCACAGGGCGCGCGGGGCGAGCGTGCCGCCGAGCGAGCTGGGCAGGTCGAGCCGCCAGAACTCGGACGCCATGAACTGCGCATACGACTTCTTGAAGGACTCGGGCAGCGGCGC
The DNA here is from genome assembly GCA_032160305.1 of Actinoplanes sp. Taxonomy (GTDB): domain Bacteria; phylum Actinomycetota; class Actinomycetes; order Mycobacteriales; family Micromonosporaceae; genus Actinoplanes. The sequence continues at coordinate 1,531 of JAVHVY010000420.1, forward strand.
GGTGTTGGTCGCCGGGTCGAAGATCGGCGGATTGCGGTCGGCGTCGGTGTAGCTCGCCGCCAGATCCTCGCGGGCCATCCGGTTCACCTCGGCGAGCACGTGGCGGGCAGTGTCCGCGTCGATCTCGTCGAACGGAGCCTGGCCGAACGCGCGATCCGCCCCGAACACCTCGAAGAGGTTGAACTCCAGGTCACGGAGGTTGCTCTGGTAATGAGTCATCGTGCTTGGCCCCTTACTCTCCCGGCGCTGGCTTCCGGCTGCCCCACGGACGCGAGTTACCCGTCAGTAACAGCCACTGTATTACCCATCGGTAGGCCCGACAAGCCGTCAGTCGATCTGTGACGAAGCCCGCGCTCCGCTAAGGCGTCCCCGATCGGGTGGACGCCGGCCCATCCGTTCGGTCATTTGCAAGCTCCCACGCCGCGACCGACGTATCGGCGAGTCTGGCTACTCGTTGCTCCGAATGCAGGGCTAGCACAGACAGCTCGCCGAACCGCCAGGGGGCGGCGTACGACCGGGGAGGTCACTATGTTCGCCACGATCAAGAGCCTGATTCCGGAACCTCGACACGCTGATCAGCCACGCCACTACATCGGCCGGCACCGACAGCCCGAGACCGTGAGTGCCCGGGCCACCGTGACGGGTGTTCCCGGCCTCGCCGTCGAGGAAGACGGCCTTGCCGTCGAGGACGATGTGCTCGCCGTCGAGGACGATGTGCTCGCCGAGGTGAAGGCCGCCGGCTAACTGCCGGCCGCCCCGACCTCCCAGCTCGGCACCGCCACCGACGGGCCCTCGTCCGGTCCGGAGTACTCGAGCAGGACCAGCGCGATGTCGTCGTCGAGCCGCCCGTGCACCCAGTCGACCAGAGCGGTCTCCAGCGAGGCCAGCCCGTCGCCGACGGTGCCGTGCCCGAGCAGCCGCCAGGCCCGATCGGCAGTGGGGAAGAACTCACCCTCGCGCCGGGCCTCGCCCAGCCCGTCGGTGAAGAGCAGCAGCCGGTCGCCTGGTTCCAGCCGTTCGACTCGGGGCTGGGCGACCGGCATGAAACCGAGCGGCGGGGCCGGAGCGGGTGGTTCCAGGGTGATGACCTGGCCCCGGCGCAGTAGCAACGGCGCCGGGTGTCCACAGTTGACGATGGTCAGGGTGCCGCCGCGCTCCTCGACCAGGGCGGCGGTGACGAAATCCTCGTCGCCGACACTGCGGGCCACGGCCCGGTCCAGATCCGCCACGATCGCCCGCAGATCAGCCCGCTCGTACGCGACGTGCCGGTACGACCCCAGGACGATGCTCGCCAGCCGGACCGCGTCCAGGCCCTTGCCGCGCACGTCCCCGATGATGATCCGCACCCCGTACGGCGTGTCCAGCGCCTCGTAGAGGTCGCCGCCGATGTCCGCCGCCGCCGAGGCCGAGATGTACCGGCCGGCCACCGCCAGCGAGCCGACCTGCGGCCCGATCGGGCGCAGTACCGCCTGCTGGGCGACGGCCGCGAGCCGCAGCAACTCGGCGATCCGGTCGTTCTGCCGCTGCCGGATCGTGGCCACCGCGGCGGCGATGCCGGTGGCCAGCATGACGCCCAGCACGTTGACCGCGCCGACCACGCCGAGGTTGCCGTCCGCGGTGGCGAACGCCAGGCCGGCCACGGTGGCGAGCACTCCGGCGACCAGAACGGCCGGCCAGTAGGCGAACACGGCGGCGAGGAACGGCACCGCGGCGAGCAGTCCGACGTAGTTGGCCTGCCTGCCGCCGGAGAACTCCAGGGCCGAGACCGCGGCGAGCAGCACGAGGGCCGCGCCGAGGCCGGCGCGGGATCCGGGGCTGAGCGAGCGACGGCCCGCCGGGAGAATAGGCATGGTTCCGCCATCAGCATGCCCGATGGACGCGGGCTGCTGCATCAAGTTGACCCCTAGTCTGAGCGGGTTCTGGCCACCCGGCAGAACGGGCGAACCGGTCGGCTCCGGCGGACCAGCCCGCCGATGACAGGATGGGGCCGTGGCTTCCGCGCTGCGCGACGGCTTCCACGACGGTTTCCGGTGGACAGACCCGACCCAGCCAGTGATTTCGTCGCCAGTGACCGTCCGGAATGGTGGCGCGGCCTCTCGGTGATCAGTGCCGCCGACCGAAATGGGGCGATCTGCTCATCGAGCCATCACCCACCGTAGTGGCGGCTCCCCAGGTGGCCGGATTCCTACATCGATCCCCTGGTGGCGCAGGCGCGGGGCATTCCCTCGACCGTCGCTAGACCGGCCGCTTCCAGTCCGCCAGCACGCCGATGGTGGGCTTCCAGCCGATCGACTCGTAGGCGACGAGCCCACGCCGGACATAGGGGTCATCGGCGAGCAGGGAGACGGCCTCGGCTTCGGTGTCCACATCGAAGATGATCACGCCCCCGGTCGCCGGATCCTGCCGGCCGGCGGAGACGACCAGGCCACGATCCTCGAGCCCGCGCAGGAAGCTGATGTGATCGGCCCGCGCGGCGTCGACCTCATCGAGCGGCTTGAGATACTTCGAGATCATCAAATACACAACGCACTCCTCTGCCGCGTCAACCAGACCCCTTGATCGTACGATCGGAGCCCTTGTCTGAGCTCAATCAGGCCCGTCCGGTTGGTGGACATCGTCGACCGGTCGATGACTGGCGAAGGCCAGGCCCACCTGGAGGGGAAGTGAGTAACGCGGATCAGCGGGACCTGCACCGGCGAAACGAGCATCTCACCTTCCGCGCCAATATGGGTGCCGGCCGACACGGGTGGCTGAGGCTGACGCCCGCGTACGGCGTCCGGCTGGTCCGGGAAAGAATCGGCGACCTGTCCGGGCGCGCCGTGGTCACGGATCCCTTCTCCGGCACGGGAACGACCCCACTGGCCGCCGCGGAATTAGGCCATTTCGGCCAGAGCGTGGACGTCAATCCGTTCCTGATCTGGCTCGGAACAGTGAAGACGAGCCACTACCCGCCGGATATTCGAGACGCCCTGAGCACCGTTGCCCTAGACGTGTCGGCGCAGGCGAAGTCACTCCTTCCGGAATATGACCTGTGGCAGCCGAGCCTGCACAACATCGAGCGCTGGTGGTCTGCGGGCAATCTGCGCGCGCTCTGTGCGATCCGGACGGCGATCGATTCCGTGGCGACGGAGCCGGAGCATCGGAACCTGCTCGACATCGCCCTCTGCCGCACTCTGATCGCCCGCTCCAACGCTGCCTTCAATCACCAGTCGATGTCCTTCAAGGACTCCCCGGCGACACCACCGCTCTTCTCGATCGACGAATCCGGAGAGACTCTCTCGGCGTTCGCGAAGGAGGCCGCTTCCCTCGGCGAGAGCGCGAGCTACGACCTCCTCGGTAACGGCAAGATCGTCCAGGGGGACTCCCGGGAGAAGATGGCGGACCTGGAGCCCTGCGATCTGCTGATCACCTCACCGCCGTACGTCAACCGCATGTCGTACATTCGCGAGCTGCGCCCCTACATGTATTGGCTGCGCTTCCTGGATATCGCGTCCGATGCCGGCGACCTGGACTGGAAGGCGATCGGGGGCACCTGGGGGACCGCCACCTCCAAACTCCATGCTTGGAAGCCCGAAACAGTCACCCCGATCGAAGACGCGATGGAGCCCGTCTGCGCGAAGATCCGGGCGGACGGCGGGAAGAACGGTCCCCTGCTGGCGACCTACGTGCACAAGTACTTCCACGACATGTGGCTCCATTTCCGGTCGGCGGCGGACCATGTCAAGCCGGGCGGGAAGGCGTCGTACATCGTGGGCAACAGCACCTTCTACGGTCATACCGTGCCGGCAGAGCAGTGGTACGCGGCGATGATGAAAGAGGCGGGTTTCGAGACCGTCACGGTCACCACGATCCGCAAGCGAAACAGCAACAGGGCCCTGTTCGAGTACGACGTGTCCGGCACCAAGCCCGCGTAGTTCCGCACCTCGGCGACGGGTTCACCGGCCCGGGAGGGTGGCGACCGGCGTGGCCATGAGATGGCGGACCTACCTTCAGATGTACCGGCGGGCCGTTGAAGCCCGCTGAGCGGCGTCGAGCGGCGCCAAGCGCTCCTCCACCGACCGGGGCCGGCAGCGCCGGTGGGCGAGCACCCAGGGCAGCCCGCGGACGGCATCCCACCAGGCCAGCGCCGAGGTGCGATCCCGGGGCACGGTGACGGCCAGGAAGGCGGTACGGCGCAGCGCCGGGGCGACCGGCCGGCGCAGCCAGGTGAACCACAGGGTGTTGCGCAGGCCGTCGCGGCGGCGCCGGGTGGCGTCCCGCGCGGGCGAGGCCGCGTGGTGCACGACCAGCCGATCGAGGTAGCAGAGCTCCCAACCGGCGCTGAGCAGGTCGGTGGCGAGCAGTTCCTCCTCGCCGCCGAGCCACAGCCGGGAGCTGAACCCGCCGACTGCCTCGAAGGCGTGCCGCCGCAGCACAGACGCGCCTGCCAGGAAGCTGCCCAGCGCCGGCCCGGGCAACCAATCCGGGCCGGGCACGGGTGAGTCACGCAGCTCGGCGACGATCGGGTCGTCCCGGCCACCCGGTTCGACGACGATCCGGGCGTTGACGACGCCCAGGCGCGGATGGGCGTCGAACACGTCGGCGGCGTCGGTCAGACTGCCCGGCTCCCACCAGGTGTCGTCGTCGCAGAACGCCACATACGGCGTGCGCAGGCGCTCGACGCCCAGGTTGCGGCCGGCCGCTCCCTCGTTCCGGGTCAGCGCCAGGACATCTACCTGCGGAAACTTTTGGCGTACGGCGTCCGCGGTGCCGTCGGCCGAGCCGTTGTCGACCAGCACGACCGGTGGCTGCTCGGGCAACGCCGTCAGGCGCGCGACCGCGTCGAGTGCCTCCGCCCGGCGCTGGTGGGTGATGATGACGACCCCGATGCGCGAATCCGTCATGACATCCCGTTCAGTTGGTCTCGAAGTCGGAGAAGGGGATCATGGTGGTGTTCCATGGCCCGCACGGTCGTCCAGCGCGGTGGATGCCCGTTACATCGGCGAACGAAACCCGGCGATCCGATGACGGCCTGCCGGGTACGCCGGTGTCATGCGCGTGGTGATCGCGCAGCGACGGCCTCGCCGTCGTGCCGAAGGAGAACCGCCTGGTTGGTCGGCTGCCGAAGGGGTATGCGCGGACCATGTCGTCGATCACCAGAACCGAGAGCCACGGCGCCGACCCGGCGCCGACCGAGACCGATGACGTGACGATCGTCGTCGCCACCCGCAACCGGCCGGACCGGCTGGCCGAGACGGCGCCGCACCACCGGGCTGCGCTGATCGTCGTCGACAACGCTTCCGACGAGCCGATCCGGCTGGCCGGCGCGGACGTGGTGCGGCTGGGCGTCAACGTCGGGGCGGCCGCCCGTAACGTCGGGGTCGAGCGGGCGCGGACACCGTACGTCGCGTTCGCCGACGACGACTCGTACTGGGCGCCGGGATCGCTGGCTCGGGCGGCCGCGCTGTTGCGTGCTCATCCGCGGACCGCTCTGGTGGCAGCCGAAGTGCGCGTCGGTCCGGCTGGGCGCCTCGATCCGATCTCGGCGGCCATGGCGGCTGCCCCGATCGGCACGCCACCCGGAGCTGCCGGCCCGTCGATCCTGGGCTTTCTCGCCTGCGCGGTGGTGGTGCGGCGCGACGCCTTTCTCGCGGCCGGCGGATTCCACCCGCGGCTCTTCCTGTACGGCGAGGAAGCCCTGCTCGCTATGGACCTGGCCGCAGCCGACTGGCGGTTGTCCTACGTCCGGTCCCTGCTTGTGCGGCACTTCCCGGAGCCGGCCGGCCGCAACATACGGACCCGGCGTCGCATCGAGGCCCGCAACCGCGTGTTGACCGCCCTGCTCCGCCGCCCGCCGGCGGTGGTCGCACGCACCGCCGCGACCGCGCTCGGCACCGATCCGGCCGCCCTGGCCGACGCGCTCCGGCACCTGCCGTGGGCGCTGCGGCACCGCCGCCGACTGCCGGCCCCGGTCGAGGCGGCCCTGTGCCGGCTGGCCGGGGAACCGGATCGTTGACTCGGCAGACCGATAGCTGCACCGTCCTATCAGTGCAGGCGAGGACGTACAGAAAAACTTCCGGAGAAGTCGATGATCATGCGATTAGACGGTTGATCGCGGGGTACCGGGCGCGGCATGCGTGTCCTGGGAATCAATGCGATCTTCCATGATCCGGCCGCTGCGCTTGTCATCGACGGCCGGGTCGTCGCGGCGGCCGAGGAGGAGCGGTTCAGCCGCCGTAAGCACGGCAAGCGGCCGGTGCCGTTCGCGGCCTGGGAGTTGCCCGAGCTGTCCGCGGGCTGGTGTCTGCGCGAGGCCGGGCTCAGCCCGGGTGATCTCGACGCGGTCGCCTATTCCTTCGACCCCGGCCTGTGCCGCGATGCCGCGGAGCTGGGACTGGACGACCCGTGGGACCGCCTGCGGGTCGACTATGCCCGGCGGGCTCCGCAGTTCCTGGCCGCGGCGCTGCCCGGCCTGGATCCGGAGCAGGTGCGGTTCGTGCCGCATCACGTCGCGCACGCCGCCTCGGCCGGGCTGTCGGTGGCCGAGGATAGTGCGGTGCTGGTGCTGGACGGGCGCGGTGAGGTCGCCAGCCACTTGGCCGGCGCCTACCGCGGCGGTGAGCTGACCGTGCTGAGGTCGCAGGAGTTGCCGCACTCGCTCGGCCTGCTCTACGAGGATCTGACCCGCCATCTGGGCTTCGTACACTCCAGCGACGAGTACAAGGTGATGGCGCTCGCGTCGTACGGGACACCGAGGATGCTCGGGCTTCTTCGTGACCTGGTGCGCCCGACCGGCGACGGCGGGTTCACGGTCGACCGCGTCGACTGGGGTGCGCTGACCAAGGCCCGTACGGCCGATGGTGAGATGACCGAGGAGCACGCCGATCTGGCCGCCAGTGTGCAGGCGCGGCTGGAAGAGGTGTTGCTTGAGCTGGCCCGTTGGACGTACGAGGCGGCCGGCGGCCCGAGGACGCTGACGATGGCCGGCGGCACGGCGCTCAACTGTGTGGCCAACGCCCGGATCGCGGCTGAGGGGCCGTTCGAGCGGGTCTGGGTACAGCCGGCCGCCGGCGATTCGGGCACGGCCCTCGGCGCGGCGCTCGCCGTCGCCGGAAAGGCCGATCCGTTCACGACCGCGGCGTTGGGCCGGGGCTGGACCGACGCGGAACTCGAGGCCGAACTCAACCGGGCGGCGCTGCCTTACGAGCGGCCGGCCTCGATCGCCGCCGAGGCGGCCCGGGTGCTGGCCGGCAACGGCATCGTCGCCTGGTACCAGGGCCGCAGCGAATACGGCCCACGCGCGCTGGGCCACCGGTCGCTGCTCGCCCACCCGGGCGACGCCGACACCCAGCGCCGGATGAACGACGTCAAGGGCCGCGAGCAGTTCCGCCCGATCGCTCCCATGGTGCGGGCCCAGCGGTTCGCCGAGATCTTCGACGGCGTCTATCCGAGCCCGTACATGCTGTTCGTGCACCGGGTGCGTCCGGAGTGGCGGGACCGTATCCCGGCGGTCGTGCACGTCGACGGCACCGCCCGGGTGCAGACCGTGCACGACGAGACCGAGCCTTTGGTCGCCGCGATACTGGCCGAGTTCGAGGGGCTCACCGGCCTGCCGGTGGTGGTTAACACTTCACTCAACACGGCCGGCCGGCCGATGGTCGACACGCCGCGGGAGGCGATGGAGCTGTTCGGCTCGGCCCCGGTCGATCTGCTCGCGATCGGGCCGTTCGCGGTCCACCGCGCGAAGGCGTTCGTCGCGTGAACCGCGTGCAGGTCACCGTCGTGATCCCGACCCTCGGCCGGTCCAGCCTGACCGCCCTGCTAGAGCGCGTGCCCGCCGGGCCGGACCGCGAGGTACTGATCGTGGACGACCGTCCCGATCGGGCCGAGCCGCTGCCGGTCCCGGCCGGCGTCCGGGTGCTCGCGGGCCGCGGCCGGGGCCCGGCCGCG
>JAVHVY010000446.1:0-3026 GCA_032160305.1 Actinoplanes sp.
GCAGCAACGGCTCGAGGAGCACGACCTGCAGGTCGGGTCGGCGAATCGCGAGGACGACACCGGGCAGGCCGGCTCCGGACCCCACGTCGATCACTCTCGCCTGCTGGTCGATCAGGTCGGTGATGACGGCGCAGTTGAGCAGGTGCCGGTCCCAGAGCCGGGCCCTCTCGCGCGGGCCGAGCAGGCCGCGCTCGACACCGGGGCCGGCCAGCAGCTCGGCGTACGCCTGGGCCTGGCCGAACGTCGCGCCGAAGACGGCGGCTGCGGCCGGGGGAGGCGCCGTTGTTTCACGTGAAACATCACCGCGGGGTTGATCCCCCGGTGCTGCGGTCACCCGGGCAGAACGACGACGCGACGGTTCGGCTCCTCGCCTTCGGACTCGCTGCGCAGTCCGGCGGCGGCAACGGCGTCGTGGACGATCTTCCGCTCGAACGGCGTCATCGGGTCGAGCCGAACCGGCTGCCCGGTCTCGCGGGCCTGCGCGGCCATCGTGCCGCCGAGCTCGGTGAGCACCACGCGCCGGCCGGCCCGGTAGCCGCCGATGTCGAGCATCAGCCGGCTGCGCTCGCCGGTCTGGGTGTGCACCGCCAGCCGGGTCAGCTCCTGGAGAGCGTCGAGTACCGCGCCCTCAGGCCCGACCAGGTGCGCCAGGTCACCGCCGACGACCGAGACGAGAGCGCGGTCACGCTCCACGTCCATGTCGATGTCCCCGTCGAGATCCGCGATGTCCAGCAGCTCTTCGAGGTAGTCGGCCGCGATCTCGCTCTGCCGCTCCAGGCTGGCGGCCGGCGGTGTCGCCGACCGACCGGTCTCGGCCTCGTCGGGCTGGACGGCGTCCGTTGACTCTGGGGTCTCTTCGGTCTCGGCGGTCGCTGCGGTCGCTGCGGTCGCCGCGGTCTCGGCAGACGCTGCGGTCTCGGTCGCGTCGGACTGATCGACGGGGCTCGACTCGGTCACAGGAAACTCCTTCGGGCGATCGGGGGAGAAGCGGCGGGCAGACCGGTCAGCGGCCGCGACTACCGCTTCCGCTTCTGCTGCCGGCGAGGCTGCTGCCGCTGGCGGGGGGTGGTCGGGCCGTCGGGCGCCGTCGACGATGACGGCGTGCCGTCCGCGGCAGTACTGCCGTTGGGGCTCGAGGGCGAGCCGGTCTCGGCCGGCGGTGGCGCCGGCTTGGCGGAGGCCTTGGCGGCCCGCCGCTGCTCCAGGCTCTCGGCGGCCGCCGAACCCGGGGCCGGCATCCGGCGGATCACGTAGAACTGCTGGAACATCGACCAGATGTTCGTGGTCAGCCAGTAGAGCAGCACACCGATCGGGAAGTTCACGCCGCTGACCATGAACACCAGCGGAAAGACATACAGCAGGATCTTCTGCTGCTGCGCGAACGGGTTGTCCATCGCACCGGCCGGCATGTTCTTCATCATCAGTTGCTTCTGGGTGAAGAACGTCGTCGCCGACATCAGCACGATCATCACCGCGGTGATGATCTGAGTGCGCAGGTCCGGAGCGCCGAGGAACTTGTCCGCGATGTGCGCGCCCAGGATCGTGGCATCCGCCGCCTGCTGGGCGTCGGTGTGGCTGAGGAAGCCCTCGGCCTTGGGGGGATGGTGGCCGATGCCGTTGAGGACCCGGAACAGGGCGAAGAAGATCGGGGCCTGGGCCAGCAGCGGGAGACAGCTCGACAAGGGGTTCGTGCCGGTGTCCTTGTAGAGCTTCATCATCTCTTGGGACTGCTTCTGCCGCGACTCCGTGTCGCTCTTGCCCTTGTACTTGGCCTGGATCTTCTTGATCTCCGGCTGCAGCAGCTGCAGCCCGCGCTGGGCCTTGATCTGCTTGACGAACAGCGGGATGAGCAGGATCCGGATCACGACGACGAGGCCGACGATCGACCCGCCCCAGGCAAGACCGCTGGCCGGGTTGACCCCCACGGACTTGAACAAGGTGTGGAACGAAATCATCACGAACGTGACCGCGGAGTACAGCGGCCCGAGGATCATCACAGTCCGACTCCCTGCGGGGATGAAGCGGTCGGGCTGGAGACGGCCGAACCGTGGTCTCTGGGAGGAACGGGGTCCACCCCGCCCGGGTTCCACGGGTGGCAGCGCAGCAGCCGCCGCAGCGCCAGGTAGCTGCCCTTCGCCACGCCGTGCACCGTGATCGCCTCGACCGCGTACGACGAGCAGGACGGGTAGAACCGGCAGCGCGGGCCGAGCAGCGGCGACACCAGCCGCTGGTAGGCGAGGATCGGCAGCAGCACGAGCCGCCTCATCGGGCCTCGCCCGGGGTGAGGCGCAGGGCGTCGTCGAGCGCGGCGCCGAGCTGCGCGGACGTTGCGGCCGCGGCCGCGGGAAGGGCGCGTACGACGACCCGCGAGCCGGCCGGCAACGCCGGCACCCGGTTCGCCAGCAGGTGGCGCAGCCGCCGTTTCACCGTGTTGCGGACCACCGCGCCACCCACGGCCCGGGAGACCACCAGACCGGCGCGAGTCTCGAGCCCCTGGGGGGCGTCGACGGGCGCCATCGCGACGTGAGCGACGACGAGGCCGGGGCGCAGCCCACCAGTCCGGCGTCGGCCCGCCCGCAAGGTGGCCACGAACTCGTCCCTGCGCCGCAACCGTGCTGCGGACGGGAGCACGCCGGTCAGGCCGAGAGCCGCGAGCGACCCTTGGTCCGCCGCGCGGCGAGAATGGCGCGGCCGGCGCGGGTACGCATCCGCAACCGGAACCCGTGGGTCTTTGCCCGCCGACGGTTGTTCGGCTGGAAGGTGCGCTTGCTCACTCGAGGGCTCCCGGACGACAGTCGAAGACGGTGGCGGAGATGACGGCGCATCTCGCAGCATGGGTGCCGGGCTGGACGTCACGGTCGGCCGCCCTCGGAGGTCCACGCGCGCGGCGAGGGCGGGCGAGTGTGGACAGGCGACGGCGGCCGTCGCAGCGGCCCGACCGACATACGGTACGGGCGCGGCAACCGGCGGGTCAAACCGGCCGAGGGGGTCGCCGCCCAGCCGTCCGGGACCACCCGTGGGCGATG
>JAVHVY010000449.1:0-10588 GCA_032160305.1 Actinoplanes sp.
GACGACGATGTGCTGCCCGACCCGGACTGGCCGCAGCGGCTGGCGGCCGATCTGGGCGCGGCTGGCGATCAGGTCGGCGGCGTACAGGGCGTGCTGCGGGTGCCGCAACCGGCCGACCGGGCGCCCACCGACTGGGAGCGGGTCACCGCCGGCCTGGCCGACAGCGATTGGATCACCGCCGACATGGCTTACCGCCGCGCCGCGCTGGCGTGCGCCGGCGGCTTCGACGAGCGCTTCCCGCGGGCATTCCGGGAGGACGCTGAGCTCGCCTACCGGGTACGCCGGGAAGGCTGGTCTCTGCGCCGCGGGCGACGCACCACCGTACATCCCGTGCGGCCCGAGTCGCCGTGGGTCAGCCTGCGCAGCCAGCGTGGCAACGCCGATGATGCGCTGCTGCGCCGCCTCTACGGACCGCGCTGGCGAGAGCACCTCGAGATTCCGCCCGGTCGCCGCGGCCGGCACACCGCCACCACCGCAGCCGGTCTGACCGCGGCCGCGCTCGGCCTCATCGTGGTCCGCTCCCGACGCCCCGCCTGGACGGTGGCCGCAGGAGCGGCAGCCGCAGTGTGGGCCGTCGGAACAACCGAGTTCGCGGCTGCCCGGATCCTCCCGGGCCCGCGGGAGGGCCGCGAGGTCGCCACGATGCTCGCGACCAGCGTCGCCATCCCGCCCTTCGCGGTCGCCCACTGGCTGCGTGGCTGGTGGCGCTGGCGCGACGCCCGGCCGGTGGCCGCCGCGCCGAGTTCGGGGCGCACGGCGATCGGAACCGCCCACCCGAAGGAGATGCGTCTGGCTGGTCGCCGTCGCCGAGCCGAGGTGGCAGCGCCCGGCGACGGCGACCGCCCAGCCGGAAAGAAAGCGCCCGGCTGGCGGGGCCACCGGGCGGTGGGGGGAAGCGGGTCGGCGGTCGGGGGGACCGTCCGGCCCGCGACTCGGCCGGCGAGAACCGCGCGATGAGCCGTCTGTTCGACGCCGTGCTGTTCGACCGGGACGGCACGTTGATCGTCGACGTGCCGTACAACGGCGACCCGGACCAGGTCGAGCCGATGCCGGGCGTCCGGGCGGCGCTCGATCGGCTGCGGCGGGCCGGCCTGCGGCTCGGTGTGGTCACCAACCAGTCCGGGCTGGCCCGCGGCCGGTTCACCGACGACCAGCTGGCCGCGGTGAACCGCCGGGTCGAACAGCTGCTGGGGCCGTTCGACACCTGGCAGATCTGCCCGCACGACGACACCGCCGGGTGCCGTTGCCGCAAGCCGGAGCCGGGGCTGGTCGAGGCGGCGGCGGCCGAGCTGGGCGTCGCCGGCCACCGCTGTGTGGTGATCGGCGACATTGGCCACGACATGACCGCGGCGCTGGCCGCCGGCGCCGCCGGCGTGCTGGTCCCCACGCCCATGACGCTTCCCGGCGAGGTCGCCGCCGCACCCGCGGTGGCTCGCGACGTGGCTGGCGCGGCCGAGCTGATCCTGCGCCGGCAGGAGCTGACGCAGGCGGTGGCCCGGGCCCGCCCGGCGCGGACGGTGCTGGTCGTGCGCTCGGACTCGGCCGGTGACGTGCTGGTCACCGGCCCGGCGATCCGGGCCGTCGCGCACGGCGCCGAGCGGGTCGTGCTGCTCTGCGGGCCACGCGGCCGGGCCGCCGCCGAGCTGCTGCCGGGCGTCGACGAGATCGTGGAGTGGCGGCTGCCCTGGATCGACCCGGAGCCCGGCCCGGTCGAACCGGCCGGCATGGCCGCGCTCGCTGAGCGGATCCGGCGTACCGGCGCGGACGAGGCGGTCGTCTTCACTTCGTTCCACCAGTCCGCCCTTCCGCTCGCGCTGATCCTGCGGCTGGCCGGTGTCGAACGGATCACCGCGATCAGCGAGGACCACCCGGGCTCCCTGCTGGACGTGCGCCATCGCGTACCGGAGGACCTGCCGGAGCCCGAGCGGGCCCGCAGCGTCGCCGCGGCCGCCGGCTTCGGGCTGCCGCCGGGCGACGACGGCCGCCTGCGGGTCACGGTCCCGGCGCAACCCGGCCCGGGGGCGTACGTCGTGGTCCACCCGGGCGCCAGCGTCGAGACCCGATCCTGCCCGCCCGACCTGCTGCGCCGCGCCGTTGTCGCGCTGACCGCGGCGGGGCACCGGGTCATGTTGACCGGCGGCCCGGGCGAGCGCCAGCTGGCCGCCTTCGTCGCCGGCGCCGCGGGGACGTACGCCGCGCCCACCGACCTGACCGGACTCGCCCGCATCCTGACCGGGGCGTCCTGCGTGGTGGTCGGCAACACTGGGCCGGCGCACCTGGCCGCGGCGGTCGGCACCCCGGTGGTCAGCCTTTTCGCCCCGACGGTCGCGTACGGCAAGTGGGGCCCGTACCGGGTGCCCGCCGTCCGCCTCGGCCGGGCCGACGCCGCCTGCCGGGACAGCCGCGCCACCGTCTGCCCGGTCGCCGGGCACCCCTGCCTGTCCACGATCGAGCCGGACGAGGTCGTCGCCGCCGTCGTCCGGCTCGCCACCGGTGCCGCGCCGGCCACCTGAGAGGTAACCGCGTGAACATTCTGCTCTGGCACGTGCACGGTTCCTGGACGACCGCGTTCGTCCAGGGCAAGCACCGCTACCTGGTTCCGGTCAACGCGGCCCGGGATGCCTGGGGCCGCGGCCGGGCCGAGACCTTCGAGTGGCCGTCCACGGTCGAAGAGAAGCGTCTCGAGGACATCCACGACGTCGACGTGGCGATCGTGCAACGCCCTGAGGAACTAGACCTGGTTCCCGCGCACGTGCCGGTGGTCTATGTGGAGCACAACACCCCCAAGGGAGGCGTGCCGGACACCCGTCACCCGATGGCCGACCGGGACGACCTGATCATCGCGCACGTGACGCACTTCAACGAGCTGTTCTGGGACACCGGCGCGACCCGTACCACGGTCATCGAGCACGGCGTCGTCGAGCCGGCCGCCCGCTGGACCGGGGAGCTGGAACGGCTGGCGATCGTCACCAACGAGCCGGTCCGCCGGGGCCGGGTCACCGGCACCGACCTGTTCGGACGGTTCGCCGCGGTGGCGCCGCTGGACGTCTTCGGCATGGGCGTCGCCGACCTGGCCGGTGATCGGATCGTCGCCTACGACGACCCACCCCAGCAGCGGATGCACGAGCTGGTCGCGCACCGGCGAGCGTATCTGCATCTGTGTCGCTGGACCTCGCTGGGGCTGAGCCTGATCGAGGCGATGCAGATGGGCATGCCGGTGCTCGGCCTGGCCACCACCGAGGCGGTGGCTGCCGTGCCGTCGGCCGCCGGCGTGCTGTCCACCCGCGTCGGCACCCTCGTCGAGGCCGCGCGGTGGCTGCTCGACGAGCCGTCCGCCGCTGCCCGCCTCGGTGCCCGGGCGCGGCAGGTCGCCCTCACCCGCTACGGCCTGGACCGGTTCCTCGCGGACTGGGACCGGCTTCTGGAGGAGGAAATGTGCGCATCGCGATGATCTCGGAACACGCCAGCCCGCTGGCCGCCCTGGGCGGGATCGACGCGGGCGGGCAGAACGCACACGTGGCCGAGCTCTCCGCCGCGCTGGCCAGGCACGGGCACGAGGTCCGCGTCTACACCCGTAGGGACGGCCCGGACTTGCCCGAGGTCGTGCCCCTCGGCGAGCGGGTCGACGTGGTGCACGTGCCGGTCGGACCTCCGGCCACACTGCCCAAGGACGACCTGCTGCCGTACATGGGGGAGTTCGCCGAATGGATGGCCGCGGACTGGCAGCGCGAATGGCGGCCCGACGTGGCACACGCCCACTTCTGGATGAGCGGCCTCGCCACGGTGACGGCGGGGCGGGCGTGCGAGGTGCCGGTCGTGCAGACCTTTCACGCGCTCGGCTCGGTCAAGCGCCGCTTCCAGGGCGTCGCCGACAGCAGCCCGGCCCGTCGGGTCGGCTACGAGCGGGAACTCGGTCGGACCGTCGACCGGGTGATCGTGCAGTGCCAGGACGAGATACGCGAACTGCTGCGGCTCGGAGTGCGGCGAGGCCGGATGACGCTGATCCCGTCGGGCGTCAACACCGACCGGTTCCACCCCGACGGCCCGGCCGCCCCACGCTCGGCCGGCCGGGCGCGGATCCTCACGGTGGCCCGGCTGGTCGAGCGCAAAGGCATCGAGGACCTGGTCCAGGCTCTCCCGCACGTCCCGGGCGCCGAGCTGGTGGTGGCCGGCGGCCCGCCGCCCGGCGAGCTGCACGCCGATCCGTACGCCGCCCGCCTGCGCCGGCTCATCGCGGACCGTGGGGTCGCCGGTCGGGTCCGCCTGCTCGGCGCGGTCGCCGCCCACGAGATGCCGGCCTGGTACCGCTCGGCCGACGTGCTCGCTGCCGCCCCTTGGTACGAGCCGTTCGGGCTCACCCCACTCGAGGCGATGGCCTGCGGTGTCCCGGTCGTGGCCACCGCGGTCGGCGGGCTCACCGACACGGTCGTCGACGGGGTGACGGGCGACCTCGTCCCGCCGCGCGACCCGCTGGCTCTCGGCGCCGCGCTGCGCCGCCTGCTCGGCGACCAGATGCGGCGGATGTCGTACGGCGCTGCCGCGCTCGACCGGGCCGCCTACTCCTACGCGTGGCCGCACGTCGCCGCCCGCCTGACACGCGTCTACGCCGACGTGGCCGCGACCATCTCCCTGCCACGAGAGGCGGTCGCCTGATGGATGCTCTCGATCACCACCTCACCGCCCTCGGCGACGCGATCGGCCCGTACCGGATGATCGCTGCCCGCCTCGCCGACTGGGGCGCCGAGCTCGCCCGCCACCTCAGCCGGGGCGGGCGGCTACTGATCGCCGGCAACGGCGGCAGTGCGGCGGAGGCCCAGCACCTGGCCGCCGAACTGGTCGGCAAGCTGCGCGACGACCGGATGCCGCTGTCCGCGATCGCCCTGACCGTCGACTCGTCGGCGGTCACCGCGATCAGCAACGACTACGGCTTCGATGAGGTCTTCGCCCGGCAGGTGCGCGCACATGGCCGCCCCGGCGACGTCCTGCTGGTGCTGTCCACCAGCGGCCGCAGCCCGAACCTGCTCCCGGCCGTGCAGGCGGCGGCCGGCCGCGGAATGCGCACCTGGGCGATGACCGGCGCCGGCCCGAACCCGCTCGCCGAGGCCTGCGACGAGGTGCTGCGCTGCCCCTCTCCGGACAGCCAGGTCGTGCAGGAGCTGCACCTGGTCTCGGTCCACGTGCTGTGCGAGCACATCGACCTTTGTCTGGAACGACCGAGGAGCGTGACCATGAGCAAGCCCGACCTGGTCATCGTCGGCGACACCCTGCTCGACCGCGACGTCGACGGCACCGTGCACCGGATCGCCCCGGACGCGCCGGCCCCGGTCCTCGACGAGCAGCACGTCCGTGAACGACCCGGCGGCGCCGGACTGGCCGCCGTGCTGGCCGCGGCCGACGGCCACGACGTCGCCCTGGTAACCGCGATCGCCGGCGACGCGCCCGGCGCCCGCCTCAGCGAACTGCTCACCGGGGCAGGCGTTGATGTGTACGCGCTGCCGCTACCCGGCGCGACCCCGGAGAGGGTGCGGCTACGCGCCGGCGGTCAGGTGCTGCTGCGCCTCGACCGCGGCGGCGAGCCGCAGGCGCCCGGCGACGCCCCGGCGGCCGCCGTGCAACTGTTGCGCGACGCCCCCGCGATTCTGGTCAGCGATTACGGCCGTGGGGTCGCGCGGCACCCGGCGCTGCGCGCCGCACTGGCCGAGACCGCGGCGCCGGTGGTGTGGGACCCGCACCCGAACGGGCCCGCGCCGGTCCCCGACGCGCGGCTGGTCACCCCCAATCTGGCCGAGGTGTGCAAGCTCAGCGGTGACGCCGGCGGCGGATCGACCCTGACCGTCGCCCAGCGAGCCGGGCATCTGCTCCGGCAGCGCTGGCGCGCCGGTGCGGTCGCCGTCACGTGCGGCGCCGACGGCGCCGTCCTCTGCCACTCCGGCCCGACTCCGCTGGCAGTCGCCGCTCCGGCCACGGCGGACGGCGACACGTGCGGCGCGGGAGATCGGTTCGCGACCGCGGCCGCACTCGCGCTGGCCGGCGGCGCGCTGGTCTCCGAGGCGGTTCAGCAGGCGGTCGCGGCGGCCACGGCCTACGTCGCCGCCGGCGGAGTCACCGCGGCCCTCGCTTCACCGGAAGCCGGAACCGAGGAGATGGCGCGGTCGGAGCGGATCGGATCCGATGAGGCGGGCTGGGTGGCTGCGGCGGTTCGGGCTCGCGGCGGCACGGTGGTCGCCACCGGCGGGTGTTTCGATTTGCTGCACATCGGCCACCTGGCCACCCTGCGCGCCGCCCGGAAGCTCGGCGACTGCCTGATCGTGTGCCTGAACAGCGACGCCTCGGTGCGCGGCCTCAAGGGCCCCGACCGGCCGCTGAACAACGAGACCGATCGCAGCCGCCTGCTCGCCGCGCTGGACTGCGTCGACGCCGTGGTGATCTTCGACGAACCGACTCCCGAAGCGGTGCTGAGCTGGCTGCGACCCGACGTCTGGGTCAAGGGCGGCGACTACGCCGACGGCGGCCCCGACCTGCCCGAAGCCGAACTCGTGAAGCGCTGGGGCGGGCAGACCGTCATCGTGCCGTACCTCGACGGCCGCTCCACGACCTGCACCATCGCCGCGGCGCAAGCCGCAAAAGTAGGAAGGTAGCAACGCATGGACGCAGTGCTAGTCACCGGCGGCTCGAGCGGCCTGGGCGCCGCGGTCGTCGACGCGGTGATCAAGGCAGGCAGTCGGCCGTTCGTCATCGACCGGCAGCCACCGCGCGACGGCGTGCCGTGGATCGAGTGCGACCTGGCCGACACCCGGGCCGCCGAGGCAGCCACGCGGCGGGCGATCGAGCAGGCCGGCGGCGCGATCGACGGCGTGGTCACCGCGGCCGGAATGGATGTGCCCGGCGCGCTGGCCGACATCCCCGGCGAGACGTGGGACCGGATCGTCACCATCGACCTGCTCGCCACCGCCGCGGTCATCCGGGCGGCGATCCCCGCCCTCAAGGACTCGCACGGCGGCGTGGTCACCATTGCATCCACCCTCGGGATCAAGGCGGTCGGCGACGCAACCGCCTACTGCGCAGCGAAATTCGGGGTGGTCGGTTTCACCAGGGCGCTCGCCGCCGAAGTGGCCGGGCAGGTCAACGTCACCCTGGTGATCCCGGGCGGGATGCGGACGAAGTTCTTCGACGACCGCGACGAACAGTACAAGCCGGGCCCGGACGCGATCCTCAACGACCCGGCCAACGTCGCCGCGGCGATCATGTTCGCACTTGCGCAGCCGGCCGGCTGCGCCGTCCGGGAACTGGTCATCGCGGCCGAGACGGAGACCTCGTACCCGTGATCCTCGCCCTGCGGGCCCTCGGCGTCGGTGACTTGGCCGCCTCGGTGCCCGCGATCCGCGGCCTCCGGGCCGCCTTCCCCGGCGAGATCCTGGCGCTGGCCGCGCCCGC
Organism: Actinoplanes sp.; assembly: GCA_032160305.1. GTDB lineage: Bacteria > Actinomycetota > Actinomycetes > Mycobacteriales > Micromonosporaceae > Actinoplanes. Next base: position 7,435 of record JAVHVY010000449.1, read on the forward strand.
CCGGCTGACGCCGCTGATCGATCTGATCGGCGGCGTCGACCGGATCGTGCCCACCGACGGGCTTACCCCACGAGCCTGGCCTGAGCCGACACCGGAGATCGCGATCAATCTGCACGGCCGCGGCCCCGAGTCGCACCGCCTGCTGCGGACAGCGAGGCCCGCGAAACTCCATGCCTTCGCGAACGCCGAGGCAGAGCACTTCGACGGCCCGGCCTGGAACGAAGACGAGCACGAGGTGCACCGCTGGTGCCGGCTGCTGCGCCACTACGGCGTCGCCAGCGACCCGACCGATCTGTCCCTCGCCGTTCCCTCGGCGGCGGGCCCCGCCGGGGTAACGATCATCCATCCCGGCGCGAAGTCACCTTCGCGCCGCTGGCCCGCGGACCGTTACGCCGCGGTAGCCCGGCACCTGCGGTCGGCCGGCCACCGCGTGGTGATCACCTGCTCCGCCGCCGAGCGCGAGATCGCGGTACGGGTCGCCGTCACGGCGGCACTGCCCACCGGGGCCGTGTTGTCCACCGGCCTACGTGAACTCGCCGGCCTGGTCGCCCGCGCCCGCCTGCTGATCAGCGGTGACACCGGCATCGCCCACCTGGCGACCGCATACGGCACTCCGTCGGTGACCCTGTTCGGCCCGATGTCGCCCGCTCGCTGGGGGCCGCCGGACCGCCCGTACCACCGCCCGCTCTGGCATGGCGCCCGCAGCGAGCCGGGCGACCGGCCCGGGCCGGTGCATCCGGCCCTGCTCGCCATCGGCGAGGAAGAGGTCCTCGCCGCGGCGGCCGCAGCGCTCGGCAAGTGATGCGAAGGCATTCGAGCGGGCCTCACCGGTAGTACACGACCTTCGAATCACGAGTCGTGACCGAATTCCCGGTCGGTGCCTGAACGTCGCCTGCGACGGGCCTATGGCGTGCGTGCCGGTCCGTGGCCGTCCGTGTGCTTGGCTGCTCCGTTGGCTGCCCTGTCACCGTTGCTATCGCAAGCTCGCCCGCGTAGATCGACGCCTGCTGACTCCATTCGCGTCGAGTCGGCCGCAACGCCACGTGTGCCGATCACGCATCTGCCGGGCACGTTCCCTGCTCCCGAGCCCAGCTGCGACCGGGGCGCCTGCCGCCTTGGTACGTCCCATATGGCGGATGTCGCTTCATTCGCGTTGTCGTTGGCTGAGGATGGTGCACGCATTGTCGGGTGTAGACGCTTTGCCCTATGACGAAGGCGCCGTGATTTTGGACTCTGTTGGCTGGTGTGAGGGCCGCTTTGGTCTTCTGTCTCGTGCTGGTGATGGCGCCCGCTGCGGCCGTGGCGGCGGCGCCGGTACCGGCGGGTAATTCGAGGCTGCAGGGGCTGCTGGATGAGCTGGTCGCCAATGGGGCCAGTGGCGCACTCGCACGCGTCGACGATGGACGCCACACTTGGCGGCTCGCCAGTGGCTTGGCTCGGCTGGAGCCGCGCCAGCCGCTGACGTCGGCGGCGCGTTACCGGGTTGGCAGTGTGACCAAGACCTTCATCTCGACGGTCGCGCTGCAACTCGTGGGCGAGGGCCGGCTGCGGCTCGACGACACGGTGGAGAGATGGCTGCCCGGGCTGGTTCCCAATGGTGAGGCGATCACGCTCCGGATGCTGTTTAACCACACCAGCGGGCTGTTCGACTACACCGAGGATCCGGCGTTCTTTGAACGGTTGATAAACGATCCGACCAACCCGGCATCGCCGCGCCAGCTGATCGCGATCGCACGCATGCATCCGCCGAGCTTTCCACCTGGCGAGGGCTGGTCGTACTCCAACACCGGTTATATCGTGGTGGGGCTGATAATCGAGGCCGTCACCAGTCAACCCGTGGAGCGGCTGGTGCGACAGCGGATCATCGGCCCACTTGGACTGATCGGAACCACCTTCCCGACGCGCAGTCCCTTTATCAGCGGCTATCACGCCCACGGATACCGGCAGCCGACGGCACCCGGAGCCCCATACCTCGACGTGACCCCGTTCTCGCCGACGCTGGCTTGGACCGCCGGCGCGATCATCTCCACCGCGGACGATCTGCGACGCTTTTACGGTGCGCTGCTCCGCGGCCGGCTGCTCCGCCCAGCCCTGCTCGAGCAAATGCTGACCACCGTGCCAGTGCTGCCCGAGTTCGGCTACGGCCTCGGTATCGAAACACTGCAGACCGCGTGCGGCACGGTGTGGGGACACGAAGGCGGTATCCCTGGGTATCTCAACTTCGCTTTCAACGACCGCAGCGGTCGGCGCAGCGCCGAGGTCATGCTCCCTACCGAACCCAACAACGACAACGTTGCGCTCTGGTCCTCGCTCCAACTCACTATCGATACAGCGGTGTGCCAGATGTTCGGGCTGGTGCCTCCTCCGTCAGCGGCGTCGGCGGCCCGATCCGGGATCACACTGTTGGACCGGACTGTTGCGCGCCAAGAATGGTCGGAATAGGGCGCTGCGCTTGCACGGCGCCTTGATCTACCTCTGGGGCCGTCAGTTCGGCAATAGTCCACATCTCGCCTACAAGTTCTGGGCGCGCTGTCCGCCTACGTCCATCCACGATCGTGACCTCGGACTGTTGTCCGCCTCCGCCTCGCCCTGGTCGTCATCGTCCGCGCCGGTTGTGACGTGCACCGATTCACCAGCGCCGCACACCTGGCCTCGTGGGCCGGGCTGACACCACGGCACCGCGAGTCCGACACCGTGGTGCGGCGCGGTCCGATCACCAAACAAGGCTCCACTCTGGTCCGCTGGGCCGCCGTCGAGGCGTCGATGGACGACAGGGTCCGGGCGGCCCGGCGCAAGCCGAGCAAGCGCCAGCCAAAGCGGGTTGCCGAGGGTGGACAAGCCGCTGAAGCGAACTAGTGGATTTAACGATGATCCCTTTTTCAGCATGATCTAGAATCACGGAAGCCCTGGCGGGGAGACTAATCCCGGCCAGCCTTCCGTCTACTTTGAATGACTAGTTGTTACTTGTGAGAACATTCAATACCTCCGGCGCATAAAACCGGCGATTGGTCGTGCCAGGACTTTCCAGCATGGCCAGAATTCCAAGCCCCACGAGTTGCGAAACGAGCGAGTTTGCACGAGCATAAGAAATGCTCAAGTGTGCTTCTACCTGACGGACCGTGAACGTAGTATATGCCACCGCATAGTCCACAAG
>JAVHVY010000458.1:0-11809 GCA_032160305.1 Actinoplanes sp.
GGGGTGGCCGGCCGCACCGGGCAGCGCCTCGACACCTCGATCGACAACCTGCGGGTGGCCCAGCAGAAGGCCCTGCGCACGAGCGTCACCAGCTTCTCCAGCGGCGAACTGGGCGCCGGGGTGGCGCTGGCCGCCGTCGTGCTGGTCGGCGTGCTGCTCGGCGTCGACGGCGGTCTCAGCGTCGGCCGGCTGACCGCGTTCCTGTTCCTGGTCACGCTCTTCATCCAGCCGGTGCAGATCGCCACCGACGTGCTCAACGACGCGCAGAACGCGGTCGCCGGCTGGCGCCGCGTGCTCGACGTGCTCGACGTCGACCCGGACGTGGCCGATCCGGACACCGCCGGGGTGCCGCTGCCGCCCGGCCCGCTGTCGGTGACCTTCAACAACGTCTCGTTCCACTATCCGCACGGCCCGACGGTGCTCTCCGGCGTGGATCTCGACATCCCGGCCCGCACCCGCGTCGCCGTGGTCGGCGAGACCGGCAGCGGCAAGACCACCTTCGCCAAGCTGCTGACCCGGTTGATGGACCCGGCCGCCGGCTCGGTGCTGCTCTCCGGCACGCCGCTCGACACCGTGCGCTTCGACTCGCTGCGCGCGCGGGTGGTGATGGTCCCGCAGGACGGGTTCCTCTTCGACGCGACCATCGCCGAGAACGTGCGCTTCGCCCGCCCGGAGCTGACCGGCGACGATCTCGAGCTGGCGTTCGTCGAGCTGGGTCTGGCCGACTGGGTCGCGGGGCTGCCGCACGGGCTGGACACCCCGGTGGGGGAGCGCGGCGAGGCGCTCAGTGTCGGCGAGCGGCAGCTGGTCGCGCTGGTCCGGGCGTATGTGGCGGATCCCGATCTGCTGGTTCTCGACGAGGCGACCAGCGCGGTCGACCCGGCCACCGAGGTCCGCCTGCAGCGCGCGCTGGACGCGGTGACCCGGGGCCGCACTACGGTCGCCATCGCCCACCGGCTCTCCACCGCGCAGGGCGCCGACGAGGTGATCGTGGTCGACGCCGGCCGGGTGGTGCAGCGGGGCCCGCACGCGGTGCTGGTCCAGGACCCGGAGTCGATCTACGGCCGGCTGTACGCCAGCTGGCTCGAACAGACGAGGTGAAGGCGCCGGCGCGCCGTTGCGCCTGGACCGCTACGGCTTCGTGGTCCGGCTGGGCGAACGCCTGGCCCGGCTCGCCTTCCCCCGCCCGGTCGCCGACCGCAACGACCTGGCCACCTGCTGCACCCGATCCGGTACCACCGGTGCACCGCATCCGCGGCCTGAGCAGCCATCGGCAGGCGCTCAGAAGACGCCGGGCAGCGGCTCGGTCAGGAACCGCTGGATGTTCGGCCCGACGGCCCGGACCAGGGTTTCCGCCGGGGCGCCGGCGATCGGCTCGATCTTCAGCACGTACCGGGCGGTCAGCAGGCCCGCGATCTGGGTCGCCATCAGGCCCGCCCGCATCGGCGCCTCGGCCGGGTTCATCGACACCTCGGCCGCGGCCTTGCGCAGTACCTGGGTGACCACGAACTCGCGGAGCAGCCGGGCCGTCCACTCGTTGCTCAGCGCCGAACGGAACATCGCGACCGCGGCCACCCCGGCCGGCGAGTCCCACACGCTCAGCACCAACCGGACCAGCCGCTCGCCCATCTGGTCGCGCGGCCCCTCGATCGCCTGCGGCAGCAGTTCGGCCGGGTTGATCGGGGCGTTCAGACAGGCCAGGAAGAGCTTTTCCTTCGTACCGAAATAGTGGTGCACCAGGGCCGGGTCGACCTCGGCGGCGGTCGCGATCGCCCGGATCGAGCCGCTGTCGTACCCCTTCTCGGCGAAGACCGTGCGGGCCGCCTCCAGGATGGACTGTTTGGTGTCCTGGTTACCCGGTCGCCGCCCGCTGCGCCTGATCACCGATCGTCTCCCTCAGGGTGTCCGGCGCCGCAGCGTGGCCGCGGCCAACACCAGCGCCACGACGGCAGCCCCGGCCACCACGATGAGGTCGCGCCACATGGTGGCGGTCGGGTCGGCGTGCGCGCCGACCTGGGTCAGCGCCTCCACCGCGTAGGACAGCGGCAGCGCGTCGGCCACGGCCTGCAGCCAGCCGGCCATCTGGGGGCGCGGCACGAACAGCCCGCACAGCAGCAGCTGCGGGACCACCACGACCGGCAGGAACTGCACGGCCTGGAACTCGGTGCGCGCGAACGCGCTGCAGAACAACCCCAGCGCCACGCCGAGGACCGCGTTCAGGACGGCGATCAGCACGACCAGCCCCGGACTGCCGACGGTCGACAGTCCGAGCAGCCAGAACGCCGCGCCCACGGCGATCGCGGCCTGCCCGGCCGCGGCCAGCCCGAACGCGATCCCGTAGCCGAAGAGCAGATCGAGCTTGCCCAGCGGGGTGGTGAGCAGCCGTTCCAGCGTGCCGGTGGTCCGCTCGCGCAGCATGGCGATGCTGGTCACCAGGAACATGATCACAAACGGGAAGATCCCGAGCATGACCAGCGCGATCCGGTCGAATGTGGGGCCCGACGTGCCGTACATGAAATAGAGCAGGGTCAGCAGCAGCACCGGGACCACGACGAGCAGGGCGATGGTGCGGCGGTCATGCCGCAGCTGGCGCAGGATACGCGTGGTCGTGTGCAGGGTGATCAGGGGATTCATGCCGTCACCTGCTCGCCTTGCTCGCGGATCAACCGCAGGAAGGCCTCGTCGAGATCGTCCGTGCCGGCCCGGGCGCGGACCGCGTCGGGCGTATCGTCGGCGATCAGCCGGCCCTCGCGGATCAGCAGCAGCCGATCGCAGCGCGCGGCCTCGTCCATCACGTGGCTCGACACCAGCAGCGTCGTGCCCTGGTCGGCCAGCTCGTGGAACCGTGCCCAGAGGTCGGCCCGCAGCACCGGATCCTGCCCGACGGTCGGCTCGTCGAGCACCAGCAGGCGCGGGGTGCCCAGCAGCGCGCACGCCAGCGACGCCCGGCTGCGCTGGCCGCCGGACAGATTGCCGACCAGCTGCCCGGCCGCGTCGGCCAGGCCGACGTCGACGATCCCGCGCTCGGCCTCGGCGGCGCCGAGCCCGTAGAGCGACGCGAAATATCGCGCATTCTCCCGGATCGAGAGATCCGCATAGACGCTTGGGGACTGGGTGACATATCCCACGGTACGCCGCAGAGCACGTGACCCCGCCGGGCTGCCGAGGACGGTCACCGTCCCCGACGTGACGATCTGCACCCCGACGATCGCCCGGATCAGCGTGGTCTTGCCGCTGCCGCTCGGCCCGAGCAGCCCCACCACCCGTCCAGTGGCGACGGAGCAGGTGACGCCGTGCAGGACCGGCTTCCTGCCGCGCTCGACCACCAGATCCCGCACCTCGACAGCAGCGTCCATGGCAGTCCTCCCTGAATTCATCGCCTGTTGAGTTCAACGCTAGTTGAATTCTGTGGGCGGCGTCAATCAGCGGCCGGCAACCTGGCATACGGACAGCGGAAGGGCCCGCAGACACGTGTCTGCGGGCCCTTCGCGAACGCCGGTTACAGGGCGAGAATCCGGTCCAGGAACTCGCGGTAGCCGCGCATCGCCATCCGCATGCTCTCCGTGTCCGGACTTGCGGTGGTGTGCAGCGGGTCCAGCTCGTCACGCTCGGCCAGCAGCGACTCGGTCAGCTCGTTGACCGCATCGGTGAGCAGGTCGTGCGCCCGGGTCAGCGCGGCGACCGGATCGTCCACGAAATCCGCCTTGACCTCGTGCCACTCCGACCGAAAATGCTTGGTCGCCTCCTCACCCCAGAACGAGATCGACGTTTCCCCAATGTCGCCGGGCCGCAGCGGAGAGCTGTCACCTGGCCGGGTGACCCGATGCCCCAGGCGCGGCTCCGCGTCATCGTCCAGGCCGGGCGAACGCCGCCGGGCCGCTTCGTCCTCGGCCAGTCCCCGCCGCCGGGCCGCCTCGTCGTCCTCCAGGCTGCGCCGCCGGCCAGCCCTCTCGTTCTCCTGGCCCCGGCCGTCCTCCAGGATCAGCCGGCGCTTTACCGCCTCGTCGTCGGCGCGCAGATCCGGTTCGTCCGGGACGCTGTGCCGCCGGGCGGCCAGGTCGTCGTCCAGGCCGATGCGCCGCTCGGGCTGGTTCACGACGGTAGGCAGGCCACGGTCGGACTTCTCGCCGGGGCGCCCCGGCGGGTCGGAAGCGTCGGCCGGTAGGGGTCCGGCTGGTGAAAGCATCTCGGAAGTACCACCTGATAGTGACGGGGTGGCTGTCCCCGCAGCCACGGGAGCGGTGTGCGGCGTCGTACCGGTCGGGGACGGGCGGGTCGGTCGCGGGGATACCGGGGCGCTCAGCGGCCCGCCCGCGGAACCGGCGCGCACGGGCGGGCTCATCGCCGCCGCCCCTGGCACCGGGCCGGCGCCGCTGACTCGTGCAGCCGGGCCAGCGCCGTTGATCCCTGTGGCCGGGCCGGCGCTGTTGATTCCTGTGGTCGGGGCGGCGCTGTTGATTCCTGTGGTCGGGCCAGCGCCGTTGATTCCGGCGGCCGGGGCGCCGCCGCTCGTACCGCTGATCGGGGTTGCCGAGCCGCGCAGGGCGCTGCGCGGGCTCGCCGCGACGTCGAGTGGAGGTGCCGACTGGGCAGCGGGATCGTCCGGTGGTCCCGGCCAGACGAACGTATTCACCGGCCCGTCCTGGTGGCCGGCCGATGCGCTGAGCCGGCTTCCCAGCCCGCTGGTCCGGCCTGGCGGACTCGCCGACCCGTCGTGCCGGCTCGTGGGTCCATTGAGCGGCGCAGGTGATCCGCTGCCGTTCACCGTGCCGGCGAGGGGAATCGCCGACCCGTTCACGCGCGGCGTCTGCCCGCCGGCCTGGCCGGTGGGTGCGCCACTCTGCGGAAGCACCGGCGTGCCGGGCTGGCGGGTGCCGAGCGGGAGCGCTGGATGACCGGTGGGTACGCCGCTCTGGGGGAGCATCGGCGTGCCGGGCTGGCTTGCGGATCCGGTGCCGAGCGGGAGCGCGGACATGCCGGGTTGGTCGGCCGATCCGCCGTCGAGCGGGGACGCCCCGGCCGGGGACTGGCCCACCGGCGTGGCGAGCCGGTGAGACGGGTCGAGGGGCGAGGGTGTGGGCGTACCCGAAACTCTTGCGACGCCGGCAGCCGCGGGGCCGTCGGCAGCGGACGCGCCGGCCGACACCGGCACTGCCGCGCTGCCGGAGGCGGTGCGCGGGGCCGGGGTCAGCGCATTGTCCGACGTGGGGCCGGTCGCCCAGCCCAGGTTATCGTGCCGCGCGGGCACCCCGGCCCGGCCGGCCGGGGTATCGGGCTGGCGCTGCGCGCTGACCGGCATGGTGGCCCGGCCCGGCGCTTCGGCCCGGCCGATCGGCTGGCCGAAGCGTCCCGACGGGAACGTCGGATCCTCGACCGGCGCGGCCTCCTCGTCGGTCGCGTCGCCTGCCGCGTGCGCTCCGGCCGGCTCCGGCTCCCCCGGGCGCTGGCCGAACGGGGACCGCGGATAGGTCGACGGCTGGGGACCGGACGCCTGGACGGTGTGCGCCGGCGGCCCGAACGGCGACCCAGGCCCGAACGGTGACACCGGCCCGGACTGCGGCATCGGCCCGGACTGCGAAACTGGCCCGGACTGCGACACTGGCCCGGACTGCGAAACTGGCCCGGACTGCGACACTGGCCCGGACTGCGACACTGGCCCGGACTGCGACACTGGCCCGGACTGCGGCATCGGCTCGGACGGTGACACTGGCCCGGACGGCTGCATGGGCCCGGACGGTGACATCGGCCCGGATGGTGACATCGGCCTTGACGGTGACGCTGGCCCGGACGCTGACGCCTGTGCGGCCCCACTGGCGTCGGGCGGCTGCCCCGGGAACGGCGGTCGGGCCGACGGCAGCGGGACGGCCGCGGCCGGAGGCGGACCGCTCGGGATCGGGGCGCCGCCGTGCCGGGGCACGGTGTCGCCGTTGCGGTGGCCGCGCGCCGGGTCGATCGTCGGGAAACCGCCCTGGTTCGGATTCCATCCGCGACCGTTGGTCGTGCCCATCAGCGTCTCGGGGACCCGGCGCGAACCGAGGGCGACCATCTGGGTGTCTCCGGACAGCGCTGAGCGCGCCTGGCTGCCCGTCTGCTCGTACTCGGCCGTGGGCTCCGTGGTCGCCGCTCCCGCACTCTCGCCGTCCGCGCCGGTCCGCGCCGGCCTGCCGCCCGCGGCGTCCTCGCCGGTCCGGTCACCGGCCGCCGGCGCGGCCCGCTCTTGGCCGAACTGCTCCTGGCCGAACTGCTCCTGGCCGGACTGAACTTGGCCGGACTGAACCCGGCCGGACTGAACCTGGCCGGCCTCTGCCTGTGCCTGGGCGGTCTGCGTGGGAGCGGCCTCTGCCTGAGCGGCCCGGTCCTCGGCGGACTGGTCCTCGGCCGACTGGTCCTCGGCCGACTGGCGCTGGACCGGCGCGGGCATCCCGTGCGACGGCCAGAAGCGGGCCAGACCACGCGACTGTCGGGCGTTCTCAGAGCTGGACGTCGGCTCCATGGATAAGACTCCCGTCGAGGTGTGGCGCCGCGCCGGCCGGGGGTTTGGCAGCCGGCTGGTGCGCCACGCGCACCCGGGCAGGTGCGGCGTCCGTCGACCGTACCTTCCCCTGCCGTCCGGCACACCCCCTGAGAGTTCCGGTGACCGGATCGTGAGCGCTGTCCACAGGCCCCGACCGGCCCGCCCGGCGGTGAGGGAGAATCAGTGCGTGCCCGTACCTGACGCAGCGAAATCCGATCTCGACCCGGCCGTCGCCGCCCGGCTGAAACGCACCGCCGACGGCCTGGTCGCCGCCGTCGTGCGCGAGCAGGGCACCGGTGACGTGCTGATGCTGGCGTGGATGGACGACGAGGCGTTGCACCGCACCCTGACCAGCGGCCGAGCGACCTACTGGTCGCGCAGCAGGTCCGAGTATTGGGTGAAGGGAGCCTCCTCCGGGCACGCTCAGTTCGTCAAGGGCGTCGCGCTCGACTGCGACGGCGACGCCCTGCTGGTCACCGTCGAGCAGGTCGGCGCGGCCTGCCACACGGGCAGCCACACCTGCTTCACCGATGAGCTGCCCGTGCGGGCCGCGACAACCCCGGAGGAGATCCCGTGACCAGCGGCGCCGTCAGCCCCGACGAGCAGAGTTTCGTCACCCGCGCGGGCGAGCGACGGGTGGTCCCGGTCATCCGCCGCCTGCTCGCCGACGGGGAGACCCCGATCGGCGTCTACGCCAAGCTGGCCGGCGGTCCGGGCACCTTCCTGCTGGAGTCGGCCGAGCAGGGCGCCGGCCCGTCCGGAGCGGCCTGGTCACGGTATTCGTTCGTCGGCGTCCGCAGCGCGGCGACCCTGGTCGAGCAGAACGGCCGGGCGGTCTGGCTCGGCGAGCCGCCGGCCGGCGTCCCGGCCGGCGGCGACCCGGTCACCGCCCTGCGTGAGACGGTCGCGGCGCTGGCCGGCACCGCCGCCGACCCGGCCGACGGACTGCCCCCGCTGACCGGCGGCATGGTCGGCTATCTGAGCTACGATCTGATCCGGCGCTTCGAGCGGTTGCCGTCGCTGGCCGTCGACGACGTGCCGCTGCCCGAGCTGGGCATGATGCTCGCCACCGACCTGGTCGTGCTCGACCACTTCGACGGCTCGGCGATCCTGGTCGCCAACGCGGTCCTCGCCGACGGCACCGACGAGCGGCAGCGCCGCGCGGCCTACCACCACGCGGTCGGCCGGCTCGACGCGATGACCACCGCCCTGTCCCGACCCACCCCGCCGATGATCTCCACGGTGGAGCGGGTTCCACCCGGCGAGGTGCTCAGCCGCACCCCGGTGGGGGATTATCAGAAGGCGGTCGAGCTGGCCAAGGAGGAGATCCGGGCCGGCGAGTGCTTCCAGATCGTGGTCGGCCAGCGCTTCGAGCGGGCCACCGACGCCAACCCGCTAGACGTCTACCGGGTGCTCCGCGCGACCAACCCGAGTCCATACATGTATCTCCTGCGCTTCGACACCTTCGACATCGTCGGGTCCTCGCCGGAGGCGCATCTCAAGGTCAGCGTCGAGGAGGGCGGGGTGCGCCGGGCGCTGCTGCACCCGATCGCTGGTACCCGCTGGCGCGGCGCGACTCCGGAGCAGGACAACGCGCTGGCCGCGGAGTTGCTCGCCGACCCCAAGGAGCGCTCCGAGCACGTCATGCTGGTCGACCTGGGCCGGAACGACCTCGGCCGGGTCTGCAAGGCCGGCACGGTCGAGGTGCCGGATTTCGCGCGCATCGAGCGGTACAGCCACGTCATGCACATCGTCTCGACGGTGGTCGGAGAGCTGCGCGACGACCAGTCGGCGTTCGACGCGTTGGCCGCGACCTTCCCGGCCGGCACCCTCTCCGGTGCGCCGAAGGTCCGTGCCATGGAGATCATCGAACGCCTCGAACCGACCCGCCGCGGCCTCTACGGCGGCACGGTCGGCTACTTCGGCTTCGCCGGCGACATGGACATGGCCATCGCGATCCGTACCGCGTTGATGCAGGACGGCAAGGCCTATGTCGGGGCGGGCGCGGGCATCGTCGCCGACTCCGACCCGGTGCAGGAGGAGCAGGAAAGCCGGAACAAGGCCGCCGCGGTGCTAGCCGCGATCGCCTCGGCCGAGACGCTGCGCGCGGCCCGCTGATGCCACGGCGACGCCTGACCCCGCAACGCCTGACCCGGCAACGCCTGACCCCGCAACGCCGCCTGGGCACGTCGGTCGCAGCCTGCCTGGGCGGCGCGGCCCTGACCCTCTACGGTGCCAGCCGCGTCTGGTCGGTCCAGGTCACCGAACGCCCCGGCCTCACCGCCCTGCGCGCGAGCACGACCGGCGCGGCCCGGGCGCCGTGGCTGATCGGCCTGGCCCTGGTCGCCCTCGCCGGAGCCGGCGCACTGCTGGCCACCCGCGGCCTGACCCGGCGCCTTCTCGGTGTCCTGCTCAGCGTGACCGGTCTCGGCGTTCTGCTGGCCGCGATCACCGTCCGGGCCGGCCTCGACCCGGGCGCCGCCGGCTCCGGCGCCACCGTCTGGCCGATCGCCTGCGGCATCGGCGGCGCGCTGATCAGCGGGGCCGGTCTCGCTGCGGCCGTCCACGGTCACACCATGCCGGCCATGAGCGCACGGTACGAGCGCACCAAAGCCCTGCCGCCTTCAGCCCCGCCGGCCGCAACTTCCGCTCCGGGCGCACCCGCCGGGCTGTCCCCGTCGCCAGACCAGCAACGCGCGACAACAGCGGCCGACAACCGTGCCGCCTGGGACGCCCTCGACCGAGGCGACGACCCCACCCTGCGCTGACCCACACGCTCGTTCCCGGTCCTGTTCCCGTCGATCCGACGGGCCGGGTCCTCCGGCCGGGAGCGCGGGTCAGACCAGGGACCGGACGCGGGCGCGGTGGGGTCGGGGTCCGTTCTTGAGCAGGGTGGCGACCGTGCGGTCCATGTCGGCGCGGGCCTGGGCGCGGGCCCGGTCCTCGCACAGTGCTTCCCAGGCGTTGCCCTGGGCGGTGCGGACCTTGTCGGGACCGGCCACCGCTCGTTCCACGCCGGCGGCCAGTTCGGCGGCGGCGGAGACTAGGGCGCGGGAGATGGCGACGATGCCGGGGGCCGGCGTGATCTCTGCAGTGGCCATGGTCAAACTCCACAAAATGGTCGCTACGACTCGGGACGTCGGGAATTCCGGCCGGCGCGCAGTTGGTGCGGCGCCGCGGACCAGTCTGCCTGACGCCGATGATGGCGGAGGCGTATTTCCAATCCGTGACACGCGTGTCACCGGAGACCGGCATCGGCCGTTCATCCGAGTCGTCGCAGGCCGGGCGCCTTATACCGGCGCGAGCGCTGTGACAGATGTGACAGCGGGAGCCGGCCGGGCATTATGCCGCGCCCGCCTGCTGAGGCGCGCCTGACCCCGGACGGCCGCCATGCGCCGCCGCCACCTAGAGTCGGACCCAAGACACCCGGAGAGGGGAGTCATTACGTGACATCCGATCAGGCGGAAGCGGGCAGTGGCGGCCCCGCCGAGCGTGGTGCGGGCCCGCAGAACGTGCTCCAGGAGATCCTGGCCGGGGTCCGTGAGGACGTCGCCCAGCGGCAGACCCAGGTCACGCTCGAGCAGGTCCGGGACCTGGCGGCCGCGGCGCCCCCGGCGATCGACGCCTACGCGGCCCTGCGCAAGCCCGGCGTGGCGGTGATCGCCGAGGTCAAACGATCGTCGCCGTCGAAAGGCGCGCTGGCCGACATTCCCGACCCGGCCGAGCTTGCCGGCGAGTATGCGGCCGGCGGTGCCCGGTGTATCAGTGTGCTGACCGAGGGTCGGTGGTTCGGCGGCAGCCTCGCCGACCTGGCCGCGGTCCGCGCCGCGGTCAGCGTGCCGGTGCTGCGCAAGGACTTCGTCGTATCCAGCTATCAGGTCCACGAGGCCCGCGCGCACGGCGCCGACCTGGTGCTGCTGATCGTGGCCGCACTGGAGCAGAACGTGCTGACCGGCCTGCTCGAACGGATCGAGTCGCTGGGCATGACCGCACTGGTCGAGGTGCACAACGAGGAGGAGGCGGACCGCGCGCTGGACGCCGGCGCCCAGGTCATCGGGGTCAACGCCCGCGACCTGCGGACCCTCGAGGTGGACCGGTCGGTCTTCGAGCGGATCGCCCCAGGCCTGCCGAACAACGTGGTCAAGATCGCCGAGTCGGGGGTGCGTGGTCCGCACGACCTGATCCGGTATGCGTCCGCCGGCGCCGACGCGGTGCTGGTCGGCGAAGGCCTGGTCACCAAGAAGAGCCCCCGCGACGCGGTCGCCGAGCTGGTCAACGCCGGCAATCACCCCGCGACCCCGCGGCCCGTGCGATGACCCTCGAAACGCTGCCCGACCGGTCCGGGCACTTCGGCCGGTACGGCGGCCGCTTCGTCCCCGAGGCGTTGGTCCGCGCCCTGGACGAACTGGACGCCGTCTACCGCAGCGCCCGGGCCGACCCGGAGTTCCAGGCCCGCTTCCAGGGCCTGCTGACGAACTACGCCGGCGTGCCGTCGCTGCTCTACCGCGCCGAGCGGCTCTCGGCGAAGCTCGGCGCGGAGATCCTGCTCAAGCGCGAGGATCTCAACCACACCGGCGCCCACAAGATCCGCAACGTGCTCGGCCAGGCTCTGCTGGCCAAGCGGATGGGCAAGCCGCGGGTGATCGCCGAGACCGGCGCCGGCCAGCACGGCGTCGCCAGCGCGACCGCGGCGGCCCTGCTCGACCTTGAGTGCGTCGTCTACATGGGCGAGACCGACACCCGGCGCCAGGCGCTGAACGTCGCCCGGATGCGGATGCTCGGCGCGACGGTGGTCCCGGTCACCAACGGTTCGCGTACGCTCAAAGACGCTCTGAATGAGGCCTTGCGGGACTGGGTCTCCAGCGTCGACACCACGCACTACCTGCTCGGCACCGCGGCCGGGCCGCACCCGTTCCCCGAGATCGTCCGCGATTTCGTCGGCGGGATCGGCACCGAGGCCCGCGCGCAGTGCCTGACCCAGCTCGGCCGGCTGCCCGACGCGGTCGCGGCCTGCGTCGGCGGCGGCTCCAACGCGATCGGCATCTTCCACGCCTTCGTCGGCGACACCGAGGTCCGGCTGTACGGCTTCGAGGCCGGCGGCGACGGCGTCGCCACCGGGCGGCACGCGGCGTCGATCACCGGCGGCTCGATGGGCGTGCTGCACGGCGCGCGGACGTACGTGCTGCAGGACGAGGACGGCCAGACGGTCGAGTCGCATTCGATCTCGGCGGGCCTGGACTATCCGGGGGTCGGCCCCGAGCACGCCTGGCTGCACGACACCGGCCGGGCCCGCTA
>JAVHVY010000473.1:0-3268 GCA_032160305.1 Actinoplanes sp.
GTTGTGCGGGTTCCATCGACGTCTCCTTGTTCCGGGGCCGCGCCGGCTCTGCGCCGCGGCCCCGATTCCTCGAAGCTCAGAGCACCGACGCCCAGGACTGTTGCGACATGGCGAGAGCGTCGTCAACGCTCTGCTTGCCGGTCAACGCACGTTGGAATTGCTCGTCGAAGCTGCGCATGAGATCTTCCGACTTCGGCAGGCCCACGAACTCGTTGGCCGGGTACCCCGCCTTGTAGATGCCGAAGGCCGTCTTGAACAGCGGATCGCTCGTGCTGAAATCCGGCTCGGCGGTCTTGTTGCCCGGGAAACCGTTCGCCAGCGTGCTCAGTTGCGCGTTCGTCTGCTGGCTCATCAGAAACTGGACCAGCTTGAACGCCTCGGCCTTGTGCTTAGAGGAGTCCGCGACGCCGATTCCCCACGAGGCGTACGGAATACCGCGCTTGCCGGTGTAGCTGTCCTCGGCCGGAATCGGCACCACCGTGAAGTTCAGCTTGGGGCTGTTCTTCTTGATCAGCGTGATGTGCGCCAGGGAGTCGATCACCATGCCGACCTGGCCGGTGGTGAACTTCTCGACCTTGTCCTGCTCTTTCATGGTAAGCGCGCCGGGCGCGACGACTCCGGCGTCGTTGAGGCTCTTGACGTAGGCAACGGCGCTCTTGACCGGCTGACCGGTCAGGTCGGGCTTGCCGTCCTGGGTCAGCATGGTGCCACCCGATGCCCAGACCCAGGACATGACGTCGTTCTGGATGCCGTTGGGCACCGCGGTGTCGAGGGGAAGGGCCCAGCCCTTGACGTTGCCCCCGAGCGCGCTGACCTTCGTCGCCGCATCCAGGAACTGCGTACGGTTGCCCGGTGGCGTCTTGATCCCGGCCTTGGCCAGCAGGTCGTTGTTCACGAAGAGGGGATAGACGAAGTTCACCACCGGAATCATGTAGGTCTTGCCCTTGACCTGGATCTGGCTGGCGAGCTGACTCGAATCGTATTTCGCATCCGCCATGAGTGCGCTCAGGTCGGCGATGGCGCCCTGCTTGGCGAAGTCGCTCACCCAGGCGCCGTCGAGGCCCACGACGTCGGGCAACGTCCGCGACGCCGCTCCGGACACGAGTTGCTGCTTGGTGGACGCGTACGGCGCGCTCAGCAGCTTGACCTTGATGGTCGGGTTCTGCGCGGTGAAGTCCGACATGATCTTGTCGAACGACCCCGCCGGGAGCTCAGGCGCCCACCACTGCGCGAACTCCAGCGTGACTGTCCCGTTCCCGCTCGATCCGTCGTTCGAACCGCACCCCACCGCCAGGACGCCGACCATCGTCGTCGCCGCCACTACCCCGAGTAGCCGCCTCAGCCGGCCGTGCAACCCGGTGCCGCCTCCGGTCATCGCGAACTCCTTCGTAGATAAAGGTGTTACCGCTCTTTGCCGATTTGTGCCACGTTAACAGCGAGCCATGAAGGCAACAAGGACTCAGAAACGCAGAATACTGCGAAAAGCTGCATGTATGAGCGAGAGGATCGGGAGCAAACTGTCCAATATGGCAAACTTCTGCGGCCGACGCCCGACATCGACGTCGTCATGCACAGACAGTGCGGACAAGTGCTGTACCCTGCCGTTCTGAGCGGCGCCGCGGCACGACGTAACTACCGCATGAGGGGAGAGGCAGTGGCCCTCGACAAGGACGACCGGCAACGTCGTCTACCCGCAGGGCGCAAGGCCCAACTGGCGGCCTACGTCGCCGAGACCGGGGAAGTCACGGTCAGTGCACTCGCCGAGCGCTTCGGCGTCTCGATCGACACCATCCGGCGAGACCTGGACCAGCTCAGCGCCGACGGCGTCCTGGTACGCACGTACGGCGGCGCGGTCAGCCAACCGACGCTGTCCCGAGTGGACCGGGCCGTGGACGTCCGGCTCACCATGGAGGAACGCGAAAAGGAGAAGATCGCGGTCCTGGCCGCATCCCTGGTCGCGGACGGTTCGATTGTCATGATCAACGGTGGGACCACCACCCTCGCCGTCGCCCGGAGCCTGCGCAACCATCGCGACCTCACGGTGGCGACGAACAATCTGCTCGTACCGTCGGCACTGCCCCCTGCCGCCGTCCGCGACATGTACCTCTTCGGGGGCGCGGTGCGCACCGCCACGTTGGCCACCATCGGCCCGGTCAGCTTCCGCGCGGCCGGCGGAGTGGAGCTCGACATCAGCTGCGATCTGGCGTTGATCGGTGTCGGTGCCGTCTCCGCGGCCGCCGGCTACACGACGAGCAACCTCGCCGAGGCGACGATGATGCGGGAGATGATCTCCAGGGCGGCGCGGGTGGCGATCCTGGCCGACTCGTCCAAGTTCGGCCGGCGGCTCTTCGCCCAGGTCTGCGAGCTCGGGGGCGCGGATTACCTCATCACCGACACCGCCCCGCCGCCCGATCTCCTGGCCGCCCTGGCGGAGAACGAAGTGCAGCTGATCACGCCGGAAAGCCCCGAGCGCGCTCCGGAAACCAGTTAGCGCACGGTCGGTGGGCGAGATGCCCGCGACCACGCCCACCGGGTCGACGATCTCCACGATGCCGGTGATCTCGTCCTCACTGATCCGCTGGGTTGCCGCCCAGCAGGCCCGGTGTGGACGGACCATCCGCCCACACCGGCACGCCGCCGGCTCGGCGCGGACGCTTCAGGTCCGTCAGGTGCGTCCGTTGATCGCGGCGACCTCGGCCGGCGTCAGCTCCAGGCCGGCGGCCGCGACGTTCTCCTCCAGGTGGCCGGCCGATCCGGTGCCCGGGATAGGCAGGATCGACGGCGAGCGGGCCAGCAACCAGGCCAGCACGATCTGGTACGGCGTGACGCCGTACTTCACCGCCGCCTGCCGCACGGCGGGGTTGCCGTCCAGGTTCTGGATCGGCGCCCAGGGCAGGAACACCAGCCGCTCCTGTTCGCACAGGTCGACCAGCGACTCCGAGCTACGGTCGTCGACGTTGAACCGGTTCTGGATGGAGACGATCGGCGTGAGGCGCTGGGCGGTACGCAGCTGCGCCTCGGTGACGTTGGAGACGCCGATGTGCCGGATCTTGCCCTGCGCCTTGAGCTCGACCAGCGCACCGATCGAGTCCTCCAGCGGCACCTTCGGGTCGGGCCGGTGGAGCTGGTACAGCGGGATCTGCTCGAGCCGAAGGCGTTGCAGCGAGCCGTCGCACGCGGCCTTGAGGTGCTCCGGCCGACCGTTGCTGGGCCACTGGCCCGGTCCGGTTCGCTCGAGGCCGCCCTTCGTCGCGATGACGAGGTCGTC
>JAVHVY010000479.1:0-5955 GCA_032160305.1 Actinoplanes sp.
GCGCTTTTCGGTCGCGACCTCCGCCTTTGATATCGCCTTGTCGGATGACGCCAGAAGGGTGACCGATTTCTCCGCCTGCAAGTCGATTATCGTCCGCAGTGTGGTCATCTTCGCGTCGATGAGCCGCTCGACTTCGTGGATGCGCATTTCAAACTGATTTTGGTGCCGCAGCTCCATGTCGTTCAGAAGATGTGTAACGCCATCCACTGGCGAAGTGACGGGTTCACACGGACGCGTCTGGGTCCTATTTCGATCCTGGTGCGGCAGTTGTGTCACCAGGGGCCTAACGAGCCGGCACCGACAAATACACGGTCTGCCGCGAAGTCGTATCCCGCGACCCCGGCCGCAACCGCGCGGGCCGACGGCCGGGTCGAGCGTTCGGCCTTGCTTCGCCTCAAAGGGTGCATAACGGGTATATGGTTGAAGGCGGGCCGGTGGTTGACGCTCGATTGAGGTGCCTTCGACCGGATGGTTCTGGGTGGCCCGCCGTGAGGTTCGGTGCGCGCCTTGGCCTGTGGCCTCGGAAGGGCATCATGATCAACGCTGCCAAGGACGACGTCGCCGCTCAGCGGGTGGAGTTGGCCGCGATGTTGGCGTCGACCCATGACGCGATCATCGGCTCGACGCGTCTGGACGTGATCAACAGTTGGAACGCGGCTGCGACCCTCCTGTACGGGTATTCCGCCGAGGAGATCGTCGGCCAGGCCCGGCAGGCGATCATCGCACCGGACTTTCGGGCCAAGGAGGCAGAGGTCTTCGACCGGATCCTGCGGGGCGAGCCGGCGGAGGAGTACCTCACGCAACGGATCTGCAAGGACAACTCCGTGGTCGCGGTATCGGTGAGCATGTCGGCGATCCTCGACCCCGCGGACGCCGTTGTCGGCGTGGTGATGGTGTCCTCTCGCCAGGCCGAGCCGCCGGAGGCGCAGGACAGCTTCGACGCCTACCTTGAGCGACACTCCCATACCTCGCCCGGCGGCGACGCCGGCCGGACGGACAAGGACGTCCTGCAAGCCCAGTCGCAGCAGGCACAGCGTCTGGAGGTGTTGGGACGCCTCGCCGGCGGGGTGGCACACGACTTCAACAACCTGCTCGCGGTGATCCTCAACTACGCGGCGTTCGTCTCCGAGGAACTCAACGCAGCGAGTGTCTCCCCGCCCGATTGGCGGCAGCGGCTCCGCACGGCGCAACGCGACGTCGGGCAGATAGAACGCGCGGCGCAACGCGCCACGGCACTGACCCATCAACTACTGGCGTTCGCCCGGCGGGAGGTGGCCCAGGCCAGGGTGATCAACCTCGACGAGGTGGTCGCCGAGGTGGAGCAGCTCCTGCGCCGAACCCTCGGCGAAGACGTGGAACTGCTCATCGGCCGGTCCGAAGGGCTGTGGCCGGTCCTGGCCGACCCCGGCCAGGTCGAACAGATCCTGGTGAACCTCGCGGTCAACGCCCGCGACGCGATGCCCGGCGGCGGCACGCTGCGCATCGACACCGCCAACCTCACCGTCGACGCCGAATCGATAGCCGGCGGATCCCCGGCACCGCCGGGACGCTACGTGCGGCTGCGGGTCGGCGACTCCGGCACGGGCATGCCCGCCGAGATCATCGCCCACGTGTTCGAGCCCTTCTTCACCACCAAACGCGACGCCGGCGGCACCGGCCTGGGCCTGGCCACCGTCTACGGGATCGTCACCCAGGCCGAAGCCACCATCGCCATCAAATCCGCACCCGGCGCCGGGACCACGTTCACCATCATGTTGCCGGTCACCACCGAGGCCGCCACCGCAATCGAAGAACCGGCGCCCTACCACCGCACCCCGAAAGGCGAAACCGTTCTCGTGGTGGAGGATGAAGAGGCGCTGCGCGAGGTCACCGAACGGATCTTCACCCGTAGCGGATACCACGTCATCACCGCCGCGAACGGCGTAGACGCGATCAAGGTGGCCACCGCCCACGACGGCGAGATCCACCTGCTCGTCACCGACGTCGTGATGCCCAAAATGCTCGGCAAGGAAGTCGCCCAGCGCATCCGCGAGATCCGGCCCGACATCGCAGTGCTGTTCATGTCGGGCTACGCCCAACCCGTCCTGGCCTCCCAGGGCCGCCTCGAACCGGGCGTGGCCCTGGTCGACAAACCGTTCTCCAGCGCTGAACTGCTCAGCAAGGCAGGCCAAGTCCTCAACGGCAACTTCCCAGGATTCGCGACGATCCGACACGACGACCGCCCGACGTGACCGGTCCCAGTGTCATCCGGTCCCAGCGTCATCCGGGCCCGCCGTTATCCGGGCCCGACGTCACTCGGGCCCAGCGTCATTCGGGTTCGGCGTCATCCGGGCCAGCCCGTCCGGGCGTCCCCGCCCGCTGCCGCGAGCCCGGCTTCCGGATTGCCTTGCGGTGGCGGGTGACCGTGCGGGACTGTTGCCCTATGGCAGACGAAGGTGCGCCGCGGGAAACCGGAAGCTCGAAACCCGCGGCGCCGCCCAGCACACCGGACAGCCGACCGCAGACGATGGCTCTGCAAGGTGTGACGAACAGGATCATCCGTGGCCTGCTCCGGACACCGCTGATCTCCCGCGGCATCGGCAAGCACCTGATCACGCTGTACGTGGTGGGGCGCAAGTCCGGCAAACGCTACGTCGTGCCTGTCGCCTACACCGAACACGACGGTTTTCTCCTGATCGGAACCCCGTTCGGGTGGGGACGCAACCTGCGCACCGGCGAGCCGGTGGAGGTCCGCTTCAAGGGCCGGCGGCGCACCGCGGACGTTCGCGTCCTCACCGAGGAGAGCGCGGTGGTGGCGGACTACGCCGTGATAGCGCGCAAGAACCGCAACTTCGCCCGCTTCAACAAGATCGGTTTTGATGCGCAGGGCAACCCGGAGGCCCCCGACCTGCACCGGGCGTGGGCCGCGGGCGCGCGTGTCATCAGGCTGACGCTGCGCTGACCGGCGGCTGCCTGTTCCGGGCGCCAACTGAGGAACACGCGGCGGCTGCCCTGGCGCTGGGAGGCGGCCTGGCTGGCCTACCCGCTCGCCTATCTGGCTTTCGCCCTGGTCCGCGGCACGATCGTGCACCGTTACCCGGATAACGTCGTCCGCGTGACCCGGTTCGGCGCTGCCCCGGGCTAGATCATCTGGCGTCTTTGGGGGATATAGCGCTGGTCGGGCTCTGCAAACATCGACACCCACAGATCTACTTGTGGGGAGCAGTCAATGAGATACCCCAAATGGGGCTGGATTCTCGGCGTCGCGACGGTGACCGCGGTAATCGCGTTCGGCGTCGCCTCGTGGGACGCGAACGCGGCGCGGTCACCCGATGCGTCACCGACGGCGGCCGCCGAGCCGGCGACCGTGTCCAACCCGGACCCGGGGCCCGCGCCGTCGGCCGGGATCGGCCAGGACGCGCTGACCACTACCGAGCTGGGTAGGGCGCGGACGCTGGCCGAGAACGCCAAGCTCAAGACCGGTGCCAAGGACGTCACCGGGGCGGCGGGGCCCGAATACCTGTCGGCCGACATCGCCGACACCGGCACGGACCGCACGGCCGAGCTGTACTACTACGACTACCACGGCAACCGGCTGATCAAGCAGGTCGTCGACCTCAACCGCGGCGAGCTCACCAACTCGTACGCCGCGACCGGCCTGCAACTGCCGCCGTCGCGGCGTGAGGTGCAGACCGCGCTCACCATGCTGCTTGCGAACCCGCTCGCAGCCGAGCTGAAGAACGCGTACGTCAAGGCCACCGGTCAGGCGTTCAGCGGCCAGGAGCTGACTCCCACCGCGCATATCTACCACGCGGTTCCCGCCGACACCGGCGCCTCGCAGTGCGGCAAGGACCGCTGCCTGCGGCTCATCGTGCAAACCCAGGACGGCCACATCCTCGACCTGGACAAGATCATCATCGACCTTTCCGGGCGCACCGTCGCCCGCCTCAACTAATGGGAACCCGGATGACCTACCGCAAGGCCGCCGGCGCGGCCGCCTTCTTGATGATCGCGGCCCTGACGGTCGGGCTGAGATCCCCCGCGGCGCAAGCGGCCGCACCCCCGGCGTGCGTCTCGTCGGCCACCGTCAAGGAGACCCTGCCCAACGGCACGACCTGGCAGATGTGCTGGCACATGGACGGCCGGGCCGGGCTGGTGCTGGGAAAGGTCTACTTCTCAGCCAAGCGGTCGGCCACCCCGACGCAGGTACTTGAGTCGATCCGGCTGGGACAGCTCAATGTCCCGTATGACTCGGGCGAGGAGGAGTTCAACGATCTGACCGACTACGGCTTCGGCGGCGACGACCTGCAGACGCTAACCGGCGACGACTGCAAGGGCGGGTCCGCGCGCACGGGCTCCGACGGCGGCCCCGAGGCCACGCGCCGCAAGGTGCTGTGCGTCAGCGCGGAGCCGTCCGGGCTCGCGTACCGGCTGAGCGACGACGAGAGCGACACCCCAAAGGTCTATTCAAAGCAGGGGTACGACCTGGTGCTTCGAGCGATCAGCAAGGTCGGCTGGTACGAGTACGTCTCCGAGTACCACTTCGGCGACGCCGGCCAGATCTCGGCCCGGCTCGGCGCCACCGGCGACCTGTCGCCCATCGACTACGAGAAGGCCGACGACGGTTGGCCGATCGGTAAGGGCGCCAAGGACTACGCCGCCATGCACTACCACAACGCGTTCTGGCGGGTGGACTCCAACATCGGCGGCGTCGGTAAGGAGAAGGTCGAGCAATATGACACCAAGGTCAGCGGCCACGGCGAGGCGGTCGCCAAGCTGACCACGGCCAAGGCGACCATCGCCAAGGAGGGCAGCTTCACCAAGGCGAACCGCCGTTGGTGGCGTCTGGTCAGCTCGACCAGCAAGGACACCGACGGTCACCTGCGCTCCTACCAGCTGGTGACGGGGGCCAACGACGTCTACGAGGCGCACCCGGAGACGACCCCCGATGTGACCTTCACCCAGGCGCACGCCTGCGAGAAGTTCGCCACCGGCAACGCTGACCCGCAGTGCCCGGCGGAGAAGACGATCCTGAACTTCGCGAAGAACAAGGAGACCATGACCGACCCGATCATGTGGGTTCGCGTCGGCTTCCACCACGTGCCGCGCGACGAGGACCAAAGCCCGATGCCGCTGCACTGGCAGGGCTTCGACCTCCAGCCGCGCGACTTCACCGCGACCAACCCTGCTGCCCCAGACGGCCGTAAGAACGTCAACGGGCAGCCGTCGTGAACCCCCGCCCGGCCCGGTCCGCGGACCGGGCCGGGCGGCCGCCTTCAGTTCAGACGGCCCTGCTGACCAACCACCAAACGTGATCTAGCGGCTGGGCGACCTCGCGGTGCGGCTGGTGACGCCGACGAGGATCGGCTAGTCCCGGACGGCGGCGGCATCGGGGAGGCCGAGCGCCCGGACCGCGGCGACGGTCGCCGTCGCGAGATCGACCGCGCGAACGGCCTCCTTCACCCCCGGCACCGCCGCCGGGGCCACGCTCAATTCGCGTACGCCGAGGCCGGTCAGGATCGGGGCCGCCGCCTCGTCCGCGGCCAGCTCCCCGCACACCGAGACGTGCACCCGGTCGCCGGCGCCCCGGCACACCGCGTCGATCAGGCGCAGCACCCCCGGGTCCAGGCCGTCGGCCAGTACGCCGAGGGCCGGGTTGCCGCGTTCGGCGGCCAGCGCGTACTGGGTCAGGTCGTTGGTGCCGATGCTGAAGAAGTCGACGTGTGGGGCGAAGGCGGCGGCTTTCAGCGCGGCGGCCGGCACCTCCATCATGATCCCGACCTGTAGGCCGGGCGGGTCTCCGGCGCCGTGCGCGGCGACCGCCTCGTCGAGCATC
Organism: Actinoplanes sp.; assembly: GCA_032160305.1. Classification (GTDB taxonomy): domain Bacteria; phylum Actinomycetota; class Actinomycetes; order Mycobacteriales; family Micromonosporaceae; genus Actinoplanes. The sequence continues at coordinate 5,816 of JAVHVY010000479.1, forward strand.
CGGCGCGCCCGAAACACCTCGGACACCATGCTGACCATCGGGAACATGACGCTGACCGGCACGTCGTGCGCGACCCGGATGATGGCCAGCAACTGCTGGGCGAGCAACTCCGGATGCTCGAAGGAGTGCCGGATGCCACG
>JAVHVY010000011.1:0-24748 GCA_032160305.1 Actinoplanes sp.
GCATTTGTAGGAGGCGACGTCGCCGGTGCTCGCGACCAGCGTCCCGGCCGAGAACTGGCAGCGCCCGGCATCATCACGCGTGGCTTTCCACTGCCCGGAGCGGGTGAGCCCGTCGATGACGGAAGGACCCGCGACCGTCCGTTTCGGCGCTGCCGGCGAAGCGTTCACCGCGCCCGGCGCCCTGTCGATGGTGTTGTTGGCGGCCAGCACCACGCCGGCGGCCCCGGCCGCCAGGACGAGAACGAGGGCCAGGGCCGGCCCGGAGAGCACGACCTTTCGCGTACGCCCGGTGCGTGTTTTCGCGCCGCGGGCCACGCCGTCCGGCCACGGATCGCCCGTCGCGTGCCGGCCGGAGTGCTGCGCGGCCTCGACCGCCTGACGCAGCTCGGGCCGCGCGGCGAGGCCCGCGGTGAGCTCCTGCGGCCCGGCGGCCAGCAGCAGGTCGAGCAGCTCGTGCGCCGACGGCCGGTTCCGCGGTTCCTTCTCCAGGCTCGATGCGACCAGGTCCCGCAACGGTCCGGAGAGCCCGTTCAGCACGGGTGGCTGGGTGAGGATGCGAGCCGCGGTAGCCGCGGCCGAATCGGCGCCGAACGGGGTTCGCCCGGTGGCGGCGTAGCCGACGACCGCGCCCCAGGCGAAGACGTCCGCGGCCGGGGTCACCGCCAGGCTGGTGCCGTCGAAGCGCTCCGGGGCCATGTAGGCGACCGTACCGACCATCTGATCAGGGTGGGTGTGCTGGCTGGTCACCTCCAGAGACCGGGCGATGCCGAAATCGATCACCTTCGGGATGCCGAGTGCGAAGAGAACGTTGCGGGGCTTGAGGTCGCGGTGGATCACCCCGGCGCCGTGGATCGCGGCCAGGGCGGTGGCAACCCCGATCGCGACACTGTGCAGATTGCCGGACGCCAGCGGACCCTGGTCCTCGACCACATCGGCCAGGCTGGGCCCGTCGACGAACTCGACGACCAGGTAGGGCGTGCGATGTTCTGGGTCGGCGTCGAGCACCTCGGCGGTGCAGAACGGCGGCACCTGCCGGGCCCGGGTGACCTCGCTGCGGAACCGGCCGCGAAACTCGTCCTCGTCGGCGTACTCGGCCCGGATCACCTTGATGGCGACCAGTCGGCCTGAACCGGAGCGGCCGAGGAAGACGGTGCCCATCCCGCCCTGCCCGAGCCGGCTGAGCACCTCATAAGCGCCCAGCTGCCGCGGGTCTCCGACATGCAGGGGGTTCCTCACCGGCGGGACCATACCGCACGTACCGGACCCTGCCCAGCGGACATCGATGCGCGTTGACCAGGATCACTGCGGGCGGCGCTGTGGTTCACGGTGCGAGCCACTCGGAGCTGACCGTCACCGCGTCGAGCAGCTCTGGGATCGGCTCGACGCCGAGGCCGGGACCGGACGGGACCGACAGGTGGCCGTCCCGCAGGACGAACGGCTCGGTGATGTCGGTGCGATAGTAGCGATCCGAGGCCGACGTGTCCCCGGGCAGGGTGAAACCGGGCAGGGCGGCCAGGGCGACGTTCGCGGCGCGGCCCAGCCCGGTCTCCAGCATCCCGCCGGCCCAGACCGGTACGCCGTTGGCCAGGCAGACGTCGTGGATCCGGCGAGCCTCCAGGTAGCCGCCGACCCGGCCGGGTTTGACGTTGACGATCCGGCAGGCGCCGAGCCGGATCGCGGCGGCGGCGGCGCGGGCGGAGACGATCGACTCGTCCAGGCAGATCGGGGTGCCGATCAGCTCGGCCAGGGCGGCGTGGCCGAGCACGTCCTCCTCGTCGAGCGGCTGCTCGATCAGCAGCAGCCCGTACGGGTCGAGCCGGGCGAGCTGCGGGGCGTCGCCGAGGGTGTAGGCCGTGTTCGCATCCACCTGCAGCAGCAGGTCGTCGCCGAAGCGTTCGCGGACCGCGCGGACGGGCTCGACGTCCCAACCCGGTTCGATCTTCAGTTTGATCCGCAGATAGCCCTGGTCGAGGTAGCCGCCGACCGTGTCCAGCAGCTCGCCGACCGAGCCCATGATGCCGACCGAGACGCCGCACGGCACCCGCTCGTGCACGGCTCCCAGCTCGCGGGCGAAACTGCGGCCCGACCCGCGCAGCTCCGCGTCCAGCACCGCGGTCTCCAGGGCCGCCTTGGCCATCCGGTGACCCTTGAACCGGTGCAGCAGCGGCGCGACCCGCACCGCGTCGAGGTGGGGACTCGCCAGCAGCGCGGGCACCAGGAAGCGGCGCAGCACGTCGGCGACGCCGTCGACGTACTCGCTCGAGTAGAGCGGGTGCGCCATCGCGACGCACTCGCCCCAGCCCTCGGCCCCGTCGGTGACCGCCCGGACGAGCAGCACGTCCCGGTCGGTCTCCGTGCCGAAGGAGGTGCGGAACGGTGCCACCAGAGGCATCGCGATGCGGCGCAGCTCGACCCGGGTGAGTCTCATCGGCTGACCACGTACCAGCCGTCGCGGTCGAAGCCGGTGACCCGGGCGCCGGCGGCGAGCAGGGGCTGCAGGACCTCGCGCACGGCGTGCCGCCACTCCCGGGCCGTGCCCGGGTCGGCCGAGCGCAGCTTCTCGACGTCCGGCGGGACGGCGACCAGCACGACCGGGCCGTCGACGGAGCCGGGGACCGGGCGGCCGGACACCCGGTCCAGGCCGGTCACCGCTCCGTGCAGCGACGCCGGCGGGCCGCCGACCGGACGGGTCAGGTCCCAGTGCAGCAGCAGCCGGTCGCTGTCGCCGCCGGCGTTGATCCCGTCACCCATCGGGCCGTAGAAGTTCGGCAGGTACTCGACCGGCCGGGCGCCCAGCTTGGCCAGGTTGAACCAGGCGTTGCGGCTGACCAGCGGGTCGAAGGTCCAGGCGATCGTGCACGCGCCGCGCTCCAGCGCCCAGGCCCGCTGGTGCAGTTTCAGAGCGAAACCGAGGCCGCGGGCAGTCGAGCTGACCCCGGCGATGTGGCTGTGCAGGGTCCGCTCGGCGGGCGGGCCGAAGAACGCCAGCGCGGCGCCGACCAGCCGCTGCCCCTCGTACGCCCCGGCGACGTAGTTGCCCGCCTTGCTCAGCGCGCGTTGCAGCTCGATCGGTGCCGTCGTGCCCCCCGAACCGGGCCGCCAGATGTGGTCGAGCAACCGGGCCGCCGCCTGGAAGTCGGCGAGCTCGGTCAGCTCCCGGATCACCGGTGATGTCATGCCGTCATTCTGCCGCTCAGCCGACCTTCGGGGCCGCCCGGACACCGTGGTGCACGTAGCGTTCACCGGTGGGCAGGGTAAAGAAGGTGATCGGGGTCCAGGTGCTGATGCCGGGCTCGCGGATCACGAACAGATCCTGCTCGACGGCGACGAGCGGGTACTCCTTGGCCGGTTCGGTGGTCAGGTCGGCCAGCGGGCCGGTCGCGGTGACCCGGACCGTCGGCCCAGCCGCCCCGTCGAACACCTCGATCCGCTCACCGGCCCGTTCGTACCGGCCGACCAGGGCGGACACGTCGACCTGCGGCGGGTCGGCGGGCGGCGCCAGCGGTGCCGCCATAGCCACCCCGGCCACCTCGGCGAAGATCTCGGCGAACAGGTCCACGTACAGGTCGCGGGTGTGGCCGCCGTTGGCGAGCAGGACGACCGCCAGCCCGTGCGCCGGCAGCAGGCGCAGGAAGGCGGCCTGGCCGATGGTGCTGCCGTCGTGTCCGATCAGGCTGTGTCCGTCCCAGTCCATCCGGGCCCAGCCGAGACCCCAGGAGTCGCCGAACGTGTACGGGTCCGGCAGGTCGGCCTGCCGGCCGGCCATCGCGGCGACGCCCTCCTTCGACAGCAGCCGCCGGCCGTCGGCCGTGACCCCGCCGGCCAGGTGCAGCCGGGCGAAGGTCAGCACGTCCGCGACGGTCGAGCTGATCAGCCCGGCCGGGCCGAGCGCCCGGGGCAACCCCCACACCGGTGTACGCCCGGTGCTGAGGTGCCCGACCGCCGCCCGGTAGAGCAGCGCCTCCTCGGGCAGGGTGACCGTGTGGGCCAGCCCGAGCGGGCTGAGCAGCCGCCGCCGCAGGGCGTCGTCCCAGGTGCCGCCGGTCAGCCGTTCGATCACCCGGCCGGCCAGGGAGAACCCGGCGTTGCAGTAGGACCAGGTCGCGCCCAGCGGATGGTTCTGCCCGACCTCGCTGAGCCCGGCCACGTAGCGCTCCAGGCAGTCGTCGCCGCGACCGGTATCGGTGAAGACGTCGCCGTCGATACCGCTGGTATGGGTCAGCAGGTGCCGCATGGTCACCCGCTTGGTCACCTCGTCGTCGGCGAGCTCCAGCTCGGGCAGCACGTCGACGACCGGGGCGTCCAGGTCGAGCAGCCCCTCGTCAGCGAGCTGCACGACCAGGGTGGTGGTGAAGATCTTGGTGAGCGATCCGATCTGGAACACCGAGTCCGTCGTCGCCTCGACCCCGGTCTCCTCGTTGAGCAGCCCGTACGCCGCCTCGGCCCGCTCGTCGGCGGTGTCGCCGACCCGCAGCAGACCCAGGGCGGCGCCGGGCACGCCGTGCCGGCGGGCCAGCTCGGCCAGCCGGCGCTGCCAGCGCGCCGGGTCGAGCGCGCCCCGGCCGGGCGGGGTGGCGTGCCGTTCGAGCCAGTGCACGATCCGCCGGTTGAAGTCGATCCGGTGCGACGGCGGCCCGTCAATCGCGAAGAGGTGCGACCCGCCCGGGTAAAGCACGAGCTGGGCCGGAACGCCCCGCTCGCGCAGCCCGGTGTGCCAGAGCTGCGCCTGGCCGACCGGGCAGCGCAGGTCGGCTTCGCCGTGCAGCAGCAACGTCGGGGTGCGGACCTGATCGACGCGGGTCAGCGGGGACTGGGCGGCGAAACTCTCCCGGCGCGCCCAGGGCCGGCCGCCGTTTTCATGTTCGCTGATGTGGTGGCCGAAGTCGGACGTGCCGGCCATGCTGATCAGGTCGGTCACCACGCCGCCGCCGACGGCGGCCGCGAAGCGGTCGTCGATGCCGGTCAGATAGCAGGTCATGAAGCCGCCGTAGCTGTAGCCGGTGACCGCGAGCCGGTCCTCGTCGGCGATCCCCTCGGCGACCAGCTGGTCGACGGCTTCGAGCTGGTCGCGGGCGTCCGCCACCCCCCAGGCGGCCAGCACGGCGGTGTAGAACGCCTCGCCGTAGCCGTCGCTGCCGCGCGCGTTGAGCGTCAGCACACTCCATCCGCGCGAGACCAGCTCCTGCTGGTAGAGGCGCCAGTCGTCGGCCGCGCCGTTGACGGCGTTGTGCGGGCCGCCGTGGATGTCGAGCAGCAGCGGGCCCGGTCCGGTCAGAGCCGGGTCGCGCAACAGCCAGCCCTGCACGACGGTGCCGTCGGAGACGGTGAATTCGCGTTCCGCACGGGTCCACAGCTCGATCTGCGGGTCGGTGTGCGCGGTGCGGACCGTCTCGGCGCCGCTCACCAGGTCCACGGTGGTGATCTCGCCCAGGGTGGACGGGGTGCGCAGCACGGTCACGGCGGTGTCCCCGGCGACGGAGAGACCGAGGACGACCCGGCCCGCACCGGCCAGGACCGGGCGGGGTGTGCCGCCGGCGGCGTCCACCGCGTACAGATGGGTGCAGCCCCTGTCCCGCAGGCAGAACAGGATGGTCCGGCCGTCGGCGGCGAACTGCGGGGTGCCGCCCGGGTAGGCGGTGCCGCCGGCCATCACGTTGCGGTCCAGCGCGCCGGCCAGGTCGACCGGTTCGCCGCCGGTCAGCGGCATCCTGAGCAGTCGATGGTGCCCGGCGGGGTTGCCGGTGGTGGCGACGACCAGCAGGCTTTCGTCGTCGGGCGCCCAGACGACGGTGTCGACCGCCGCGCCGGCCAGCCCGTGCGGGCGGGGCTGGGTGCCCGGCACGCTGACGTCCAGAACGTGCACCGGGCGGTGGCCGGTGAGGTCGGCGTCCAGGCCGACGGCGGCGGCGAAGGCGAGCCGGGCCGAGTCGTGCGCCCAGGCCGGCGTCCCCGCATGCCAGTCGCCGGCGGTCACCTGCCGGATCACGCCGCCGGCCAGGTCGAGGACGTGCAGGTGCATCCGGTGGCTGCGGAACAACCCGAAGCCGTCGGCCCGGTAGTCCGTCCGCTCGACGACGGTCGGGGCGCCGGCCGGGGCGTCCGGGCCGTGCAGGTCGACCGGGGCGGCGAAGGCGATCCGGCGGCCGTCCGGGCTCCACACTGGAGGTCCGGCGCCGCACGGCAGGCTGGTCAGCTGCTCGGCCTCGCCGCCGGCCGCCGGCAGCAGCCACAGCTGGGCGGACCCGTCGCCGCAGCGCAGGAACGCGATCGCGTCGCCGTCGGGTGACCAGGCCGGTGCGCTGTCGGCGGGCCCGTGGGTCAGCTGCCGGGCCGCGCCGTCGAGCGTGCCGACCTGCCAGATCGTCCGGACCGTGCGGTCGTCGGCGGCATCCGCGCCGCGCAGCACGTAGGCGATCCGTCGGCCGTCCGGCGCGAGCGCCGGCTGCTCCGGGACGGTGAACGCGGTCAGATCCTCGATCCGCTGGCGACGGGTCATCGTCTTCCTCCCCTGTGGTCAGCGCGCAACGCGCCGGCCGCGTGGTCGATGACGCCGTCGTCGACGACCGCGGTCCCCGCGGCGGGGATCCGATGCTCGGCGGGCACGCCGGGCACCCGGTCGTGCAAGCACTATTCGATGGTCACTCCCCCATCACCATAGGCGCAGAGCGATCGACACGCGGCACTCGGTAACCGGCCGCGGAGCCGTCCCCACAGGCGGGGAACTTCCCCGGGCAACCGGGCCGGGAGCGGAAACTGTCCCCGGGCGGCGGGGCCGGGGAAACTGCCCGCGGGCAGCGGGGCCGGGCCGGGGAGACTCCCGGGCGGCGGGGCCGGGCGGGTCGCCCGGCCCCGGGCGCTCAGACCGTCAGCAGGGCGAAGAAGCCGCCGACGACCGGGCGGGCCTGGAAGCCGACCTGCCGGTTGGCGACGGTGTCGTACCAGTCGGTCATCGGGACCCGCTGGCCGGACGTGTTCGCGAAGGTGTACAGGCCGGAGATCAGCAGGTCGCGGGCCTCGTCGTGGTCCTTGAGCCAGGCCGCCGCCCACATCTCCCAGTCGGCCTTGGTGTAGCCGTGCCGGATGTCCAGCGGAACACCGTCGGTCGCGGCCCGCGACACATACCAGGCCGCTTCGGTACGCGCGACCGACTCCGGCACCAGCCCGAGTTTGAGCACCTCGTCGGCGTAGCCGTTGTACTTCAGGCTCCACGTGCCGTCCTGGTCGTACGCGAGCTTGAGGTGCTTGCCGGACACGTCGGTGGCCTTCTGCTCCCACTGGCCGATGTAGTTCTTCGCCGTGGCCAGGAACGACGTCGAGTCGGTGGTCTTGCCGGCCGCGGTGGCGATCAGGCTCATCGCACCGATCCCGATGATCCCCTTCAGCGCCAGGTTGACGCTGTGCGCGATGAAGCCGGTGAAGTCGTCCGTCTGGTTCTGCAGATCCGGGTCGAGCGCGGTGGTGACCAGGTAGTCGGCCCACTGCTTGAAGATCGGGTAGTGCGCCGTCGCGTAGCTGGCCCGGTCCGCCTTCGGTATCCGGGCCAGGTAGGCCGCCGCCATGATGAGCATGTTGGCCGATTCCTCGACCGGCATGTCCTCCTCGCCGGTGCCGCCCAGGTGCCCGTTGGCGTTCGGGTAGTGCGAGCCGAGGTCGTGTGGGGCGAAAACCTTGGGGTAGTCGTTGTTCTCGACGTAGTCGAGGATCGGCGCGAGGATCAGGCTGAGGTACTGCGGGTCCGCGTAGAGGAAGACCGGCATGCAGGGGTAGGTGACGTCGATCGTCTGCATGTTGCCGTTACTGGAGATCTCCTTGAGGAAGGCCCACGGCTTGCCGTTCCTGCTGACCAGCTCGGTGGCCGCGTAGGCCTGTCGGAAGGCCAGCGCGCACAGGGCGGCGTATTCGTGGCCACCGGCCCGGGTCGCGTCCCGGTCGATCGTGGCGTCGAGCCGGTCGCACCGGGCCACGGCGCCGGAGAAGTCGCCGAGGAACGCCGCGACCATCGCCTGCCAGGTCGGCCAGTAGCTCTTCCAGAGCGGCGGCAGCTGGGTGCCCAGATAACTGGTGCCGGGGTCGCGTACGTGGCCGATGCTGACCACGAACGGCGCGGTGGCATGGCTGCCGACCGTGCCCAGGTTCTGGTTGAGGGCGAAGACGGGATACCGGTTGTTGATCGCGCGGGGCTTGTCCTGGTCTTCGGTGTTCGCCAGCACACCCGAAGTCATGAACTGCTTGCGCACATCGCTGTCCGCGCCGATCTGCCAGGTCAGCTCCGACCGGGCGGGGGCGGACAGCACCACGGTCCCCCATTCGGCGGAGTCGGCGATTTCGCCCAGCACCTGCGGGTCGGTCTGCTCGATGGACAGGCTGACCACTCCCGAGGTGCTCTCCTGCGCCCAGGTGATGTGCTTGCCCGAGTCGCCGGAGGCCCACTCGCCGGAGATGTCGAAGTAGACACTGACCTTGTGCTGCTTGCCGTCGGTGCTGCGGGCCGAGGCGCTGAGGTAGCTCAGCGGTGGCGACTGCCGCTTGAGGTCGCCCGGGGTGACCGGCGACAGGAACGTGACGGTCAGCTCGACCCCGGCCTGGGTCAGCACGAACTGCGACTTGGTCGCGGTCGTGGTCAACGCCAGCTGACGCATGCTGGTCAGCGGGTACGCGGTCGGCGACCCCGGGTTGCCCATGAACAGGAACGGCGTGCCGTCGATTGTGGCGATGCCGGTCATCGCGGTGGTCCGGCCGGTCCAGAAGGTGGGCCAGGTGCCGGGCAGGTTGTCCGCGGCGAGCCAGGTGCTCAGGTACGGCGACTTGACGGCGAGCGGGACGGCCGGCGGCCGGATCACGGTGTCCTTCTTGGCGCGCCAGGCCGGCCCGGCGGCCTGCGCGGCGCCGGCCGGAAGGAGCGGAGCGGCGGCGAGGCCGGCGCCCGCCATTGCGCCCAACTGAAAAAGATGCCTGCGAGACGCCATTGATATCCTCCGATTGCACGGCTGTTGCGGCCTTCATTCGCGGGCATGAATGTAAACCAGGTTTGTGCGTATGGGTAGGGTCCGCGTCCGAAAACGTTCGAATCTGTGAATTCGACAGCGGCTCCACAACGGACCGCGCCCACATTCCCGGGATCAGCATCGACCGATGCCTGTGCCATCGTGACAGCGCTGCGGCCACCGGCCCGATCAAGCTGCCGGGCATGGCGTCGCGGGGCGCGCTGACCGCCGAGGTCTGGGATCACCTCCGGCTGGTGTTCATCGTCGGCTATGGAGTGTGTGGCGCCCGCGATCGCCCTCCACGAACCAGATGTCGCCGTCGGAGCGGCGGTGATGCCCCGGTCTCCCCGGTCATTGACAGAGCGACATGGTGCGATACCCGAGCGCCGGTGCCCGCTGTCCGCCTCGTCAGTGCTGGGGGCGATCCCGCTCGAACGGGTCGCCGTACGCCCGGACCGCGGAGCGGGCGAACGCCTGCTGGAAGGTGGACACCCGCTCGGAGCGGCCCCGCCCGACGAAGCTGACCGCCCAGTGCATCACGGCCGACACCCGGTTCTTGAAGCCGACCAGGTAGAACAGGTGCACAGCCAGCCAGACCACCCAGCCCGCGAAGCCGGACAGCCGCAACCGGCCGATGCTGGCCACCGCCGAGAACCGCGAGATGGTGGCCAGGCTCCCCTTGTCGAAGTATCTGAACGGCTGGCCGGACGCCTGACCCGCGAGCCGCTTGCGGATCTGGCCCGCCGCGTGCCGGCCGCTCTGGATCGCCACCTGGGCGACCCCGGGCAGCTGCACACCCGGCGTCTGGTCGAGGGCCATCATGTCACCGACCGCGAAGATCTCCGGATGCCCCGGCAGCGAGCAGTCCGGGTTGACCCGCACCCGCCCGGCCCGGTCCATCTCCACCCCGGCCGCCGTGGCGAGCTTCTTCGCCAGCGGCGGTGCGGCCACCCCGGCGGCCCACATCTTCGTCATCGAGGGGATCCGCTGCCGGCCGCGCCCGGTCTCGACCTCGACGCCGGTGGCCTCGACGCCCACCACCCGGGTCTCCAGCTCGACCTCGACGCCGAGCAGGTGCAGGCGGCGCAGCGCCCGGGTGGAGAGGTGGTCGCCGAAGGTGCTGAGCACCGCCGGCAGCGCGTCGATCAGCAGCACCCGGGCCCGGCGCGGGTCGATGTGCCGGTACTGGCCCGGCAGGGTGCGGTGGGCCAGTTCGGCGATCTGCCCGGCCATCTCCACGCCGGTCGGGCCGGCCCCGACGACCACGAAGGTCAGGTACCGCTCGACTGCCTCCGGGTCGGTCTGCAGGTCGGCCAGCTCGAACGCGCCGAAGATGCGGGCCCGCAACTCCAGCGCGTCGTCGATGCTCTTCATGCCCGGGGCGAAGTCCGCGTAGTGGTCGTGGCCGAAATACGACTGGGACGCGCCGGCCGCCACGATCAGGGAGTCGTAGCCGACGGTGTAGTCGAGGCCGGGCGCGTCGACCGACACGGTCCTGGCCTCGACGTCGATCTCGGCGACCGTGCCGAGACGTACGTCGACGTTGTCCTGCCTTCTCAGGATCTCCCGGATCGGCGGCGCGATCTCGCCCTCGGAGAGAATGCCCGTCGCCACCTGGTAGAGCAGCGGCTGGAACAGGTGATAGGTGGTCGCGTTGATCAGCGTCACGTCCACCGGCGCCTTGCGCAGCGCCTTGGTGGCGAACAATCCGCCGAACCCGGCGCCGACGATCACCACCTGATGCCGCCGCTCCCCCTGCTCCTGCATCAACGTCCCGCTCCCTGCCGCAGCCCGAGGTGCCGTCGGTTACAGCATGCCAACCCCGGTGGCCGATCTCCACTGCCTGGCCGGCGCGCTCAAGCTTCGCGGGCGAGGTCCGGCTCGATGCCCTCGGCCGCCACCTCGCCCGGGAGCCGGCTGGAGAAGGGCACCACGAGGCCCCGCTCGCCTCGTGGCCCCGCAGGCGTCAGCCTTTCGAGTTGTTGATCGGCCGTTCCGCTCGCATCGGGTGCCCCGGTACGCCAGGCAGAGACATGATAAAACGGACATTGCCGGCCGCCGTGGCCCTGGCTGTGCTCGGCCCGGCCGGATGCAGACCCGCGCCGGCACCCCCGGGGGAGCCGCAGCCGAGCCCCTCGGCGGCCGAGTCGGCGGCGCTCCGGGAACCGGCCCGGGCCACTCCGGTCGTCCGGATCAGCTATCCACGGCGCGGCGACGGCCGCTGGGCCATCGCCGCCGGCGAGCGCTCCAGCATCGGACTGCGCTACCAGGTGCTGGTCGAGACGGGCATCGACGGACTGGACCCTGACGGCTTCGCGCGGCAGGTGACCCGGACGCTCGACGACCCGCGCGGCTGGCGGGTGTCGCTGCGCCGGGTCGGGCCCGGCCGGGCGCACGACTTCACGATCTACCTGGCCACGCCGCGGACCCGAGACGCGCTGTGCGGGCACGGTACCGACGGCTACACCTCCTGCCGCAGCGCGGACCGGGTCGTGCTCAACGTCGCCCGCTGGGTGAAAGGGGCGCCCGGCATCGGGCTCGGCGTCTACCGCCAGTACATGGTCAATCACGAGGTCGGGCACCGGCTCGGGCACGGCCACGAGCTCTGCCCGCGCCCGGGCCGACCCGCCCCGGTAATGCAGCAGCAGACCCTGGGCCTGCACGGATGCACGCCGAACGCCTGGCCACGCGTCGGCGGCGCGCTCTACGCGGGCGCTTCCGGCCAGTACGACGACCCGACGCCGCCACCCGATCGGGGTCTCGAGTGAACCGATCATGGTTGGCTGCCCGTATCAGGGTTCGAGCGGCGCCGCCGGGCGCCGCCCGCTCAGGAGGGATCGCCGGGTTGTCAGTGAGCACGCACGTCAACGCCCGCTCGGATCAGGACCAGCCCGCGCTCCGGGAACTCCCGGCGCCGTCCCCGGGGCGCAAGTACCGCGGTGTGCTGTTGACCGTCGCCGCCTCCGCGGTCGTCTTCCTGGCCCTGGTCTTCCCCGATCAGCTCGGCCGTTACCAGCCCGGCCTGTTCTGGCAGGGCGCGTTCCTGCGCCTGCCGATCGAGGGGATCCTCGGCGCCGCGATCCTGATCGTGCTGCCCGTGCGCTGGCGCCGGCGCGTCGCGGTCCCACTGGGCCTGGGCCTGGCCGTGCTCACCGTACTCAAGGTGATCAACATCGGCTTCCTGAACGTGCTGTCCCGCCGCTTCGACCCGGTACTCGACTGGCCGCTGTTCAGCGACGGCTACAACGCGCTGACCGAGACGAACGGCAAGGCCACCGCCGACGCGGCCGTCGCCGGGGCGGTGGCGCTGGCCGCGGTGCTGCTCACCGTGATCACCCTGGCCGTGCTCCGGCTGGCCAAGGTCACGCCGCGCTACCGCCGGCCGGCCTCCGCGACGGTCACGGCGGTGTCCGCCGCGTGGGTGGTCTTCGCCCTCTTCGGCACCGAGCTCTATCCGGGGGCTCCGGTCGCCGCCGACAGCACCGCGGCCACCGCGAAGCTGATCGCCCTGGGCATCCCCAGCGCGATCCGGGACCGCCAGGAGTTCACCGCCGAGGCCCGGCAGGACGCCTTCGCCGGCGTCCCGGCCGACCAGTTGCTCACCGGCCTGCGCGGGCACGACCTGGTCATCGGCGTGGTGGAGAGCTACGGCCGATCGGTGCTGCAGAACCCGCGGATGGCGCGGATCGTCGACCCGGCCCTGGCCGCCGGGACGAGGCAGCTGACCGCGGCCGGCTTCGCCGCCAAGAGCGGATTTCTGACCTCCTCCACGTACGGCGGGGGCAGCTGGCTGGCGCACGGCTCGTTCCAGTCGGGGCTCTGGATCGACAACCAGTCCCGGTACCGCCAGCTCATCTCGGGCAACCGGCTGACTCTGACCAATGCCTTCCACAAGGCCGGCTGGAACACGGTGGGCGTCGAGCCCGGCAACACCCGGGCCTGGCCGGAGGCCGACTTCTACGGCTACGACAAGGTCTTCGACAACCGCAACCTCGGCTACGCCGGCCCCCGCTTCGGCTGGTCGAACATGCCCGACCAGTACACGCTCAAGTCGTTCCAAGACCAGGTCTACGCCAGGAAGACCGGCCCGCTGATGGCCGAGATCACGATGACCTCGAGCCACGAGCCGTGGACCCCGGTGCCGCAGATGGTCGACTGGAGTTCGATCGGCGACGGCTCCAGATTCGCCCCGCAGGCCCTGGTCGGCGAGAAGCGCTCGGTGCTCTGGAAGGACCGGGCCCAGACCCAGGCCGAGTACGCGAAATCGATCGCCTACTCCGTACAGACCCTGATCTCCTGGGCGACCACCTACGGCGACGACGACCTGGTCATGGTCTTCTTCGGCGACCACCAGCCGATCCCGCTGGTCAGCGGCCAGGGCGCCAGCCATGACGTGCCGATCACGATCGTGGCCAAGGACCCGAAGGTCCTCGACCGGATCGCGTCCTGGGGCTGGCAGGACGGTCTGAAGCCGGACCCGCAGGCGCCGGTCTGGAAGATGGATCAGTTCCGGGACAAGTTCCTGACCGCGTTCGCCCGGTAGCCCTGGCAGCTCGACTTGTCGGCCGCCGCCCGGCGTCGGCGGCGTCCGGGTCAACGAGTGTGCACGGTCAGGGTTTGCTGACCCGGTCCGCGCGGCGCGGCAGCTTCCAGTCCGGCCGGGGGAAATGGCAGGTGTAGCCCCACGGAATGCGTTCGAGGTAGTCCTGGTGCTCCGGCTCGGCCGCCCAGAACGCGCCGGCCGGGGTCACCTCGGTGACAACCTCGCCCGGCCACAGTCCGGACGCCTCGACGTCGGCGATGGTGTCCTGAGCGACCCGCTTCTGCTCGTCGCTGGTGTAGAAGATCGCCGACCGGTAGCTGTCGCCGACGTCGTTGCCCTGGCGGTTCAGCGTGGTCGGGTCATGGATCTGGAAGAAGAACTCCAGCATGTCCCGGTACGACGTGACCGCCGGGTCGAAGAGGATCTCGATCGCCTCGGCGTGTCCGCGATGGTTGCGGTAGGTCGCGTTCTCGACCTCGCCACCGGTGTAGCCGACCCGGGTGGCGAGCACCCCAGGACGCTTGCGGATCAGATCCTGCATCCCCCAGAAGCACCCGCCGGCGAGAATGGCCTTCTCGGATTGATTCATGCCCGAAATTCTAGCCGGGCGCGGTACCGGAAACCCGGTCGATCAAGGTGGCCGCCCGGTGCTACGGTTCGCTCCGCTTGAAAGGAGCGACCGTGGCCAAGCTTAACCAGATCATCGCGGTGGAGAAGGGCGTCAAGAGCAAGTCGTTCGCCGACCTGACCGACGCGCACCAGGCGGTGCAGAAGTCCGCGCCGCTGGCCGGCATCTCGCGGGTCTATCAGCCCAAGGACGAGGAGGGCGAGCAGCTGCCGCCCGAGTCGACCCGGGTGCAGCTGAAGACCGAGGAAATCCTGCGCCAGGTCGCCGAGACGCTGACCCGGCTCTTCGACGTGACCGCGACGAAGGACTGGAGCAATCTCACGGCCCGCGCCGACGTCACCGTCGACGAGCTGACGATCGCCCGCGACGTGCCGGTGACCTATCTGCTCTTCCTCGAGAAGCAGCTCACCGACCTGCACACCTTCGTCAAGAAGCTGCCGGTTCTCGACGCCGCCGAGTCCTGGGTACGCGACGATTCGACGGACAGCTGGAAGACGGAGCCGGTGCGGACGATCCGGACCAAGAAGGTGCCGCGCAACCACGTCAAGGCCGAGGCGACCGAGAAACACCCGGCCCAGGTGGACGTCTACTACGAGGACGTCGCGGTGGGCTACTGGACCACGGTGAAGTTCTCCGGCGCACTGCCGGCCAAGCGGGTCAACGACCTCCTGGACCGCGTGCTGAAACTGCAGACCGCGGTGAAGTTCGCCCGGGAGGAGGCGAACAGCGCCGACGTCGTGGACCAGAAGGTCGGCGCGACCATTTTCGGCTACCTGTTCGGGTAGCCTCACGGATTCCTGCGGGAGCGCAGGAGTGCGCGAGAGCGCACAAAGCTGAAGCTGAAGCTGAAACTGACGACGGTGGTGACAGTGCGGGTTCGAGTCCCGCTCCCGGCACTCGGGCCGGGGTGGCCCAACAGGCAGAGGCAGCCACCGATGAAACTCAGATTCTCGCTCCACCATCAGCATTCGCCACCGCGCGGCGTATTCGAACGGACGCAGACGAAGACCGTCGGATGCCGGTTCAACTCCGGCCTGCCCCTCCAAACGCGGGGCGGTAGTTTAATGGCAAAACCCGACGTCATGATGAATGATCTGCTCCTTTAAATGTGACGGCGCGCAGAAACGGTGGCCCCTCAGAGGCCCGGGGATTGGACATATCCCCGGGCTTCGCCATGTCCGCGCCTCCCTCTGCATGAAGACCGCCACCCCCCGTCTTCGGCTGCACCGCTGCCACTATGCTGATTTACGTCCGTCATAACACGCTGCGACGTATCCGACACAATGGGCAACCGTCTACCGAGGATGGTACGACGCGTTGCTCGTTGCGGGACCCAGCGAAAGTCCATCGGAAACGCAGAGGCCCAGCGTCGCGATACCGCCCGAGGGCCCCTGGCCAGGGTCGACGTCCGACAAACGTCGATGCCCATGCGGCCATGACGCGTCGCACATATCGATTGCGGCCGTCCAAAGTGCCTTGTCCTTGCCCCCGTCGGAACAACATCTGAGAACAGGCCTAGCCGCAGCACCACTCGGTGAGCTATCGTTCGCAGACGGATAGTGACCCAGCTACTGTTAGGCACCACGACAGTCCACCCACGACAGTCCACATTGAGCAAGCACCATCGGCTTGAGCAAACACCATCGGCCCTGACGGAATGGGGCCGTGCGCGAACACCTAGGCACACCTGTAGTCGAGATAGCTGCGGAAGTTCAGCAGCACAGGGACTCTTTCAGATTTGCGGCCGTCGAGATGGTGTCCGACCTCAGGCGCGCGCCCCATGAGGGCTTGCGCAGGTGTCGATTGCTCTTCTCTTGGTATCTAGCTGCTGGCCGAGCGAACCGTCAAGTCCTTCATGAGCGAAGCGCTGATAGTGGCTTGCCGTATATCGAGCCGCACGCCGAGGGCGGCGCCTTCTCTATACACCGTATCCGACTACCTAATTCGCCCTGAACTACTCGGAGGCATCCGCATATGTCATCCAGGCAGCCGGTTGCACCGGCCCTCGTTCCCACCTCGTCAGCATTGGCGAAGAACCGCCTGAGTACCGGCATGGTCGTCCTGTTCGTCATCTCGGCGATCGCGCCCTTTGTGGTTCAGGGCGGGCTTGTGCCGACTGCGCTCGCCGTGACGGGTCTTACCGGAGTACCGATCGCATTCCTCGTCGTCGCCGCGATCCTCGGCATCTTCTCGGTCGGTTACGTCGCGATGGCACGGCACGTCGCCAACGCCGGAGCCTTCTACACCTACGTCGCGCGGGGCCTGGGTAAGCCGTTCGGCGTCGGCGCTGCTTGGGTCGCGCTGCTAGCGTACAACCCCTTTCAGATCGGTGCGGCGGCGGCATTCGGTGCCATCGGCGCCCCGCTGGTCGACCAGTGGTTCAACGTCTCCGTCCCGTGGTGGGGGCTGGCTTTCGCGGCCTGGGCCGTGGTGGCCGTCCTCGGCGTACGCAGCATTGATGTGAACGGCAAGGTGATCGCGGCGCTGATCCTGGCGGAGATCACCACAATCGTCATCTTCAGCACGGCCGGGTTGCTCGATTCCGGGACCGCCGTCACCGCCGCGCCGCTCATGCCGAGCAGACTGTTTGGGGCTGGTGCCGGCGCTCTCGGGGTCCTCGCGCTTACCGGGTTCGCGGGCTGGGAGCAGTCCGTGGTCTTCAGCGAGGAGGCCCGTGATCCGAAGCGGACGGTGCCGCGGGCGACCTATCTCTCGTTGGCCGTGATCGCGGCCCTGTATGCGTTTTCGTCGTGGGCGATGATCGTCGCCAGCGGCGCCCACGTCGTCGCCCGCGCCCAAGCGGAAGGTCCCGAGCTTCTGTTCAACCTCGCGGGCCATAGCCTAGGACCCGTTGCCGTGAAAATCGGACACGGCCTGTTGCTGACGTCGCTGTTCGCCGCGATGCTCTCCTTTCATAACATCATCGCCCGGTACGCGTTCGCCCTGGGCCGCGAGGGCGTGCTGTTCCGGGCGTTCGGACGGACCTCGCCCCGCACCGGTGCCCCGATCTACGGTTCACTCGCCCAGTCCGCCTTCGGCTTTCTAGTCCTGCTCGGCTATGTACTGAGCGGCTGGGACAACCCCTTGGTCCAGTTGTTCTACTGGGGCGGGTCGTTGGGCGCGATCGGGGTCCTGCTCCTGATCACCGCTACGTCCTTCGCGGTCCCGGTGTTCTTCGCCCGGGCAAACGCCGACGAGGGCCCCTGGCGCCAGTACGTTGCTCCGACGATCGCCGTCGTCTTGCTGGTCGGCATGACCTGGCTCGCGATGACCAACATCGACGTCCTCTTCGGCGTCGCCGCGGGTTCCACCCTGACCTGGGCGGTACCGGTCGGATTCGCCGCCACTGCCCTCGGCGGGGTCGCGTGGGCGTTGTTCCTGAGAAGTGCCCGCCCCGCCGCGTACGCCGCGATCGGACTTGGCAGCGAAGCCGCGACCATACCCGCTCCGCCTCGCCATCGCGTTCGCGTGCAGCGCGCCGCCCTACCCCAGGATTCGAGCATTCGATGAATACTCGCTGCCACGTCGCTGCCCGCCATCGTGCCCTGAGCGTCAACCGGACTCCCGTCGCACCACAAGCGAGCTGCCTCCCATCGTCCGGGCGGACCCGTCGCAGGCGCGCGAGCTGTCCTCGCTGATCGCGAGCAGTTTTCTCTGGCGGCGTGCCGGGTTCCTAATACGCTGAGGGCATACGCCGCGTATGTACCCTCAGCGTCGCTTGGTCTTCGGCGTCGGATCAGCCGCCGTTGAGCGGGGTATCCGGCTCGCCTCCAGCACCACCCGGCGCCGCAGGACATCCGCAGCTGGCTGGACACGTAGTCCTCGTTCTCCACCGGGCCGAGCTCGCCGCCGGTCGCCCGGGAGTGACCCGCGGCAGTCGCGGACGGCCGGGCCCGCTGAGGCACGAAGATCGCCGTGTCGGCGACCAGCGCGTCCCGCGGGTCGGCGGCCAGATCCCACCAGTCGGTGCTCGCCGTGACGAAGCCGAACTGCCCCGCCCCGGCGGTAGCACGCAGCGTGCCGAACGTGTGGACCCGGTAACTGTACGTGCTTATGCTCGGCTGAGTAACCGTTCCGCACCCGGAAGAACACTCTGGGTGATCGGTTGGCGGGTGAGAGAGATAACAATGATATTTCGGACTTGTGTGCCGTGGTGGGGTTCTGGGCCTTGCGGGTACGCCGACCGGTTCGTGCCTCGGTGGTCCCGATTCCACGCTAATATCGGTTACTTATGGTGATCAGAGAAACGGGAGCGTTGCCGTCTGGCGATCAAGGAGCCCGGTTTGAGCTGGGACTCCGGACGGCGTAGCAAAAACGGCCGTCTTGACGCTCTGTAGTTTCTTGCTAGATTTGGTGGCAGGACACAGCGAGCGGAATACCCCGATTCCGACGTGTCCGCCGACCCGGAGGTCACCATGCAGCCCCACCCCTCGCCCCCAGTCAGCACGAAGAGTGACGACCTTAAGTCACCTAAAGTAACCGAGCCTTGTCCGGCCGACCGGCCGGCGCCCAGCTGCCCCGGCTGGTAACAAGTCCCGCTCCCGATCAGAAAGGCCCCCACGCCATGCTTGCTTTTCAGGATCTCGCCCCGGCCATCCACCGCCAGCGTCTCGTGGTGGAGGGCTACCCGACTTTCGTGATCACCGACGAGCACATCAAGGAGTACCTGCAGAAGCTCTCGGTCGTGACCGACATGGTGACGATCATCGAACCAGTCACCCACGTCAGCGAGATGTACGGCTGGGCCGGCTGGATCCACTGGGAGACCTCCGGCGCGCACTTCTACTCCTGGGAACGCCCGATCGAGTTCTTCAGCGTGGACATCTACACCTGCAAGGCCTTCGACCCGGAGACCGTCGTCGAGTTCACCCGCGAGTACTTCCGCACGACCGAGATCGTCGCGAAGGGATTCTGATGCCGGCCGCCACCGCCTACGACCTGGACGCCCGCGAGATCGAACGGATCAGCGTGGAGTTCCTGGCCAAGCGCCCCGACCCGACCGGCCGGTTCGTCGCGGTCGTCGCCGGGCCGGAGCATCCGCTGGCCGACGTGGCGCGCGCGGTGGAACGGCAGATCTTCGACGAGGCGTTCGGCAACGACTCCGGCACGATGGCCGCCGAGTACGGCCGATATGAGAGTCGCAGCCTGTTCTTCGTCGTGCTGGACCGGCGCACCGGGATGCCTGCCGGCGCGGGCCGGATCATCGAGGGCCGCGGCGCCGCGGTGAAGACCATTCGCGACGCCCCCACGCTCATCGGCGTCGACACCACCGGCATCCTCGCCGCGCACGGGATGACCGGCAAGAAGATCTGGGACTTCGCCACCGTCGCGGTGCTGCCCGACTACCGCGGCAACCGCTCGGGGCTGACGGTCAGCTCGCTGCTCTACCGCTGCTTCCTGGTCGCCGGCAAGCGCGCCGGGGTCAAGCACGTGGTCACCATGCTGGACCGCGGCGCCTACCGCAACATGCTGCTGCTCGGCGCACCCGTTCAGCCGCTGGCCGGTTCCGCCACGTTCGAATACCTCGGCTCGGCCGAGACCCGGGCGCTGTACGTCGCCTTCGAGGAGCTGGAGCCGGGCATCGCCGCCCAGGCCGGGCGACTCAGCCGGCCGTTCGCACCGATCCACGGCGAGATCCGCGGGAGCGTGCTGCGCCGCACCGTCATCCGCCGGGTCGCGGCCGGCGTGTCCCGCCGGGTCTCCTCCGGCAAGGGCCTGGACCGCCAGATCGTGCTGGCCGGCTGACCCGCCCACCGACATCCCGGCGGCGCGCGCTCAGCAGCGGATCAGGCCGGCTTTCTCCTTCGTACGCAGGACGTGGCCGGCGGCGTCGGCGACGCGGGCCGCGAAGGCCGGAGAGCTCTTCGCCGCCGCGAGCAGGGCAGTGCTCATCCGTGCGGCGTCCTCCGCCACGATGGACAGCACCAGGTCGCCGCCGGCCCGGACGAAACGCACCGCCCGGTCACCGGGGGCGAAGCGGCGGACCGCGACCGCGGCACCCAGGTCGTCGGAGACCACCACGCCGGTGAAGCCCAGCCGGTTGCGCAGCAGACCGGTGATGATCGGCTCGGAGAAGGCCGCGACGCTCTTCGGGTCGAGCTTCGGATACATCGCCGACGAGATCATCACCGCCGCCGATCCCTGCTTAATCCCGGCCGCGAACGGCTTCAGGTAAGGGTCGTCGACGGTGGTCGTGGTGTCCACCGCCTTGCTGGTCGTGTCGGTGTTGAACCTCGTGCGGCCCAGCCCCGGGAAGTGCTTCAGCGTGGTGAGGACTCCACCGTCCCGGGCGGTCGCCACCACGGTGCGGATCGCGGCGGCGACCTTGTCCGGATCGGAGCCGTACTGCCGGTGGAATGCCCCGATCGGGGGGTTCGCCTCGCCGACGGCCGACGGCACGGTGTCGGCGACCGGCGCCAGGTTCATGGTCACCCCGATGCCGGCAAGGCGATTCGTGGAGTCCCGTATCGTGTTACGCAGCGTGGCCAGCGGGCCGCTCCCGAGCCGCAACGCGGACGGCAGATCGGGAAAGTCCGGGCCCTTGAGGGTCTGCACGTCGCCGCCTTCCTGGTCCAGCGCGACCAGCAACCGCTGCCGTGCCTTGCCCTGCAGGGCGGCGATGTCCGCGCGCAGGGCCGCGGCCGGTCGCCTGCTGCGCCCGGCCAGGAACACCCCGCCCAGGTGGTAGGTGCCCACCGCGCCGGCCAACGCGCCCGGATCGTCGACCGGCGTACCGATCATCAACAGCTGCCCGACCTGCTCCGGCAGCGACATCGCGGCCAGCACCCGGCTCGCACATCCACTGTGGCCGGCCTGGTCGGAAACGCTCGGCAAGGGGATGGGGGCGCTGCTCGCCGGCGTGGCGATCACTGGGCTCCGCGACGGTGCCGCCGCCCGTGGCGTCGCCGGCGAACCGCACGCCGAAAGAGCGAGCAGAGTCGTCGCGAGCACACCCAATTTTCGTCGCATCGACGCATACGGTAGCGGGAGCCGTCCACACCCTCGCTCGGCGGCAGCGGACCGCTATGCGCGCATTCACCCAGGAACGCATTACAGAAGCACCACGGAAGGGGCACGGCTGCTATCGGCGTGATGTCAGTGTATGGAAGGCTGCGCCGTACATTCCCCACTTTCTCGCCTTCGGAGGTTTGCCGTGGCGTTGTTCCTCTACATCGTCGGCTCGTTCGTGGTCGGCTTCATCGCGGGCTGGCTGGTGCGTGGCTGGACGTCGACCCGCGCAGCGACCAGCACCGTCGCATCCACCCCCGCCCCTGCTATCACCAGTTCCTCCGCCGCTTCGCCCGCCGAGGCCGAGCCGGTGGCCGCCGCCGAGACCCTGGAGCCCGAGGCTCCGGCTGAAGCGGCCGAGGTCGCGGCAGAGCCGGCCAGCACGGCCACTGACGAGCCGGTGGTCATCGTCGCGGAGGCGGTCGAGGAGATCGTCGTCGTCGAGGAGACGGCCGACGGCACTCTGCTCGTCGAGCCGGTGGCCGAGGTCACCGAAACCCTTGTCGTGTTCGCCGAGCCGGAGCCCGTCGCCGAGGCGGAGCCCGTCGCCGAGGCCGACCCGGTGGCGGAGATCGCCGAGCCGGTCGTCGCCGAGCCCAGCACCGACCTGCCCGTCGCCGAGCCCCTCGCCACCGCTGCCGCGGCCGACGACCTGATCCGCATCGACGGCATCGGCCCGAAGATGGCCGGCGCCCTGCACAAGGCCGGCATCACCACCTTCGAGCAACTCGCGGCCACCGACGAGACAACCCTGCGGGCGGCCATCTCGGCGGCCGGCATGCGGTTCTCGCCGACGCTGGTCACCTGGCCGGCCCAGGCCCGCGCGCTGGCCGCCGGTACCGGCAGCCTGGTCAGCGGGAACGCCAACTGAGGACCGGTGCGGTCACGTCCTCGGCGCCGACCACCACATCGGCACGGGCACGTGGCCGCACCTCGTCGAGGTGGCACCGATCGCCGGGGATGTACCTGCGGCGAGGTCCGATGTGCGGATCGGACGCAATAATGGGGCTGTTTCCGGGCTAATCCGCCCCATTCGGGCGCGGCCGGCCACGCGCGGCGGAAGGCCGACTGAACCGTTGTGCCCCACCCGGCGTACACGCGATCATGACGGCTATGACGCGCCCACTGGCACGGACCAGCACACCTCCCGCCGTGACGGCTCAACTCGTCCTCGGGGCGGCCATCCTGATCAACCTGGCGATCGTCGAGGTGCTGTTCCTGACCGGCGGCCCGGGCAAGAACACGCTGAACGACATCGCCCGCTTCCTCGGGCTGCACGCGGCCTTCCTGATGATGCTGCAACTGGTGCTGGTGGCCCGGCTGCCGTGGCTGGACCGGCGGCTCGGCATGGACAAGCTCACCGCCTGGCACCGGGTGACCGGATTCGCGCTGCTCTGGTGTGTGCTGCTGCACCTGAGCTTCGTCCTGCTCGGCTACGGGCAGTTCGACAGGTTGTCCGTGCTGACCGAGTTCACCAACCTGGCCGGCACCGTGGGCGCCGCCGCCGGCATGGCGGCGGCCACCGTGGTCGTCATCGTCGGCATCACCTCGGTGCGCTACGCCCGGCGCAAGCTGCCGTACGAGACCTGGCACGCCGTCCACATCGCCCTGTACGCGGCGGTCTTGCTGGCGCTGATCCATCAGGCGATCGAGGGTTCGGCCTTCAAGACCACGCCGGTGGCCCAGCTGTACTGGTGGGCGCTGTGGGCGTTCGCGATCGGCTCGCTGCTGGTCGGCCGGGTGGCGGTGCCGATCTGGCGCAACGCGAAACACCAGTACCGGGTCGCGGCGGTGGTGAGCGAGTCGGACGACATCGTCTCGGTGCACGTGACCGGCAAGCACCTCGACCAGCTGCCGGTCCGGGCCGGGCAGTTCATGATCTGGCGGTTCCCCGGCTACGGGCACTGGTGGGACGCCAACCCGTTCTCGCTGTCCGCGGCCCCGAACGGGCGTTCGCTTCGGCTGACGGCCAAGGCGATCGGGTCGGCCAGCGCCGGGCTGCGCAACGTTCCGGTCGGGACCCGGGTCTTCGCCGAGGGGCCGTACGGGGCGCTGACGGCGATCCAGCGGGTGACCGACGCATCGCTGCTGATCGCCGGCGGGATCGGGATCACCCCGATCCGGTCGCTGCTGGAGGAGCTGTCCGGCCCGATCGTGGTGCTCTACCGGGTGCACTCGATGGCCGACGCCGTCCTGCTGGACGAGTTGCAGGCGCTGGCGGCGATGCGGGGCGCCCCGTTGCACGTGCTCAGCGGCCGGACCGGGCAGGGTCACCCGCCGTTCACCCCGTTCGCGCCGCACGACCTGAGCGTGCTGGTGCCCGACATCATGGCCCGCGACGTCTTCATCTGCGGCCCGGACGCGATGACGGCCGCCGTGTTGGACAGTCTCCAGGAGTTGGGTGTGCCGCAGCGCCAGGTGCACGCCGAGCGCTTCCGGCTGGCCGGCTGAGGACGGCGCAACCTGGACGCGAGGTAGGTTCGCGGGGTGAGCATGCCTGGGGGCAAGAAGAACGATCGGCCGGCGACACCGCCGTGGAAGGTGGAGGGACATCCGGACGCCGCGCCGGGCGCGGGCCCGAACCAGCCGAACCAGCGTCCGGCGTGGATGCGCTTCGGCTGGATGCTGCTGGTGCTGCTCGCGCTGAACTGGGTGGTGTCGTCGTTCCTGCTCGCCCCGCCGGCCCGCACCGCGGTCTCATACACCTTCTTCCTGACCCAGGTCGACGCGAAGAACATCAGCGACGTCACCTCGACCGGCGACACGATCGAGGGCGCCTTCACCAAGAACGCGTCATACACCCCGGTCGGAGACAAGACCGCCGAGCAGGTCACCCGGTTCACCACCCAGCGCCCCTCGTTCGCCGACGACAACCTGTTCGCCAAGCTCCTCGCCAACGGCGTGCCGGTGAACGCGAAACCACCGGACGCACCCGCCCCGATCTGGCAGCAGCTGCTGGTCGGCTTCGGGCCGACGATCCTGCTCGTGCTGCTGCTCGTCTGGTTCATGCGCCGGGCCGCCGCCGGGGCAGGGGCCGGCATCGGCGGTTTCGGCCGGTCCCGGGCCAGGCTCTACCAACCCGAAGGCGGGCCCCGGACGACGTTCGCCGACGTGGCCGGCATCGAGGAAGTCGAGCAGGAGGTCACCGAAATCGTCGACTTCCTGCGCGAACCCGAGAAGTACCGCAAGCTCGGCGCGCAGATCCCGCACGGCGTACTGCTCTCCGGGCCGCCCGGCACCGGCAAGACCCTGCTCGCCCGCGCCGTCGCCGGCGAAGCGAAGGTCCCGTTCTTCTCCATGTCCGCCTCCGAGTTCATCGAGATGATCGTCGGCGTCGGCGCCAGCCGGGTCCGCGACCTGTTCGAGCAGGCGAAGAAGGTGGCCCCGTCGATCGTCTTCATCGACGAGCTCGACGCGATCGGCCGCGCCCGCGGCGGTTCGCAGTCGCTGGGCGGCAACGACGAACGCGAACAGACCCTCAACCAGATCCTCACCGAGATGGACGGCTTCACCGGCAGCGATGGCGTCGTCGTGCTCGCCGCAACCAACCGCCCGGAGATCCTCGACCCGGCCCTGCTGCGCCCG
>JAVHVY010000054.1:0-11342 GCA_032160305.1 Actinoplanes sp.
AGCGCTGGATGCCCTGGATCGTCGCAGGCAGCACGGTGGTGTACGACTCGACCTCGAACTGCCGGCCGTACTGCGAATGCGATGCCCACCGCCCGACCATCCGCAGGCTCTCGCCCGGCTGGGCGCCCAGCAGCGCCCCGACGACGGTGAGCAGATCGCTGCCGCGGGCGGTGGCGACCCGGGCGACGGTGTACCCGGTGTCCTCGTTGACGTAGGTCAGCCGTTCGAGGACGGCTTCGAGGACGGCTCCGGACGCTCGCGACGGTGATGCCACGGCCACCATGGTGCCCGCCGACCGGACCCGGGGTCGCAGCGGCCTGCTACAGCACCGATGCGTGTCGCGCATGGTGAGGGAGGAGGAGTATCGCCAGTGCCACCACCAAACGTGCCGGCCCACCCACCGCACGCACGCCGGTGCCCGGCAGAAGGTCAAGTTCATCTGACCCGTAACGTGGACTGGAGCTCAGCGGCGCCGGATGTGCCTGCGCATGCCGTCCACCCGAGCGGTGAATTCGCGAGCGCGCAGGACAAGCACCCCCCGCCATGGCGACATCGCCGTCAGGTCGACGTCTTCCGAAACGATCAGGAGGGCACCGACCTCCGCGGCCAGGTCCAGGACGAGATTGTCCTCATGGTCGCCGCAATCGTGGACGGTGCGCGGCGGGTTCAGAACCCCACCCCCGGAGGAATTTGCCATCTCGATCAGGATGTCTCGATAGTCCTCTGCCTCGTCCTTCGGCGTGCCGACGACCACGCTCAGGACCCGGACCGTGTTGTCGAGGATGTGCGGCGAAAGCCAAAGCGCGAACTCGGCCGCATCGTTAATGATCCCCAGACAATCAGCGAAGGGGTTCCCCGACGTTGGTGGGGGCGAAGGCCACGAGATGTATGGACTGTTTCCCGTCGCGATCGCCTGTACCAGCACGTTGACATCGAAGACAACTGGAGTCGCCACCGGGCCCGGAAGTGTCACCCCTGCGACTCCTTGTATGCCTGCCGGATGAGCCCAGGCAGTTCTTCGGCGGCAATTCCCTGCTCCGCCAGCCGACGATGGTTGCTCGCCTGGAGGTCGCGGAGACGCTCCGCCCGGCGCAACGACTCCATTACCTTCAACGTCGCCCGCAGGTAGGCCGACCGGTTTCCGCCACCGAAGTGCTCTACGAGCCGATCCAGGCGCTCACGGTCTTCATCCGCGAGCGCGAAGCCAACAGTCTGCGAAGCCACGGCATTCACCACCTTCCGGGCCAACGATACCTCGGTTGCATCTCATGTGCAATCCGTTGCACACGCTTGCCTCCATGGCGAGTGGTCTTGGCGCCGTACGAAGTTCGTCGGTCGTGTGCACACGGCCGCCGGTCGCCGCGACCTGCGCGCGCACGATGGCCAGCCGCGGTTCGACGTGGCCGAGGCGGAGGACTGGCGCACCTCTCGGGCGGTGACAAGTACGCGCAGATCCGCGCGTACGCCGCGCCAACCACGGCGGGAACGTGGAGGTCCTTCATCGCACCGGATGGTCGGCTGCTGTGGACGGAGCGTTCCCGGACCCGGTTTTGTCCGATGGTCTTGAACCGCTGCTGGCTCCATCAGAGACAGACTGATTGAGACGAGTTGAGGGGGCCGGCATGGGTCACGGCGTGAACGGCGTGGCGGGTCCTGACTCCACCGGCCCGAATCTGTCCGAGCCGACCGATGCCGCGCTGCTGACCGCGATCGCCCGCGGGGACCGCGACGCGTTCGCCGACCTGTACGCCCGGCACGCCCCGTGGCTGCAGGTCCGGCTGCGACGCCGGTGTGGCGACCCCGATGTGGTGGCGGAGGCGTTGCAGGACACGTTCGTCGCGGTGTGGCGTGGCGCGGGTCGCTGGGGCGCTCGCGGCGAGGTGCCGGCGTGGCTGTGGGGCATCGCCATTCGCCGGCTCATCGACCTGATCGCCCGCCGGCCCAGCCACGACGTGCTGACCGCGGCCTCGGATCCGGTGGTCGGTTCGGCTGAGGAGCAGGTTCTGCTGGGCGTGGAGTACGGCGACGCCGCCGGCGCCCTCAACCGGTTGTCCCCGGAGCTTCAGGCGGTGGTGCGGGCGACCGTCTTGGATGGACTGACCACCCGGGAGGCGGCCCGGCTCCTGCACATCCCGCAGGGCACGGTGAAGACCCGGATGGCCCGGGCGCGGATTCTGCTGCGGCAGGCCCTGGCATGAGAGGAGCACCGCGATGACCAGCTGGCATGCCGACGCGGAGTTGCTGGCGGCGTACGCCGACGGGCGGCTCGACCTGGCCCGGTCCACCTCGATCGAGCAGCACGTGCTGGGCTGTGCCCGATGCCGGGCGGCGGTCGGGGTCGTCGCGGACCGGCCGCTGCTGGACCGGGTGTGGGCGGACACCGTGGACGTCCTCGACTGTCCGCCGGTGTCGGTGGGCGAGCGGATCCTGACCGCTATCGGTCTCGCGCCGCCCGCGGCCCGACTGGCGTCGAAGGCTTCCAGCGCACACTGGGCCTGGCTGTGGTCCTGCGCGCTGCTCGCCACGTTCGCGTTCGCGGCCCCCCGGACCGATGGCCGCCTGATCATGTGGTTCCTGGTGCTCGCCCCGCTGGTGCCGGTGACCGGGGTGGCCCTGGCGTACGGCCCCCACACCGATCCGATGCACGAGGTGGTGGTGGCCGCACCGTACCCGCGGTTGCGCCTGATTCTGCTCCGCAGCCTGCTGGTGGTGCCGGTGACCGGCGCACTGCTGCTGGTCACCGGTCTGACGGTGCCGGGCGGGCTGCGCGCGTCGGCGCTGTGGCTACTTCCCGGCCTGGCGCTGAGCGCGGTGACGCTGGCCCTGGAGGTCCGCTTCGGTGCGCTGCCGGTCGCCGCGGCGTTGTCCCTGGGCTGGATCGCCTTCGCCGTCGCCGCCCGGGCCAGCACCGGGTCGGTGCTCACGGCCTACGGCCCCGCAGTGCAGTTCGTCTGCCTGACCGCCGTCGTCGTCGCGGCATCCGCCGCGTATGGCCGCCACCAACCAGGGAGGTCCTGATGGATATCCACCTCACCGATGTGAGTAAGACCTACGGACGGCATCGCGCACTGGACCCGGTCAGCCTGCACGCCGGCCCGGGGGTGCTCGGCCTGCTCGGGCCGAACGGGGCCGGCAAGACGACGCTGCTGCGGATCATGGCAACCGTCGTAGCCCCGACGACCGGCCAGGTCCGGCTGCTCGGCCACGACTGTGCGCTGCTCGCCGAACGTATCGAGGTCCGCCGCCGGCTCGGCTACGTGCCGCAGGAATGCGGGTTCCCGACCGGGTTCACCGGCTTCGAGTACGTCGACTACGTCGCCATCCTCAAGGAGTGGAGTGAGCGCCGGGCCCGCCACGACGAGGTCCGCCGGGTCCTGGCCGTCATGGGCCTGACCCGGATGGCCGGCCGGCGGATCCGGCGGCTCTCCGGTGGGATGCGCCGCCGCCTGGTCATCGCGCAGGCACTGATCGGCGACCCGCCGCTGCTGGTCCTGGACGAGCCCACCGTCGGCCTGGACCCGGAGCAGCGGCTGCGGTTCCGCGACACGGTCTCCGCCCTGGCCGACGAGCGCTGCGTGGTGGTGTCCACCCACCAGATCGAGGACGTGGTCGCGTTGTGCCCGCGGGTGGTGGTGTTGCACGAGGGTGGGATCCGCTACGACGGAACGCCCAGCGGGCTGGCCGCCATGGCCGACGGTCGGGTCTGGACAGCCGCGGACCGGGCTCCGGGGGCGGTACTCGCGTGGCGCAGCGAGGGCGGCGGGCTGCGGCAGATCGGCGTACCACCGGCGGGCGCCGAGCCGGTGCCGCCGACCTTGGAGGACGGTTACCTGCTGCTGGTCGGCGGGGCCGGGGAACGCCAGGAGGTGTCGGCATGACCACCACCACGCTTGGCCGGCGGTTGCCGCTGATCGGCTGGTCGCCCAGCGCCGGCGGGTTGGGCCGGGTCGAGGCGCGGCGGATGCTGCGGCACCCGGCGTACTTGGTCGGGCTGGCATGGCTGGCGTTGCTCGCGACGAATTTGACCATCGACGTCATCCACAGCCGCAACGAGCTCTGGAATGCGGTGTATGGCATCACGATGATCGGAATCTGTATGCTGTACGCCCCGCTGACCGTCGTCAGCGCGAACCGGGTTGCCGCGGCGGCGTTCCGCCGCCGGGTCCGGGAGCCGTTGGACGTGGCGCCGGTCGACGCCCGGCAACGGAGCATCGGCGCGATCCTCGGACTGCTGCGCGGTCCGGTGCTGGTCGGCGTCGCCGCCATGGTGATCATGTCCGTCGTCGCGCCGCTCACCGCGCCGAAGGCCGGCGACCCCGCCAACGGCATCTACGGCCGCGGCGTGCTCGAGCACCTACAGGTGCCGGTCCTGATACTCGGCGCCGGGCTGCTCGGCATCGCGCTGGCCCGCTGGGTGCCGCTGCCGGGTGCACTACCGCTGGTCGTGCTGATCCTGTGGGAGGGCACCGCGGGCCTGTACGCGCCGGCCGACGTGAACGGTGTGGTGCACGCACCCACCTGGTTCGCTCCGTGGATCACGTGGGCGGCGGAGAACGCCGGCCTGGCCGTGAATCACCCGCTGGGCCAGGAGATGTGGCACCTGGGGTACCTGCTGGGGTTGTCCGTGCTGGCCGGGGTAGCGGCACTGCTGCGCACCCCGGGCAACCGGCGCGGACTGTGGATCACCGCCGCCGTCGCGGTCACCGTGACCGGGCTGGCCGCCTGGCAGCAGCTGGGCTGAGGCGATGGTGATGACGAGATACTGGATGCGGTTGGCCCGGCCGGGCTGGGTGGCGGGCGCGTCCGGCGCGGCGGTCGGGCTCGGGGTGGCCTCCGCCGCCCTGGGCTGGGCCGACGATGTGTCCGAGACGGTGCTCACCGCCCGGCGGGTGATGCTGGTGCTGGTCGTCGCCCTCGCCGCGCCGCTGCGGGACCTGGCGGCGGCCGTACTCGATGGCACGCCGTACTCGCGGCCGGGCCGGCGGCTGGCACCGTCAGCCGTGGCGGCCGCCGCGTTGCTCGTCGTGGCCCTGACGCTGGCCGTGATCCAGGCTGGGCGGGTCGCCGGCGCGCCCTGGCCCGGGCTCGCCGCGGAGGCCGTGGGCATGGCCGCGGTCGCGGTGGCCGCTGCCGCGTGGTGCCCGGCCCGGGTCGATCCGGTCTTCGCGGCGATCACCGCAGTGGTGCTCATCGTGGTGCTGGATCAGGCGTCGCCGTCCGGCCCGTGGCTGACCGCCGACCCCGGCCCCCGGTGGGAGGCCGGCCGGTGGGCATGGCTCGCGGTCACCGCACTCGGTGTGGTCGCCGCCGCCGGCGGCCTGCGCGACCCGGCCGGACGTGGCCTCAGCCGTCGCCCTCATCCACAAGCACCGCAATTCAGTCAGCAAACCCCATCCGCGGAGACGTTCCACCCCTGCAGCCGGCAGTAGACCCGGGCGTACCCGGCATCGCCTACCTCATCCGCGATGGCGCTCGCACGACAGTGCTCACCAGCGGGGAAGCGAATGTGTCGACCCATAGGCCGATAACGGCGAACGACCGGTTCCGGATCGCTAGCATCTCCAAGACCTACCTGGCCGCCATCGTGCTGCAGTTGGAAGCCGAGCACCGGCTGAACCTCGACACTCCGGTCGGTCGATGGCTCCCCGGGCTGCTGCCCGACGGGGATAAGATCACGGCGCGTCAGCTCCTCGGCCACACCAGTGGGCTGTTCGACTACGCCGAGGATGCACGCTTCAACTACCTCACCGATCCTCTGCGGGTGTGGGACCCGGTCGACCTCGTTCGCCTCGGCACGAGCCACCCGCTGTTGTTTGCTCCCGGTGCCGACTTCACCTATTCCAACACCGGATACATCGTCCTGGGCCTGCTCGTCGAGCGGATCACCGGTCAGAAGCTCGACCACGTTGTCGACCGGCGAATCCTGCGCCCGCTGTCCCTCCGGCACACCTACTTTGCGACGGGTCCGTCCATCCAGGGACGGCACGCGCAGGGGTACACGGTTGACGCGACGGGTCTGCGCGACATCACCCGGATCGATGCCTCCAACGTGTGGGCCGCGGGCGCGCTGATCGCGACGGTCGGCGACGTGGCGACGTTCTTCCAGGCCCTTCTCGATGGGCGGGTCCTTCCGGCGCGCCAGCTCGCGGAGATGAAGCAATTCCGCGATCTCAGTGATGGGTTCGGCTACGGTCTCGGGCTCATGAGGCAGCAGTACCCCTGCGCCGTTGTCTTGGGGCACACCGGCGGTGGCCTCGGCTTCAGTACGGACAGTGCGCAAACTGTCGACGGTGCTCGGCAGACCGTCGTGTTCGCCAACACGGAGGCGATCCCCGAAGCCGCCTACCAGTGGTTCCAGAGGGCGGCGGAGCTCACCTTCTGTGGATCGCGGCCGGTACCTGCCGAGGACGGCACCAGTGGAGGTCACGGGCACTCTTGACCTGCGCCGGGTCGACTCGCGTAAATGCTCGCGAGAACGACCACCACTTTGTTGACCATGATCGGGATCGGACCAAGGTCAACAAGTGGCAGTCAGCAAGGAGCCGGTGATCATGGCGGAAGTGCGCACCGGGCGGCCGACCAAGGAGACCGGCAAGACCGGCGAACATGCCCAGGAACACGGCCACCCCGGGCAGTGCCCAAGTCCGGACCGCTCGCCGGGCAGACCCTCTGCCCGGCGTCGCCGATGCAACTCCCCTATCTTGGTTCCGCAGCCCAGGGCGCTGTGTGGCTGCCGAGTTCCGCGAAGAACTGATGGGTCACTGGAGCCGCGTAGACTCGTCCGTTGCGCGGCGGTGGCCGGCTGTCGGCGCCACCTTCGGATCAGCAAGCCGCCCAGCGGGTTTGACGTTCACCACCGTGATTTCCCCGGCCGGCGAGGCGAACAGGAAGTCCGGCACGTGGTGGCGCTGCTTGCCGTCCACGACGGCCTGCATCCGGCACGATTGGGCCCATATCGCCGTGATCGTCAAGTCGAAATCCGCGAGCAGGAGCCGGGCGAGTTCCAGCCGGCTCTCGTAGATGACGTGCCCGCCGGTGGTGGCTGCCCAGAAACTGCCCGACAGGTGCGTCTGCCCAGGATGTGAGCGCCACCGCCGCCACGGCACCGATCCGACGAATAGCTCCACCCGCAACTGGCTCAACGGGACAGGCGTCACCCCGTCGTGGTCGTGCCGGATCCACACGGTCGCGTCACCCGCCGGAGACTGCCACGGCGGGTCACCTCGCGCCGAGCGGACCCGACTGGAGACCACCACAGCATCCGATCACCTACCCGTCGCCTCTGATCGGCGACACGCTCACCACATTCAACACTTTCAACCATTTGAGTGCCCTTGCGGTCTCACTATTGACACCTGTGCAGGACCGACTGGTCACACCACGAAGCCACGTCAGACCCGCACAGAGTACGAATCTAAGTACTACCCCTCAACACCAGCCTCCTGAGGTGGTTGGAGGGAGGCAATAGCTGAGGTTTCCATAGAACCCGGGGCGTTCACGCTCCTGCACCGGCGTGGATTTGACGCATCGTGCTGTTGGTTCTGAGACGATCTTTGCCATGGAACCAGAAAGTTTCTGGACACTCGTGCGAATGCTCGAGCCACGGCCACACGACGACGACTTTAAGCAGCTGACCGACGAACTGGCGACCCGTGACGCAGATGACATCTTCGGTTTCCATGATCAGCTCACAGCGCTGCTTTACGCGTTGGATACCCCAGTCCACGCCGAGGCCGTCCGTGCCAGAAACGATTGGTTCCTCTACGTACGCTGCGCAGCCGTCGCGGCAGGTCGTGCCGCGTATGAGGAAGTCCTCGCACAACCTGGGAAGCTGAGCCGATTTGCCCGCCGCGAAGCGGAGCTCCTGTTGTCGGTTGCACCCGAGGCTTATGAACGCAGCACCGGCATGCTGTGGGAGCACGAGACTCAGCTCAGCTACGAATCCGGCAGCAACACCGCGGCGTGGGGTAACCCGCAGCCGTTCCCAGAGCACCTAGAGCCTACTGAGCCAACGTCCTGGTTGACCGTGAGCTCGACCATCTTCCTTCCCAATGGATGGCCGGCGAATTATCCTCACCTCATCGAGCACGTCCGGCAGGCGATAATTCAAGATCCGGCATGGGATTTCTGGTGGTCTGCCGCCGGCGTGCCGGAATGTCATATATTCCTGTTTCTCCATGCGGATGATGGCTTCGGTCCCACGGGTACGATTGTCAAAGTTGGCCGCATCCGCGTCGAGGCTAACGCCGTCCATCAGCCAGCCCCTTTCACTACTACAGTCGCCCAGGAGTTGTTGCCCCGTGCCGTGAGCGACGTCATGGGCGTGCTCGACGCTGTCCGTATCAAGTTAAAGCTTGCGCCATTGGCACCACTACAGCTTTCCGAACTACCCCCCGACCTTCCTCAAGGGATGGAACGCCCCGAAACGTTGAGGGAGATCTTAACCGACACCGGGATGAGGAACCTATTTAGGTTTGTGACCTCCGAGGTCATTGGCCGGTTCCGCCGAAGGGGACGGGGCACGCGACGTGCATCTGGGTGATAAAAGGGCTAGGTCATCCCTGGGCCGTCCCTATGTTGCTTCTGATGGAGTAATTCCTATTGTCACTGGATAGGTCGTCGGGCGGTTCGGGTGTCTGATGTGGAGGCTGGTAGGTTGACCGGCTGTGTCCGCTCAGCCGTCGCCGTCGTATGACGATCTGGTGGCGCGGGTCGCGGAGTTGACCAGCCTGCTGGAGCAGGCGATGGGCCGGATCGCGGATCTTGAGGCCCGGTTGAAGCTGTCCTCGACGAACAAGCAAGACAGCGTAAATCCGCCCCCGATGAGCAGGATGGTGATCTCATCGATACCGGCCAGCCGGATCAGCGTCTCGGCCCAGATGCTGCCGTGCCGGCTGTAACGGCAGGGTGCCCTTCCAGGCAGTGGAACCTGAGTTCGGTTCCCGGGCACGCTGCCAGTCCCGGACGCCGCATCCTGAATCCCTGCTGGCAGACAACTTTTCGGTGTACAGGCGACCCGGCGCGGCCGTCGGCGCCGGCTTCGACGTGGTGTTCCAGGGCAGCCGCCCGCCCGAGGAGCCGGAGTCCTGCCCGCAGGGCTACCTGCTACTGCGCAAGGCTTAAGGCCAGCCGCTACCTGGCGGATCAAAGGCTCGCAGCGACCGATCAGGCTGTCGAATACCCTGAGCCGGTGCCCCACGCGTCCGACGGCGGTCCCGGGCCCGCCCGAGCGGTCTACCCCGGAACGTTCAACCCCTTCACCCCCGGACACCTCGACATCGTGGACCGGGCGCGTCCGATCTCTATGCCGGGGCCGGGGCTTTGGCCCCGGCCCCGGCTGATCAGGAGATGATCAGGTCGTCAATCTGGTTGACCGCCGAGGTGGCACCCTCCACGATTCCCATGTCCAGCACCTGCTTGAGCGCCTCGGCGGACTCGTATCTGCTCACGTAGGTCGCCCGCGTGCCGCCGTTGTGCTCGGTGAAGGTGTAGACGCTCGTGGAGACCGGGAGCTCTGGCAACGGGTTGAAGTCCAGGTCGGCGAAGCCGTCCCGAAAAGAGAACGTCCGCGGCTCATCCACGGCTGTGACCAGCCAATATCCGGCGTGCTTGGCGCCGTCGGGCCCGGTCATGTAGTAGGTCACGCGGCCGCCGGGTGTCAGGTCGTGGTCGACGAACGTCGCCGGGTAGGTCGGCGGTCCCCACACCTTCTCCAGTTGGCGCGGGTCGGCGTACACCTGCCAGATTCGCTCGACCGGCGCAGCGAAATCCGCGGCGATGGTCAGGGTCAGGCTGTCGAGGTCGTGCTGGACGTCGGTCACAGGCATCGTTCAGTTCTCCTGCTCGGGATCGGATGCGATGAGTGCGTCGATGCGGGCGATGTGACCGCGCCAGACCTGCTCAAGCTCGGTCAGCATGGATGCCACCGACTGCACTGCCTGCACGTCGCCGCTGGCCAGCTGCTCGCGGCCGTCGCGCCGCTTGGTCAGCAGACCGGCTTTCTCGAGCACGGCGACATGCTTCTGTACGGCGGCGAAGCTCATGTCGTACTTCGCCGCGAGCGCGGAGACGGAGTGCGCCCGGGCCAGCACGCGGCGCAGAATGTCGCGCCGCGTGCGGTCGGCGAGCGCATGAAACAGGGCGTCTGCCCGGTCCGCACTCTCTTCGGTCACCACACCAACATACAACCATTCGGTTGTATGTTGTCAAGGCCGCTTACCGCGTACGCATATCGGGCAAAAGTCGGATCTGGTTAACCCACCACCGTTCTCGTCGTGCACGTGGGCACCCAGACCCGGCCGCCCGTCCGGGTCCAGATCGACATAGCCGTCCACGACCAACAGACCAAGATCCTGCACGCCATCCAGAACAGCCCGCGTCGCCGGCAGCTCGCGGCGAAAGAACGAGCCGGGCTCGTACGCAGCGACGTGCGCAAGCCAGGCCACGCGTTCGTCGACAACCGTGGCGAACGGGTACCTCTTCTACCGAAGTACCAACGGAGTCTGGCTCACCGATGCCGTGCCAGCGCGCTACCTGCACGCCTATTGACGTGGGGTAGCACGCGGATCGCGGCATGATGCGCGTACGAGTTGTTTACGTCCGGGCGAGCGCTGACCCAGATGCGGCGCTCTACGATCGGCGCCGTGACACGCAGAGACAATATGGTGCGGATCGAACTGGTCACCGGCGATATCACGGCCGAGCGGGTCGACGCGGTTGTCAACGCGGCCAACTCGTCCCTGCTGGGCGGCGGCGGCGTCGACGGGGCCATTCACCGCAAGGGCGGCCCCGCCATCCTGGAAGAGTGCCGCGCTCTACGAGCCAGCCGATACGGACGCGGTCTCCCGGTCGGTCAGGCCGTGGCAACAACGGCCGGGCGGCTGCCCGCGCGATGGGTGATCCATACCGTCGGGCCGGTGTTCAGCACCGACGAGGACCGCGCCCCACTGCTGCGCAGCTGCTACACGACGTCGTTGACCGTCGCTGCCGGTCTGGGCGCACGGTCGATCGCCTTCCCGTTGATCTCCTCCGGCGTGTACCGGTGGCCGAAGGAAGACGCAATCGTCCAAGCCTTGACGGCGATGCGCGCCGAACCGACGACCATCGAGGTCGCCCGCCTCGTACTCTTCGACGATCAGACCTACGACGCCGCGCAACGCATCTACCAAGCCTCGGACAACAGCTCGTGACACACGCAGCCGACTCGGCACGCCTGATCGGCCGGGTAGCGACGACGCATTGCTGCGCCGCCGCCCCCTCAGAACCGGACGTGCACGATTTCCATGCATCCGGCTCAAGCAAGCCCTATGGTTCGCGGGTGTGCAGAGTGCTGGCCTGCCGTT
>JAVHVY010000081.1:0-14710 GCA_032160305.1 Actinoplanes sp.
CGAGTTCGCCACCGCGGGCCTGGCCGACCTGCCGATGCCCGCGAACGCCCAGCTGATCGCGTACCCGGCGGCCGGCGAGGAGGTCGTGCTGTACGCGTACCAGCCGGAGCAGCACGGCTGGCTGCGGCTGGCCGGACCGCGCTGGCGCCATCTGCTCGAGGGCCTGCCCGGCGTCAGCCCCGACCAGGAGTACGTGCCGTGCTCCGACGCCGGCTCGAGCCGGCTGGTCGGCCAGGCCGGTGCGAACGAGTACGAGGCGGTCGCCGACCCGCCCGGCGAGTTCCGGGTGCGCGCGCTGACCCGCGCGGCCCGCTATCCCGTCACGACGCTCAGCCGCCGGTCCGAGCAGGCCCAGTGGCGCGGCGTTTCGTGCTGGGTGCTGCAGCGCGACGACAGCTGGGCCCGCCTGCGGGTGATCCGCCCCGACGCGGACGCCATGGCGGCCACCGGCGCCCGCTGTTACGAACGCGGCGTCTACGAGTCCTGGGCACCGCTCCGCGAACTCGTAGACCACCACATCTCAGACATCCAGTACACCCTCTAGGCGGTCAGGCGGGCGAGTTCCTCCTCGATCACCGAGGGGTCGAGCTTGCGGAAGACCGGCTTCGGGGTCGCCAGCGGCGTGCCCGCGACCAGCGGAACGCTCTCCCACTTGGCGCCGACCGTGTAGTCGCCCATCAGCACGGGATAGCCCGGGCCGCCGTCGAGATCCTCGACCTCGACGATCGACGGCATCGGGGCGTGGATCCCGGTGCCGCCGAGCAACTCGTGCACCTTCTGCGCGGAGTGCGGCAGGAACGGTGTCAGCAGCGTGTTCGCGTCGCTGATCGCCTGCAACGCGACGGCCAGGATGGTGCCCATCCGCGGCTTCTCATCGGCCGACTTGAGCTTCCACGGCGCCTGGTCCGAGAGGTATTTGTTCGCCTCGGCCACGATCCGCATCGCCTCGCCGATCGCCGCCTTCTGCCGGTGCTTGCCGATCAGCTCGCCGACGCCCGCGAAGCCCACCCGAACCGTCTCCAGCAGGGCGAGATCGGCCGGCTGCGGGTCCAGCAACGGCGGGATCGCCCCGAAGTTCTTCGCCGCCATCGAGATCGACCGGTTGACCAGGTTGCCCCAGCCGGCGACCAGCTCGTCGTTGTTGCGCCGGACGAACTCGGCCCAGGTGAAGTCGGTGTCGTTGGACTCCGGCCCGGCGGCGGCGATGAAGTACCGCAGCGCGTCCGCGTCGTAGCGCTCCAGGAAGTCGCGAACATAGATGACGACCTTGCGCGACGAGGAGAACTTCCGGCCCTCCATCGTCAGATACTCCGAGCTGACCACCTCGGTCGGCAGGTTCAGCGCGCCGAGCGAGCCCGGCGAGCCGCCCTTGTCGCCTTCACCCGAGTAGCCGAGCAGCAGCGCCGGCCAGATCACCGAGTGGAAGACGATGTTGTCCTTGCCCATGAAGTAGTAGCCGACCGCGTCCTTGCCCTGCGCGTCGGCCGACCACCACTGCCGCCACGCCTCCGGATCGCCGGAGCGCCGGGCCCACTCGATCGAGGCGGACAGGTAGCCGATCACCGCGTCGAACCAGACGTAGATCCGCTTGTCGGTGCGGTCACGCCAGCCGTCCAGCGGGATCGGCACACCCCATTCCAGGTCCCGGGTGATGGCCCGGGGCTGCAGGTCGTCGAGCAGGTTGCGGGAGAACTTGAGCACGTTCGGCCGCCAGCCCTCGCGGGCGTCCAGCCACCGGCCCAGCGCCGGGGCGAACGCGGGCAGGTCGAGGAAGAAGTGCTCGGTCTCCGCGAACTCCGGCGTCTCGCCGTTGATCCGCGAGCGCGGGTTGATCAGCTGCTCCGGGTCGAGCTGGTTGCCGCAGTTGTCGCACTGGTCGCCGCGGGCCGCGTCGTAACCGCAGATCGGGCAGGTGCCCTCGATGTAGCGGTCGGGCAGCGTCCGGCCGGTGGACGGCGAGCGGGCACCCAGGGTCGTCTTGCGGATGATGTAGCCGTTGTCGAGCAGGCCGGTGAAGAGCTCCTGCACCACCGCGTAGTGGTTGCCGGTCGTGGTGCGGGTGAAGAGGTCGTAGGACAGCCCGAGCCCGTGCAGATCCTCCACGATCACCCGGTTGTAGCGGTCGGCCAGCTCGCGCGGGGTGACCCCCTCGGCGTCGGCCTGGACCTGGATCGGGGTGCCGTGCTCGTCGGTGCCCGAGACCATGAGCACGTCGTGGCCCGACATCCGCATGTACCGGCTGAAAACGTCGGAGGGCACTCCGAAGCCGGAGACATGACCGATGTGGCGCGGACCGTTGGCGTAGGGCCAGGCGACCGCGGCGAGAACGTGACTCATGGTGCTCAAGCGTAGTGAGTGCCCGAGCGAGCCCGCGAACGGACTGAGATGTGAGCTTTTATCCCGACACGCCCGATCAATGGCGGGACGCCGGAGCGGATCGGTGGTCCCATGGAGATCGTGACCGGAGACGCACCACAGCCAGGGGAGACGCCTCGCGACGAGCGCAACCCGTGGACGTTCAGCGATCCCGACACGGCGTTCTGGCGGGGCGAGAGCGACCGCGAGGCCGAGGTCGGGACCGAGACCGCGATCTCCCGCCGCCCCAGCCGGGGCGCGGCGGCGGCCGCCCAGTCGGCGACGCTGACCCCGCCCCCGTTCCGCGGCGACGAGCGGCACACCGCAGCGGCCGCCGAGGCCCGGGCCGCCGGCCGCGAGGACGTCGCCGACCAGCTCAGCCGCGGCGGCCGCAGGCCCGAGACCAACCCCCTTTCCGCGTACGCGAGAACGACTCCCCCCGGCGGCGAGTCAGTCCCGCCCCGGCACTCCCCACAACTGCCCGCCGCCCCCCGCGAAGCCGCCACCCGCCGCGCGATCGAGTCGAGCCACTCGAACGAGCACCCGACCGAAGCCCTCGAACGCCCGATCGCCCGCCCCGACCCCGACCCCAACCGCCGCAGCCTCGAACGCCGCAATCCCGACCGGCACAATCCCGAACGCCGCAATCCCGACTGGCGCGGCTCTGCGCACCTTGATCCACAACGCTCCGGAAATCCGGACCGCTTCGGCCGTCGCGGCCCGATCGAGATGCCCGCCAAGCAGGACCCGCGCCCACTCGAACTGCCCGCCGGCGAGAAGTACGAGCCGGAGCCTGGCCACCACCCGACCGTCGGCATCGATCAGGGTCAGCGGCCCGGGCCGCTCCCGTCTGGGCTGTCCCCGCTCGGCCGGGCCGCCCAGCGCCCGCCCTCACCCCTGCTCGAGACGTCGCCCTTCTGGCTCACCGAGGAGCAGCGCGCCGAACGCGCCGAACGCTTCCCGGAAGAGCAGACCCGCCAGCAGGCGGCCGCGGCCGGTACCGCCCGTCGGCCCCGGACACCGCACCGCCCGGTGACCGGGCTGGCCGGCCTGATCGCGCTCGGCCTGGTCGCCGCGTTCTTCTCGTGGGTCAGCGCGGAGCCGTTCTGGCTGGCCGTCGGCCACGGCCGGCCCGGCGTCGCGACGGTCACCCAGTGCACTGGCAGCGGCGTGGTCCTGCGTTGCACCGGCCGGTTCCAGGCCGCCGACGGCCGGTACCCGCGGTCCCGGGTGACGTTGCTCGGGGTCGCCTCGGGTCAGCGCGGCCCGGGCGCGGTCGCCCCGGCCCGGATGCTCAACCAGACCAGTGGCCGGGCGTACGTCGGCGAATCGGGCCCGCTCGTGCACCTGCGCTGGGTGCTGGGCTTCGTGCTGGTGCTCCTCTGCGGCCTGGGTATCGCCGCCCTGACGGGCTCCCGGCAGCTGGAGACGGTCCGGGCCCGCCGCGCCGCACTGGCGCTCAGCTTCGCCGGCCCCCTGCTGCTACTGCTCGGCTTCCTCGCCGCAGCCTACTGACGCACCACCGCCTACCGACGCACCACCGCCAACCGACGCACCACCGCCTACCGACGCGACGTAGCGTCCCGAAGCACCGCCGCCGCCGAACGTCCCGAAGCACCGCCGCCGCCGAAGCACCGTCGCCGGCTGACGCGCCGGCGCTTACCCGCCGGCGTGCACGAGCGCGTAGACCTCACGTTTGCGCAGCCCATACGCATCGGCCACGGCCTGGATGGCATCGCGCCGGGAGTCGCCCGCGGCCTCGCGCTGTGCGACGGCCGCGCGCAGTTCGCCGTCGGCCGGGCGATCCTCGGGCCGGTCCGGAGCGCCACCCACCACGACGGTGATCTCGCCCCGCGGCTTCTGCCCGGCCGCCCAGTCGGCCAGTTCGGTGAGGGTGCCGCGGCGGATCTCCTCGTACGTCTTGGTCAGCTCCCGGCAGACCGCCGCCGGGCGGTCGGCGCCGAAGGCCGTGGTCAGGTCGGCCAGCGTGTCGGCGATCCGGTGCGGCGCCTCGAAGAAGACCAGCGTGCGCGGCTCCGCGGTCAGTCCCCGAAGCCGGGAGCGGCGACCCGAGCCGGTACGCGGCAGGAACCCCTCGAAGGCGAACCGGTCGCTGGGCAGCCCGGACAGCGCAAGCGCGGTGGTGACCGCGCTCGGGCCGGGGGCGGCGGTGACCGGGAACCCGGCGTCCAGAGCGGCCCGGACCAGCCGGTAGCCGGGGTCGGAGACGCTGGGCATGCCGCCGTCGGTGACGACCGCGACCACCGCTCCGCCGCGCAGCGCCTCGATCAGATCCGGGGTCCGGCGTTCCTCGTTGCCCTCGAAGTAGGAGACGATCCGCCCGGCGACGGTGATGTCGAGGTCGCGGGCCAACCGGGCCAGCCGCCGGGTGTCCTCGGCGGCGACCACATCGGCGGTCGCCAGGGTCTCGCGCAGGCGGGTGGAGGCGTCGCCGACGTTGCCCAGCGGCGCACCGACGAGCACGACGCGGCCGGTGGTACCTAGGTCAGTCACGACAAAAGTCCACCACACCGGCCTCCGGGCGGCGCCCGCTGGACCGGCGGCCTACGATCTCGGGGTGACTTCGGCGACTGCTGAGACAGAGATCACCGCCCATGCACCGACGGTCGAGGCGGCGGGGAACGCCGGCCCGCGCCGGGTGCCCGACACCGTGCGGCGCCGCCTGGCGACCCTCGACAACT
Organism: Actinoplanes sp.; assembly: GCA_032160305.1. Classification (GTDB taxonomy): domain Bacteria; phylum Actinomycetota; class Actinomycetes; order Mycobacteriales; family Micromonosporaceae; genus Actinoplanes. The sequence continues at coordinate 5,058 of JAVHVY010000081.1, forward strand.
GGCTCGACCCGTACTCGTGGCTGGTCACTGCCTTGATCGTGGGGATCGCGGCGATCCTGCGGCTGGTCGGGATCAGCCACCCGAAGGGCTACATCTTCGACGAGGTCTACTACCCGACCGACGCCTGGGACATGCTGCAGCACGGCGTCGAGTGGGACGAGAAGACCAACGGCCCGGCGTACGTGGTGCATCCGCCACTGGGCAAGTGGCTGATCGCCCTGGGCGAGAAGATCTTCGGCAACACCGAGCTGGGCTGGCGGTTCCCGGCCGCGATCGCCGGCACGGTGATGATCCTGATCCTGATCCGGATCGCGTACCGGCTGTTCCACTCGATCGTGCTGGCCGGCACGGCGGGCCTGTTGATGACATTGGACGGCTTCCAGCTCGTCCTGTCCCGCACCTCGCTGCTGGACATCTTCCTGGGTCTGTTCGTCGAGGCCAGCTTCGCGGCCATCCTGCTGGACCGCGACCAGTACCGCAGACGCTGGCTGCGCGCGCTGGAGGGCGGTTACGACCCGGCGACGAGCCGGCGGCTGCCGCGGATCGTGCCGTGGTGGCTGCTGCTCTCCGGCGCGCTCTTTGGGCTGGCCTGCGGGGTGAAGTGGAGCGCGCTGTTCTTCGCGCCGTTCTTCGCCCTCCTGGTGATCGTCTGGCGGGTCAGCGCCCGGCGGTCGGCGGGCGTGCAGCACTCGGTCCGGTCGGGCCTGTTCGGCGATCTGGGCTATCTGATCCTCAGCTTCGTGCTGACGGTGATCTTCTATCTGGCCACCTGGACCGGCTGGTTCGTCACGAACACCGGCTACTTCCGGCACTACCGCCAGGCGAACGGGCTGAGCGAGCCGCCGGTCCTGGGCGCCCTGCTGAACCTGATGCACTACCACGCGGAGGCGTACAAGTTCCACAGCGGCCTGACCGACCGGCACGTCTACCAGTCGTGGCCGTGGCAGTGGCTGCTGCTGGGCCGGCCGGTGGCGTTCTACTGGAGCGGGAACGGCTCGTGCGGGTCGACCAGTTGCGCCGCCGAGATCCTGCTGTTGGGCACGCCGATCCTGTGGTGGTCGATGATCCCGGCGCTCGGCGCCCTGGTCTGGTTCGGCATCGCCCGGCGCGACTGGCGGGCGTTCGCGATCGGCGTCGGCGTGTCCGGCGGACTGCTGCCGTGGTTCTACTACGCGATCGCCGACGGCCGGACGATGTTCACGTTCTATGTGCTGCCCGCGCTGCCGTTCCTGATCCTGGCGATCGTCTACGCCCTGGGCGCGATCATGACTCCGCCGGACGGGATGATGGCCGGCGCGACGAGGACGGACAGACAGCTGATCGGCACGATCGTGGCCGGTGTCTACGTCCTGGTGGTGGCGATGTGTTTCGCCTACTTCCACCCGGTCTTCGTGGGGCAGACGATTCCCTACGACAGCTGGTCGGCGCGAATGTGGCTCGGTAGCCGATGGATTTGAGCAGCCGGTGGACGTGCGCGGCCGGTGGATGTGACGGGCCTGAGCGTGAGCTCGGCGGCCGGGGCGGTCACGGCCGGAGATAGGTGCGCGCTCCGATCGCCTGCCACGGGGGAAGCGCGCGCTAGGAGCGCGCAAGGCAACTCTTAACGGTGCCCTCGGGACGGCACTACGGGTAATCCTGCCCAGTTCACTGGAATCTCCGGACCACCGTTTGCCTGCAGTGACCGCTTCGCTACCGTAAGCTCTCTCTGGACAAATCCGGCAAATACCTTTAATGCCGCATCTTGTCGTTGCATTCTTGCGAGAATTGTTCGCAGAATGGCCCCGACAATGGTCAGAAAGGTGACAGTAAATTGATCGCCAAAATCGCATGACCTTATTGACCGGCTTATTTGAGCGCTGGTCGGCGACGGTTCACATTCATCGACTCACACGCCCGCCATCTGGTCAAACGCTCCGTGTCACCCGGGCGGATGATATTCGGTGCGGCAACGCGGGTCATCCGCACGGGTGACCCGGCGTAGATTCCGCCGCATTGTTCCTAGGCTCGCCGCGTGACTTTGCCGGAGCCGAAACCCTCGTCGTCAGTAGACCTCGACAATCCCCAGACGCAGGCAATGACCCGACCCGCTGCCGCCGCACCGGTGTTCGTGGACTCGACCGGCCGTCGCCGGCGGCTGCTGCGCCGGGCGTCGTACGTCTTCGGCGGCCTGTGCCTGGCCTACGGCATCCTGGTCAGCGTGAGCCTGGCCGGCGGACCGGTCAGCCCCGGCTCGGTGCTGCCGTTGCGGATCCTCGCGGACGGCGACCCGCCCGGCGAGGCGGTGATCACCACGCCCGGCCCGCTCCCGCAGCCGTCCCGCGGTTCCGCCCCGCTGCCCAAGCCGGTCGCCGCGGGCCCGCCCCTGCCCCGGCACACCGTCCCGGCCCACCGACTCGAACGCACCTCCGTAGCCACCCCGCCGCCGCCGGTCAAGCGCACCCCGACCCCGAAACCGAGCCCGGCGCCGCCCAGCACCCCGCCGACGAGCAGGCCGGTGGAGTCCACCTCGACCAGTACGCCGCCGCCGACGCCCAGCACCCCGGCCACGGCGCCCGCGCCCAAGCCGCCGAGCAGCACCACGTCGGCCGGCCGGGGCGGCGGCGAGACCGGGCCGGCCGATCCGCCCCTGATCACGAGCGCGGAGCCGGCCCCGACGCGCCCCGGCCCGGGCTCGCTCACGCCGTCGACGGGCCGTGGGGTAGCAACATGATCGACCGCACCGCACCGACACGAGGGCCAGGCGGTCAGGCCAACGACGGGCACGGCGTGAACCGCGCACGGCGGCGACTGCTGCCCCGGCCCCGGGTGCTGTTCGGCACCGTGGTCATCGGCGGGTTCCTCACCGTGCTGGTCATGCAGGCATACGTCAATGCGGAGTTCACGGCCGACCACAAGGACGCCGAGGTCGGCGATCAGGCGGGCGTACCGGCCGCGATCCTGGGCGGTGGCCCGGTCATCAACACCACCGGCGACCAGTCCCTCTCGTACCGGCTGCCGCCGAAGACCATCGCGCTCACCTTCGACGACGGCCCCGACCCGACCTGGACCCCCCGGGTGCTGCAGGTTCTCGACCGGTACGGCGCGCACGGCACGTTCTTCGTCATCGGCTCCGAGGTGGCCCGGCACCCCGGGCTGGCCGGTGACATCGTCGCCGACGGCAACGAGCTCGGCGTGCACACCTTCACCCACCCCAACCTTCAGCGCCTCGCCGGGTGGCGGCGCACGCTGGAACTCTCCTCGACCCAGATGGCCATCGCCCGGGCCACCGGCGTGCACACCAACCTGGTCCGGTTCCCGTACTCGTCGAAAGCGGAAGCGATCGACGAGACCAACTGGAAGCTGGTCAGACAGGCCGGGGCACAGGGCTACCTGGTGGTCGTCAACGACACCGACAGCGAGGACTGGCAACGGCCCGGCGTGCCGCAGATCGTCGCCAACGCCACTCCGGCCGGGGACCAGGGCGTCGTCACGCTCTTCCACGACGCCGGCGGCGACCGCGCGCAAACCGTCGCCGCCCTGCAGGTCTTCATCCCGATGATGCAGGCCCGCGGCTACCGTTTCACCACGGTCACCGAAGGCCTCAACCTGGCCGTCGAGCGGTCCGCCCGCCGGACCGCCGCCGCCGCGGCCCTGCTGCCGCTGAACCCGGACGCCGTACCCGCCGACCGGTGGCGCGGCGGCGCGCTGATCTGGACGATCCGGCTGACCGACTGGCTGTTCAGCGGGCTGGCCGGGTTGTTCCTGGTGGTCGGGCTGCTGACGGTCGCGCGTACCGGATTGTTGCTTCTGCTGGCGAGCCGGCACGCCCGGCAACGCCGCCGGAAGAGCTGGTCCTGGGGTCCGCCGGTGACCGAACCGGTCTCAGTGATCGTGCCCGCCTACAACGAGAAGGAAGGCATCGAGGCGGCCGTGCGGTCGCTGGCCGGCGGGGACCACCCGCAGATCGAGGTGGTGCTCGTCGACGACGGCTCGACTGACGGCACCGCCGACCTGGTCGAGGCGCTGCGGCTGCCCAACGTCCGGGTCATCCGGGTACCCAACGGCGGCAAGGCGAACGCCCTCAACACCGGCATCGCGATGGCCCGACACGACCTGATCGTCACCGTCGACGGCGACACGGTCTTCGAGAAGGATTCGGTACGGCTGCTCGTGCAGCCGTTCGCCAGCCCCGCGGTCGGCGCGGTCGCCGGCAACGTCAAGGTCGGCAACCGCAGCAGCCTGGTCGCCCTCTGGCAGCACATCGAGTACGTGATCGGCTTCAACCTGGACCGCCGCCTGTACGAGGTGCTGCGCTGCATGCCGACCGTGCCCGGCGCGATCGGCGCCTTCCGCCGGACCGCCCTGGCCGAGGTCGGCGGGATCAGCGACGAGACCCTGGCCGAGGACACCGACGTCACGATGGCCCTGTGCCGGGCCGGCTGGCGGATCGTCTACGAGGAGCGCGCCCGCGCGTGGACCGAGGCGCCGACCACCTTCGAACAGCTCTACCGCCAGCGGTACCGGTGGAGCTACGGGACCATGCAGGCGATGTGGAAGCACCGCCGGGCGCTGCTCGACTCCGGCGACTCGGGCCGTTTCGGGCGGGTCGGACTGCCGTTCCTGGCCCTGTTCGGGGTGGCGTTACCGCTGCTCGCACCGGTCGTCGACATCATGATGGTGTACGGGCTGGTCTTCTGGCAGCTGACCGGAACGCTGGTCGCCTGGGGCCTGATGCTGCTGCTCCAGCTGTTCACCGCGGCGGTGGCGTTCCGCTTCGACGCCGAGTCGATGCGCCCGCTGCTCAAACTGCCGCTGCAACAGTTCGCCTACCGGCAGCTGATGTATCTGGTGCTGATCCAGTCGGCGATGACCGCGCTGACCGGCGGCCGGCTGCGCTGGCACAAACTGCAGCGCGCCGGGCTCACCGCGCAGACCCCGGCACCGGTGTCCGTGCCCTACGCGGTCCGGGCGCCCGCACGCGATCGCCCTGCCGTCGGCCGGGCCACCGCGTGGCCGGTCCTGCCCGCCCAACTCGATTACCTCGCGCCCGAGGATCTTCCGTCGGCCGGCTCGCCGCCGGGCAGTGGGACCGGCCCGGTCCGCACCGGGTGAGACGCGCCGGTCCCGCCACCGCCGACCAGCAGCCGGGCGGGCGCGGGACCGGTGCCCGCCGGCCGGCTCAGCCCGTGCCGTCAGACCCGGATCAGGTTGTGCCGTCAGACCCGGATCAGGTTGTGCCGTCAGGCCCTGGCTCAGCCGGTGCCGTCAGGCCCGGATCAGGTTGTGCTCACGCTCGGCGAACGGGAAGACGAGGTGCAACGACGTGCCGTCGCCGGGCCGGTCGGACAGCGCCACGGTCGCGTGGTGCGCGTCCAGGACCCGCTTGGCCACGGACAGCCCCCGGTCCGCACCCGGAATGTCCGCCGGGTTGGCGATCGCACCGTAGAAGAGATGCGGGAAGAGATCCGGCCGCATCCCGAACGGCATGTCCATGTCGTCCAGCCGAACCGTCGGCCCCGACTCGATCTCGGTGCCGACCCGCACCCGGCCCCCCGTCGGCGTGTACTTGACCGCGGTGAAGAGCAGGTGCATCAGAACCTGCTCCAGGCGTACGGGATCAGCGACGATCGGAAGCACGGGCCCGCCCGCGTGATTGAGGATCCAGATCTGTTTCGTCGCCGCGATCGGGCGCACCGCCTCGACCGCCCGCTGGGTCAACCGGGTCAGGTCGATCTCGCGCATGTGCAGGGTCTCGCTGCCGACCCCCGCGTCGGCCATCGTGTTGAGGTGGTCGATCAGGTCGGTGAAGCCGCGGACGTGCGCCGCGGTCGCCCGGCCGACCAGTTCGGCAAGCTCGGCGTCGCTGTGGCCGGTCGCGCCCAACTCGCTCAGATACGTCCCCATCAGCCGCAGCGGCGCCCGGAGCTTCCCGCCGACCAGTTCGGCCAGGTGGTCCTTGTGGCGTTCCAGCTCCTGCAGCCGCGCGGTCGTATTGGCCAGCGCGACCGAGTAGCGGCGCAACTCGAGCTGAGCGGTGACCTGCCGCGCCAGTGCCCGCAGCGCCTGCAGCTGCTCGATCTCAAGGCGGCGCGGCCGGCTGTCCAGCACGCAGAGCGCGCCCAGCGCGTAGCCGTCGGTGGTGACCAGCGGCGCACCGGCGTAGAAGCGGATGCCGCCGGCGACGTGCACCGCCGGGTTGTCGGCGAACCGGGGGTCCTGCCGGGCATCCGGCACCACCAGCAGATCCGTGCCGAGGATGGCGTGCGCACAGAAGGAGAGCTCCCGGGGTGTCTCGGTCAGGTCGGTGCCGACCTGGGCCTTGAACCACTGCCGGTCGAAGTCGACCATGGTGACCAACGCCATCGGTACGTCGCAGACCTTCGCGGCCAGGGCCACGATGTCGTCGAAGTCCTGCTCCGGCCCGCTGTCCAGCACGTTCAACGAGTACAGGGCCGCTAGCCGGTCCGCTTCGTTCGCAGGCAGGGGTGCTTGCATGACGGTTCACCTCCTGAGGCTGTCTCCAGGGATACCACGCAAAAGTAGCGAGACTCGTATTTCATCCTTTACTGGTACGCAGCACGTCCGACCCGCGGGGCTCGGACTGGCCCTCGCGGATGAGCCGGAGCAGACTGACGGCCATGCTCGGACGCACGGCGAAGAACTGGAGGGCGGTGGTGCTCGACACACCCGACCCGCAGGCCCTCGCCCGTCGACGGATCGCAGCGGTCAGCTTGGCGCGCGCGGCCGCCCATTCGGCGCAGGAGATCAACGAAGTGTCGTACCCCGGCTATACGGTCGGGAGGAGATCGGCCGTCGTGGACCGGAGGAGAATCGATGATCGACCATGTGGTCCTCGGGGTGCACCACCTCGATGAGAGCCGCTACTTCTACGAGCGCGCGCTCGCGCCCATCGGGGTGAAGGTCGTCGTCGACGAGCCCAACCTGGTCGGATTCGGCCCGGCGGCCGGCCGCCCGTTCTTCTGGCTGGCTCTGCGCGAGCCGTCACACCGGGTGCACGTCGCCTTCACCGCCACCAGCCGGGCCGCCGTCGACGCGTTCCACGAGGCGGCGATGCACGCCGGCGGCGTGGACAACGGACCGCCGGGCCCCCGCCCGGAGTATCACGAGAACTACTACGCGGCGTTCAGCTTCGACGCCGACGGCAACAACATCGAGGCCGTCTGCCACGACCCGGCCTAGGCCGCGACGTTCGATCAGGACGACATCGCGGCCTTCGATCAGGACGCCAGCGGTGGGGCGTTGCCCGCGCGACGGCACGCCACGCCATCGGCGAGCTTCGCGATCGAGGCCTGATTTACACCGTGCCTGGGCGTGGCTCGTTCGTGGCGCCGAGGAAGTAGCCGCCAGCTGTGCGTCGCTGCACTCAACGCCGCGGCCGGCAGACCAGCCGGTCGACCTCGATCGCTCGTTTCGTGCCTCTGACCTGGGGTGGAGCTGAGGAGATTGAACTCCTGACCCCCTCTTACCGACCATCACCCGCCCGCACCTGTCATTGATCGTCAGAGATGGGCACATACCTGCACCGACGTCGTGGCGCGGTGATCAATATTTGTCACAGGCGGTGGACTCTTGCGGCGGGTTTTCGGGGGGTAAACGGGGGCACCAGCACGGTGCCCGGCGCCGTCTGGCGGCGGGCTGCTGGCGCAGGTTGGTGCCCTACCGGGGCAGGGCCAGCCGGACCCAGCGGCTCACGGCGGGCGCACGACGATCTCGGGCAGTGACAGGCCGGCGTCGACGACGATGTCGGCCTCGGCGTGCAGTTTGTAGCCGATCCAGCGCAGCCGGACCGCAGTCACGTCCCGCACGCGCGGGGAATGGTGCGCGGCGTAGCGCCGTTCAGGTGTAACGCGAACGACGGTTTCCGGCCATCGTGCAGATGTCGGTGGGCCCGCTATGCGCTGCTTCGCGCCAGCCCGCTGATAGGTGCGTGGGGCGTCAGCGCGTGGCCACCGGTTGGTTAGTGTCGCGCAGGGTGGACAAGCGTCGGTGGTATTCCTCGTCGTCGATCTGCCCGTGGGCGTACCGGTCGGCGAGGATCTGCTCGGGGTGGCGCAGCGCGCCTGCCGGGTTTCCCTGGGTGGGTTTGAGGAAGCGGAACAAGGCAAGGCCACCGACAACGAGCGCCGCCCAGAACAGCAGGCTGCTCAAGCCCATGAGCGCGTAGCCCCAGCCGCCCATGTGATCGCCGTAATACATCATCATTTCTCCTCATCGCGGGGGCGGCAGACTGGCGTTGGTGTTCCGAGCCGTCGCCTTCCCTACCCCACGGTGCGCCCTCCGAATGGCCTTCACCAGGGGATTTAGTCCTGTCACTGGCAGCGACCGTCGCCGGTAGCCACCGGCGGGCGGTTAAGGGCTGTGGTGTGGTCGGGGTCGTACGGCCCTGGTTGACGCGTGCTGCTGAGTGCAGCGTGGCTCTGAGGCGGGGTACCGGCCGAGGCGTTCCGGAGTGCCTCGGCGGGCCAGGGTCGTGAGGGGTGAGGGTGGCATGAGCGCGGTGGATGTTGGTGTGATTGCGGGCGCCGCGGTGCTGATCGGGGGTTTGGCCTGGTACTTCTTCGGGCCGCGTACGGCGGCGGTGGCGGCGCTGGGCGAGGGTGTGCAGCGGGTGGGCGTCACGGTGCGGGGCGGTTACAGCCCGGACGTGATACGGGTGCGTCAGGGGGTGCCGCTGGAGTTGGTGTTCGACCGGCAGGAGACCGGTGACTGCACCTCGCGGGTGGTTTTTCCGGATCTGGGAGTCAGCGCTCAGCTGCCGGCGTTCACCCGCACCGTCGTGCGTGTGAACCCGCAGCGGGCTGGGTCGTTCGGGTTCGCGTGTGGCATGAACATGATCCACGGCCGGCTGGTCGTCGAACCCGCTGAAGCGGCCACGGCCCCGCTGGGCACTGACCCGGTAGACGCCGCCGCGCCACCCCCCGCACCCGGCTGCCGACGCGGTGGGTGATGTGGACGGTGCGCAGGCGCGGGAGCGGCGCGCGGAACTCACCGATTTGATGCGGCGGGTGGTCGTGGGCGGGGTCCTGACCGCACCGGTGCTGTTCGCGGTGATGGCCCACGAGATGTTCGGCGCTTCCTGGGTGCCGGGTGTGCTGCTGAACCGGTGGGTGCAACTCGCGTTGATCACCCCGGTGATGTTCTTCACCGGGTGGCCGGTGCACCGCACCGGGTGGTTGACGCTGCGGCACCGCGCGGCGGACATGAACAGCCTGATCACCCTGGGAACGGTGGCGGCCTACAGCTACAGCGTCCTGGTCACGATCGCCCCCGGGCTGCTGCCCGCGGGTGTCCGCGAGGTGTACTTCGAGGCGGTCGGGGTGATCCTGACCTTGATCCTGCTCGGCCGGCTCCTGGAGGCCCGCGCGAAAGCCGGTACCGGTGAAGCGATCCGTGCGCTGCTGGGGCTGCGGGCCCGCGCCGCGCGGGTGGTCCGCGACGGCACGGAGACCGAGGTGCCGGTCGAGGACGTGGCGGTCGGCGACGAGGTGGTGATCCGTCCAGGGGAGAAGATCCCGGTCGACGCCGTAGTCCTGCAGGGCGGATCCGCGGTCGACGAGTCGATGGTCACCGGCGAGCCCATGCCGGTCACCAAGCACCCCGGCGACGCGGTCGTCGGGGCCACCATCAACGGCACCGGCTCGCTGCGGGTACGC
>JAVHVY010000148.1:0-14536 GCA_032160305.1 Actinoplanes sp.
CCCGATCGGTTGCGCGCCGACCTCGACGTCGCCGTCGAGCAGGATCCGTTCGACCGTGACTGGTAATGCCACGCGCGGCCTGATCGACACGAACATTGTCGTTCATCTGGCCGTGCTCCATCCTGCCCTGCTGCCCGACGAGATGGTCGTCAGCGCGGTCACTCTGGCCGAACTGTCCGCCGGCCCGCATCACACCGACGATCCTGTCGAACGGGCCCGGCGGACCAGCGTGCTGCAGCACACCGAGGCGACTTTCGACCCGCTGCCCTTCGACGCCGAGGCAGCCCGAACCTACGGCATGGTGTGCGCGGCGGTCCTCGTCGCCGGCCGCACGCCACGTCGCCGCGTTGCCGACCTGATGATCGCCTCGATCGCGGCCGCCAACCGGCTTCCCCTCTACACCACTAATCCCGCCGACTTCGTCGGGCTTGATCGGCTGGTCAAAGTAGTAGCCGTACCGCGGCCGGCCAGCCCATGATGCCAAGCGCTCGGCGCCTGGCGCAGGGTTGGGTCTAGAACCAACTCGTGTCACACCCGATTCATGCTTGAGCTTGTCAGAACTCCCGATAGCGGGCCGCCGGCGACAAAGCTGAAGCGGTTCGCATGGTGCAACGTTCGGCCCACCCGAAACGGATACCCAAACCGAGGGGTCGCGAGCGAGCGGCTCTTCGTTCCGGGGTCGGATATCGGCAGGTCAAGGTTGCCGTTGCCTGATCGGCGTCCCGGGCGGTGAGTCGACAGGTTCGTTGCGGTCGGCCGGGTCGATATCCCGGACGGTGATCTCTATGCCTGACGGAGACGGTCGACGAGGCTGTGCGCGCACTCAACGCCGAGCGCCTGGCCCGGCGCCTCACCGGCGAGTAACCGGCAAGCGGAACGAAGATCTCCGGCGTCATGGGCTAACCGTGGGTCTGAAGAACGTAGTGGTAGTTGCCTTGCCCGATGGTGCGGTTGAGGGTGGCCGTGATCGAGGCGGCGTTGTCCCGTGGGCCCTGGACGTACAGGGGTTGGCCATTGCGGCCGAACGTGATCGCGCTGGATAGCGTCCATTCCCCGAGATGCCCGGCGACCAGGTCGAAGTCGGGGTGAGGCTCGAATCCCAGGCCACGGGCGTATTCGACGCCGCCGAACACCAGATGCTGGATGAGATCCAGCTCGACCGGCAGTGGCGGCTCGTCGTGGGCGGCGAAGTAGTAGGCGACGAACGCGTCCAGGTCACCGGCGGCCATCGATCTCGGCCCGAGGGTGTTCTTCAGCCCCAGGCAGTAGGTGTCCACCAGGTACCCGCAGACCGTAACCCGATGGCGGCGCTCCTGACGGGCGACAACCACGTTGGCCAGACCGCCGTGCAGTTCGGACCGGTCGAAATCGACATCAGGCCACTCGGGATGCCCGGTCACCGTCAGCCCACCGCTCCACCGCGGACTCACCCAGCAGCCGACCAATTGGTGCGGGTCGGCGGCGGCCTGCTCCGCGGCCATGGCCCGCACCAACGCCGTCACCCGCGCGGCGGGAACCCCGACCGTACGGGCGATCTGCTTGGGCGTACATCCCTGGGCCCGCAACGTGCGCACCCGCTCGACCAACTCGTCATCCGTGCTCATCTACCTGGTCCTTCTCCGGCCGCACCGCTTGGTCACCCGCTGTTGCCGGTCGCTGCCCGTGCCCCCTGTCTGGCGAAGGCCCACGGCTGACGGTGTCTTCGTCTACCTGCGGGACACGGCATCATATCCGAGAGGTACGCGACGACACGATGTCCCGTCAGCGTGATGACCAGCCTGGGCCTGCGGTGTCGAGTAGGTCGTCCGGTAACGGCTGGCGGTGCTTGCCCAGCAGTGTGAACACGGAACGGGCGTAGGTGTCCATGTCTCCGGCGTAGCCGAGCAGGCCGTCGCGGTCATGGCCGTCGCCGCAGGCGTGCAGGCCGGCGAGCACGCCGGCGGCGACCTGGTGTGCGGATGCGGTCATGCCCAGTTTCAGCCGCCGCGCGACGTCGTCCAGGAACGGCGCAAGCGTCTCCTCGACGATCTCACCGGCGGCGTCGCACTCGTGGGTGTAGCCGCGACCGGGTTGGTAGCCGGCACGCTCGTTCAGCGCCTCCAGCGACAGCAGCGCGTGCGTGACGTCCTCGCGGACCGACTCCCAGGTGGTGTCGTCAAGGATTCCCGCGGCGAGTCGCTCGGACCTCACCGACCAGGTCCGGGTGTGCCCTGAGTAGGGCGTCCAGCACCTCCTTGGCCTCGTGTGGGCGTAGTGCCTGCAGGGCCGGGGCTTTTCGCTGTCGGGCCATCGTTAAGTGGTCCCCCAGTCAGCCGGTGCGGGTTGCTGCGAGCACAACCGCGTCGAGTCGCCGGTTGGCGTCGGTGGGGTCGAAGCGTGCCGGGTCGAAGTCAGCGCCTTTCTCGATGCCCAGCCATCGCAGCATGTCCTGATGGTCGGGGTGGTTGGGGTCGGCGAGCGTGTCGATGAGTTCCTCGTATCCTCCGGTGCCGCCGCAGTCCTCCGGTGGGCAGGCACGTGCGCCGTCCAGGCAGACTGGGTATCGGCCGCCCGGTTCGGCGGGAACCAGCTTCTCCAGCAGGACCTCGTGGTCCCAGCTGTCGCCGAGGTCGTATTCGTAGCCGAAGGCGTCGCCGTCTCGTACGGCCAGGTCGCTCAGCGTGGCCTTCCGTTCGTCATGCAGCGGCAGGTCGGGGTCGGGTGTGCCGTAGTGGCCGGTGGGGTGGATGAACATGTGCAGGTGGGAGTTGGTCCAGCCCATCGCGGCCTGGATGACACGGTCCAGCCGGTCGAGGCGGATCGTCGCGGGTACCAGCAGGCGCCGCCACACGGCCGGGTCGGCGTCCAGGAGAGTGACCTTGAGCTGGGCAATCTCGTCGCCGGGCGTAACGGCGCTATACCGGGCGCGCAGGGCCTGGCCGGCCAAGGGGGTCAACCGGAGCCTTCCGTCCTCCTCGGCGAGGGCGCCGAGGGCTACCAGCTCGCTGACAGTGCGGCGTAGGTCGTCGTCCGTGACCTTGCGCAGGCGATCCAACTGCTCGTCGGTGGCATCGTCCAGGTAGTAGCGGGCGCTGAGGAAGGACCAGACCTGCTCCTGCACCTCGTTGATTTCCACGACACCACCGCCTTCCGCGATGGCGGTGAACAGCATGGCGATCCCGTCGGCGAAGTTGTCGTTAAGCAGCGAGACGATCCACCGCGATGGGCAGACCACCGGGCCGAGCTGGTCGATTACGGCGAACATGGCGGTCCACAGCGCCGTCGGCTGGTCCAGCCACCGCTGGTTCTTCTTCACCGGAACCAATTGGCCTCGCACCACTCGAAGCAGGCCGGTGGCCTTGGTCCAGGCCAGCACGAGCGCGAGGCCGGGCAGGTCCGCGCTGCTGCGGGTACGGAACACCTGCTTGCCGATCACCGGGTCGATTTCGTCGCCGGTCGCCAGCAGAGTGACGAGATGCCGCGCGTCGGCCATGGTCAGCTGGCCGGTCTGGGTCAGCTTGCGGCCCGCACCTACCCAGCGGGTCATTGCAGCCACCTGCCTCAGCGCCCGCACGGACGCTACAGCGGCGGTCATATCTTCCTCGGACATCGAGTACTACCCACCACCTTGTCGACCAGTGCGCCGCGTCAGCGCATTACCGTACGCTTCTTCGCGAACCAGTCCGGAAGCTACGTCGCCCGACTTCGCGGCGAATGTCCGCCCGGCACCCGATGTGCTCCGGGAGCGGGCCGGCCAGGGAAAGTAGCGGTCCGAAACCTAGTCATATTTCTGACCGGTCGGTATTGTGGTCGTCATGGAGACCATCCCGATCACCGAGGCGAAGGCGCGGATCGCCGAACTTGCCGACCGGGTCGCCCGGCAGCATGACCACTTCACGATCACCCGTAATGGCCGAGCGGACGTCATGCTGATCTCGGTAGCGGAGTACGAGTCGTTGCAGGAGACCCTTGACCTGCTCTCCGATGACGACGCCCTTGCTGATCTTCGCCAGTCGCGGGAGGACTTCGCGGCCGGAGCCACCTTCGCCGTGGACGAGGTCCGAGCCGAGTTGGAGCGACGCCGTAGCGGTGCGGCCTGATGACCGTCGGCGATGCCGAGCAGGCCGATGACCCAGGAACCGCCAGTCCCGAACCGTACGTGGTCCTGCTGTCCCGGCGGGCACGCCGGAATCTCAGCGAGGACTTGCCGTTCGAGGTAGCGATCGCGGCGACGGAGACGATCCAACATGCGATCGCCGTTGACCCTTCTCGGGGGGAAAAGCCCCTCGACGAACCGTTCGACGGCTACTATTCCGCCCGTCGCGGTACATACCGGATCATCTACCGCATCGACGAGGCCAAGCGTGTCGTAGAAATCCACTCAATCCGGCACCGCCGCGACGCCTACCGCACATGAGCGCGAACCTCCCACCACTGCCGCTGGCCGCCCGCCGGCTGACTACGTCGTACCGGCCATATGGGGTGCAGCGTTCCAACGTGCCAATGCGACGGATGGATCGCCGAGGAGTCGGCCTGTTACGCGGTCGCCGGTGATCCGGATGCGGATGGGAGTGGCTCCGGGGTAGTACGCCTTGTGCGCCGCAAGGAGCGTCAGGCGGCCGTCGTGGTGCGGGCCTCGATGGCGAGCAGGGCGGACAGTTGACGCATCAAATCCGGGCGCGGCCGGTAGTAGACCCAACTGGCGCGGCGCTCGGCGTCAACAAGGCCGGCCTCACGGAGCACTTTCAGGTGATGCGAGATCGTCGTCCCGGAGATCGTGAACGCCGGGGTGAGATCACACACGCAGATCTCCCCGTCCGGCGCGGACGCGATCATCGACATCAGCTGCAACCGGATCGGGTCACCCAACGCTTTGAACGCCTGCGCCAGCATCCCCGCCTCGGGCGACGGGATGCGCTGCTGCGTCATCGGCGGGCAGCACGGCCCCGCGACAAGATCGACCGCGGCGGCTGGTGCTGGTTTCGACATGCATCGAGTTTGACAGTCATCGCATCCGCGTGCAACTGTGGTTTCGACGTTCATCGGATTCGACTATCATCGAATCCGTAGCCTTCGGGTCGGCCTGATCGAATAGCCAGTCCCGTGACATCACGAGGGAGTCCTGGCATGAGTGATGAGGTTTCCGGCGTGCGCCCGGCGGCGAGCGCGGATCCGTGTTGCGGCACCGCCCAGGCCGCTGCGGCGGCCGATGCGTGTTGTGCGCCCGCGGCCAAGGACCAGGCGGTCACCGACGGCGCGGACTGTTGCGGGCCGTCCGCCGAAACTGGCGCGCAGGACACCGGCTGCTGTGGTCCGGCCGCGTCGACGGTCAGCGGTCTGGAACTGCTACCCGCACCCGCCGCCCGGCCCGCGCCGGTCGCCGACCGGCGTCCCGAGGACCTGCCGGTGGTGGTGATCGGGGCGGGACCGGTCGGCCTTGCCGCCGCCGCGCATCTGCATGAACAAGGTGTCCCGTTCCTCGTCCTCGAGGCCGGGGATCAGGTCGGCGCGGCCGTACGCCAGTGGGGGCACGTCGGCTTGTTCAGCCCGTGGCGCTACGACATCGACACCGCCGCCCGCCGCCTGCTCGACGCCGAGGGCTGGGCCGCCCCCGACAACGACGACCTGCCCACCGGCGGCCAACTGGTCGAGGACTACCTCCAGCCCCTGTCCACGCTGCCGGCCATCGCACCCCACCTGCGACTGAGCGCCCGCGTCACCGCGATCAGCCGAGTCGGCGCCGACCGGGTACGTACCGCGGGCCGAGCGGATCTGCCGTTCGTCGTGCGGCTCGCTGACGGCACCGAACTGACCGCCGCCGCGATCATCGACGCCTCCGGCACCTGGCGCACCCCGAACCCGCTCGGCGTCAACGGGCTGGCCGCCCACGGCGAACCCGAGGCCACCGACCTGATCGACCACGCTCTCCCGGATGTTCTCGGCGCCGACCGCGACGCCTACGCCGGGAGGCACACGATCGTCGTCGGGTCCGGGCACTCCGCCGCGAACACCCTGCTCGACCTCGCCCGCCTCGCCGAAACCGCCCCCGACACCCGCATCACCTGGGCCGTCCGCGGCG
Organism: Actinoplanes sp.; assembly: GCA_032160305.1. GTDB lineage: Bacteria > Actinomycetota > Actinomycetes > Mycobacteriales > Micromonosporaceae > Actinoplanes. The sequence continues at coordinate 6,059 of JAVHVY010000148.1, forward strand.
GCAGCGCTCAGCGCGCGTTCGGCGGCGAAGACGCCGACCAGCTACCCGCCCGCGGCGCCCTCGGCGCTGGACTGCACACCCTCCTCGACACCGGCAAACTCGACCTCGTCACCGGGTTCGGCGTCCACACCGTACGCCGCGACAGCGACACCATCACCCTGGTCGCCGCCGATGGGCGCACCATCACCGCCGATCGGATCGTGTCCGCCACCGGATTCCGCCCCGACCACAGCATCGCCAGCGAGCTGCGCCTCGACCTCGACCCGATCCTCGGCTGCACCCGGACCCTGGCCGACCTGATCGACCCCAACGTCCACTCGTGCGGCACCGTCAGCCCGCACGGCTACCGCGAACTCGGCCAGCCCGAACCGAACTACTACGCCGTCGGCATGAAGTCCTACGGCCGCGCCCCCACCTTCCTGATGGCCACCGGCTACGAACAGGTCCGCTCCATCGCCGCCGCGCTGGCCGGAGACTTCGACGCCGCCGACGATGTGCAACTCGACCTGCCCGAAACCGGCGTCTGCAGCTCCAACCTGGTCGCCGAGAACGCCGCCCGCGAGATCGCCGCCCGCTTCGGCCTCACCCCCGACATCCCGATCGCTCTCGCGACCGCGACCATGGATTTGCTGCCCAGCTCGGCGCCCACCGGCGACGCCGTCCGGGCCGCCGCCGACAAGATCGGCCTCGACCAAGATGTCGCGTTGCAGATCGCCGCGCTGATCGACCAGCCCGGCGCGTTGCCCAGCGTCGCCGGGCTGATCAGCCTCACCCCGGCCGCAGGCGGTAGCTGCTGCGCGTGAACCCGCTCCCGAGCACCACGGTGCCCGCCGGCCAATACCCCGGCGGGCGCCCGACTGTTCCGCCAGCGGTCGGCCGGAGGCTGGTGGCCGCGCTGGCGATCACCCAGACCGTCGGCTACGGCACCCTCTACTACGCCTTCGCCGTCTTCCTCACCCCGATCGCCGCCGACCTGCACACCTCCACCACCGCGGTCACCGGCACCTTCACCGCATCCGTCCTCGCCGCCGCCGTTGTCGCCGTACCCATCGGCCGGTGGCTCGACCGGCGAGGCGGCCGAGCTCTCATGACCAGCGGATCCCTGCTCGGTGCGCTGCTGCTGGCCGCCTGGTCGCAGGTCCACACCCTCACCCAGCTCTACGCCGTCCAGATCGGCATCGGCATCGCCAGCGCAGCCAGCCTCTACGAAGCCGCATTCGCCGTCGTCATCGCCGCGCACACCCCGGCCCGCCGCTCCGCAGCGATACTCGCGATCACCGTCGTGGCCAGCTTCGCCAGCACCATCTTCTTACCCCTGACCGGATTGCTCGTCGCCGACCACGGCTGGCGGACTGCCCTCCTCGTCCTCGCCGCAATCCAGGTGGCGCTCACAGCCGACATCGGCCAAGAGGATGACGGCGCCGATGAGGTCGTGCCGGGCGCCGCGGACCTGTTGTCACCGCGGTCTCCATCCAGGTTGTCGTACGCCTATAGTCATCAAGCATGGTGAGTGCCTCCCCTGGAACGACGACCAGCCGGTCACCTGCCCATCGTTTTTGTAGGTACAATTCCCTCGGAGTAGGTACTTCATTGAGGGGGCAACCGATGAGTTCGGTCTCAGTCCGAGAGTTCTCCTATAACCCGAGCGCCATGTTCAACCGCGTTGAGCAGGGCGAGACGATCGAGGTCACTCGCCACGGCAAGGTCATCGCGGTGTTGCTCCCTGGTGCGAGTGGTCTGGGCCGTTACTCTCCGCTGGTCGCCAGGGGTCTGATCCGGCTCAAGGCCACCACGACAGCCGACCTCGACCGAATACCGTCATACGACATTCCTGTCGACGTCTCACCGCTGGACCTGCTGCTGGAGGCCCGAGCCGAGGACGATCGTTGATCTATTTGGACGCCTCCGCGCTCGTCACGCTGCTGGCGAGGCGAACCTACGCCCAAGAATTGCGCGAATTCCTGGACAGCCGGCTGGTGATGCCGATGGCCACCAGCACCCTCGGTTTCGTCGAGACCGTACGCACCATGGACCGCATCGGCGACTACCCCGACCTCATGCGCGACCTCGTCAATAGCTTCACGGAAATCCTGCTGACCGAAGAGGTCCGCGACGCGGCAGCCCACCTCCCCGGTGCCCTCCGGACGCTCGACGCCATTCATGTGGCCAGTGCTCAGGTTCTGGGCGATTCGCTGGACATGCTGGTCACCTACGACAAACGGATGCTCGACGTCGCGCGAGCCGAGGGATTGCCGGCCGCAGCTCCGGGTCTCCTCTGACTGATCTTCAAGGGCCTGGCTGGCAGCACAGCACCAGGGACCGTCACGAACCGGTTCGCATGGTGCAACGTGCGGCCCACCTATCTCCGATGCGCGACCGGGCCGCCTGCCGCGTTCACCGCCTGCCCGAGTGGCACCGCGAACGCGGCGTGCGTCTTGAGCCAGGTCGCGGGCGAGGCGGCCCGGCGCTGGGCGATCACGTTCCTGGCGGCAGCGATGAGCGCGCCACCGACCGGGACCTGACCACTCGGGACGGCCGCGGCCGCAACGGAGTGCCCCGGGTGGGCAACGCACGGCCCGATCGGGGTACGCAGCCGTGCCATGGCGCAGCTGATTCTGGTGCTTGCACGAGGAGCTGAAGGCGCGACGGTGGATGACCCGACAACTGACGGCCGGGGGCTGACCCGGTCGATACTGGAGTGCTGTGCGCCAGGCGGCTGATCCGTCGCCAGGGCGCACTGCACTGAGTCGAGCCGACGTCTGCAGGAGAGGGGCAAGTCATGATCCTCCCGAAGGTCCGGGACCCTCGCTTCGTGACGATCCGCCGTGGTGGGACTCTCACTGATGCCGATCACCGTCTCCTCGCTCTATGGGCGGCCTCGTGTGCAGAGCACGTCCTTGGCCTATTCGAGTCGACCCAGCCTGGGAACCCCCGACCGCGCCACGCGATCGAACAGGCCCGGGCGTGGGTGCGTGGCGAGGCCAAGATGATGCAGGCTCGCGCGGCGGGCGGCGATGCGATGGGAGCAGCCAGAGACCTGCGGGGCGCAGCACGGCATGCCGCGTACGCCGCCGGCCAGGCCGGGGCCGTCGCCCATGTCGCCGCGCACGAGCTCGGCGCGGCCGCCTACGCGATCAAGGCTGCACGTGCGGCGGCACCGGAAGGCCTGAGCGAGGCCGCAGGGCGACTCGAGTGCCAGTGGCAGCGCGATCAGCTCCCGGAGGCGATCCGCGAGCTCGTACTTGATGACCAGAGATTGCGCAACGACATCTGCTGGTCGGTGTTCGACTGTTGAAGCCGAACGTTGCGCGGTCCCTCGTTGCCGGCCCAGTCAGTCGAAGTTCCCCCGCCTTGACGCCGGGCAATCTGACGACGACACCATCGCGCCGTCAACACGCCCGGCTGTCGAGACGTCTTCCGCGAAGTGGTCAATGCAGGGTGGGTCGGTAGATGAGTTCCTGGATGTGATCGTCGAGGGTCCGGTGCTCGACCAACTCCAGGTCGAGGCGTCGACCCTGGCGGAGGCAGCGGCAGGGTTCGAGCCGGGTCAGCGGGTGCGCGCGAGCCGCCCCGCCAGGGCCGGCACCACGATCGCCGCGGCGACGATGTGCAGTGTGATCAGGGTTGCTGCGGAGGGCGCGTCGAACCCGAACGTGAGGTCCGGGACGAAGGACAGCGCGGTCAGCGCAACCGCCGTCCGCATGAACGTGGGCCGCGGCCGGCGTACCTTGCGCGCCATGACGGCGGCGATGCCGACGCCGACGAGCGAGAAGACCACTGTCAGCTGCGCGAACGCGGCGAGCGGGATGCTCGCGCCGGTGCTGTCGGCGAACGAGACCCCGGCGGCCGACGCGACCGCGGCGAGGACGGTCGTGGCGACCGCGGCGACGGCGACCGCGGCGACGCCGTGCTTGCAGACCGACTGTCGCTCGACGGTCGGGGTTGACGCGCTGGGGGTTGTGCGGGCGGGGACCTGAATGGTGGTGGACATGTCGGGCTCCTCTTGCTCGGCGGGCCGCCCGGTGCGACCCGCTCATGCCCCCTCCACGAACGGGCGGGGTCCGGATCCGACAGGTCGCGAGAAAAAAAGTTCTCCGGGTTGGGCGCGGGTTCCGGCCCTGACGCCGGCGCAGCCGGTCCCGTCGGGTACGCCCTGGACGAAGACGCGGCTGGGGACCCGAACGTCCTGGGCTGTGCGCAGAGGTCGACCGCGCGGTTTGCGATGAAGAACCCGGTCGCAAAGATTTCTGTGGCAAGTTGTCGTATCGGCGGGATGCCGTTCGTGGTGTGGTGGAAGGCGGTCATCGGGACCGCCCGGAACTGAGGAGAAGTGGGATGACGCACTACCTGTTGGCCGTGCACGGCCCCGCCGAGATGGACGAGTTCGGCAACTACGGCTCAAAAGAGGAGATGGAGGAGTCGTTCGCGGAGACCGGCGTCTTCAATGACAAGCTGCGCGCTGGTGGCTACTGGGTCTTCGCGGGTGGGCTTGCGCCGGCCTCGACGGCGACCGTCGTCGACGGCCAGGGTGAGACGCCGGTTGTGACCGACGGCCCCTACCTGGAGACCAAGGAGGTCCTCGGGGGCTTCTGGGTCATCGACGCGCCCGACCTCGACGTGGCGCTCAAGCTCGCGGCCGAGGGGTCAAAGGCGTGCCGCGGCAAGGTCGAGGTCCGTCCGTTCGACGGCCTCGCCTGAGCCGGCTGGACCGACGACTGATCGATGAAGGACGGAACGGCGTGGTCAGACTGCGGTGCGGCCGCCGTCGGCGGCCACCGTTGCGCCGGTGATGTAGCTCGCTGCGGGGCTCGCGAGGAACGCGACCACCTCGGCGATCTCGTCCGGTTGGGCGCCCCGGTTCAGCGGCGTCGTCGCTGCGAGCATGTCGATCAGTTCGGCCGAGGCGCCCTCGGTGTAGACCGGGCCCGGGGCGACCGTGTTGACCCGGACCCCGGCGGTGCCGTACTCGACGGCCCAGTGCCGGGTCATCGATTCCAGCATCGCCTTGGTGCCGCCGTAGGCGGCGGCTCCGCGTAGGCCGACCCGGCCGACCATGCTGCTGATGTTGACGATGCTGCCGTGCCCGCGGGCGGCCATGCCCGGCGCGAACGCCGCGACGAGCAGGTACGGCGCCCGGACGTTGCTGGCGACCAGCGCGTCGAAGCCGGCTACGTCGAGGTCGGCGGTCGGCCCGAACCACGAGGCGCCGCTGTTGTTGACCAGAACGTCGATGTCGCCGGCCTCGTCGACCAGGGCCCGTACCCGGGCGGGGTCGGTGAGGTCCGCGGCGACGAACCGCGCCTGCCCGCCGGTGAGCCTGATCGCCTCGACGACGGCGATGCCCCGGTCGGCGTTGCGCCCGTGCACGAGCACGTCGGCCCCGTCGGCGCCGAGCCGGGTCGCGACGGCCTTGCCGATGCCGGAGGTGGCGCCGGTGACCAGTGCCCGTGTTCCCTTGAGATCCATGCGAAGAGCTCCTTCAGCCCGCGATGAGGTCGAACTCGTTGCCCTGGGGGTCCTGGAACGTCGTCCAGCGGATGTGCCCGCCGTCCTCGATGTCGCGAACCCGGCTTGCGCCGAGTCCGAGCAGTCGCTCGGTGTCGGTCCTGAAGTCGGCGCTGATCAGGTCCAGATGCAGCCGGTTCTTGCCGGCCTTGGCCTCCGGCACCTGGTGGAACAGCAGTAGTTGCGGGCCGGCCGCTACCGACGCGGAATCCGGCGTCGCTCCGTCGTTGACGGTCACGCCGAGCGCGTCCGCCCAGAAGCCGGCGAGCTTGCCGGCGTCGGCGCAGTCGATGCTGACGGCGAATACGGAGATGGTCACAGCGACTCCAGGGGTTCGAGGACGAACATGGGGATCTCCCGGCCGGCGTTCGCGCGGTACGCCGGGAAATGTGGCCAGAAAGACTCGGCGACGACCCACCAGCGGTCCTTCTCGGCGCCGTGAATCTCGCGGGCTCGCACGGCCCGGTGCTCGGCGCCGTCCTGCAGCTCGGCGACGGGGTACGCGACGAGGTTGTGGTACCAGCCGGGATCGTGGGGTGCGCCGCCCGCGGAGGCCACCGCCGCGTACGTACCGTCCTGGACGATGCGGATGACAGGTGTCTTGCGGGTCTTGCCGGAGCGGGCACCGGTGGTGGTCAGGATGACGACCGGTTTGCCTTCGAGCGTGCCGCCCTCGGCGCCGTCGGTCGCCTCGTAGCGCGCGACTTGGTCGCGGACGCGCTCGCTGGGGCTCGGTTCGTAGTTCACGGGGCAAAGGCAACCACCGCGCGGCGTGCGGTAAACCACCTGAATCGATGAAATCGGGCCCGGCGCCATACCGCCGGGGCGGGCCGGTTCCTCGTCAATCATGGTGAGACGTCGCTGCCTCGTTAAGCTTCGGACGGAGCAACGACGGAGGTGTACGCCGATGGGCGGCCGGATTCTGCGGGGCCGCGTGGACGAGCTGCGTCAGGCGACCCGTACGTTGGAGCGGGCCGCCCGCAACGGGCAGGGGTCGGTGATCCTGGTCTCCGGCGAGCCCGGCATCGGCAAGTCGGCGTTCGCCGAAACCGTCGCCGCCGTCGCCGCCGGCCGGGGTTTCGGGTACGGCCTCGGCAAGGCTGAGGAGTCGGACCGGATCGCGCCGCTCGCCCCGCTGCTGGTCGCGCTGCGCTCAGGCCCGGCGCCGCTGCTGGCCGACGATGTCTTCCACGGCCTCGCCGAGTTCGACCGTCAGCAGTTGTGGCTGGTGGACCGGATCGCCGACGCCCTGGAGAAGCGGGCGATCGAGGCGCCGCTCCTGGTCTGCGTCGACGATCTGCAGTGGGCCGACGCGCTGACCCTGTTCGCGCTGCGGGTACTGCCCGGCCGGCTGGCCGGCTCACCGATCGTCTGGATCTTCACCACTCGCCCGGACGCCGACGGCCACGGCGAGGACATCACCGCGGCCGCCGCCCGGGACCTGCCGGTGGTACGGATCGAGCTCGGCCCGCTGCCGGCGCCCGCAGTGGCCCAGCTCGCCGTCGACCACCTCGGCGCCGCTCCCAACGAGCGGCTCGCCGCGCTGCTGGACGCCTCGGACGGCAACCCGTTCCTGGTGATCGAGCTACTGACCGGCGTCACCGGGGAGGCCGGCGAGCTGCCGGACAGCCTCGTACGTCGGGTCCGGCACCGGCTGCGGCACCTGCCGCCCGAGACGCTGCGGCTGCTGCAGGCCGGTGCGGTCCTGGGCCGGACGTTCGGCGTCGACGACGCGGCGGCCCTGCTCAACGCGCCGCCCGCCGACGCCGTACTGCCGTGGCTCGCGACGGTACTGCGGGACGGGATCATCAGTGACGACGGGCGACGGATCACGTTCCGGCACGATCTGCTGCGCCAGGCCGTCTACGCGGACATCCCGCCGTCCGTGCGCCGGGCGATGCACCGAGCCGCCGCCGAGCACCTGCTCGCCGCGGGGCGCAGCCCGCTCGACGCGGTGCCACATGTGCTGGTCGACGCGGAGATCGGCGACGCGCGCGCCGCCGTCGTGCTGCGCGACGCCGCGGTCGGTCCCCCCGCGGTGATCCCCGAGGTGGCGGCCGTGCTGATCCGGCAAGCGTTCACGCTGCTGCGCGCCCAGGACCCACGCCGCTCGCGGTTCGGGATCGAGGCGATCGAACTGCTGACCACCGCCGGCTACACCGAGGACGCCCTCAACGTCGCGGACACGCTTCTGGGCGCCGGCCCGCCGGCCGACCAGAGAGCCGAGGTCGAGGACCGGGCGGCGGACTCACTGTGGAGTACCGGGCAGCTGCCCCGGATCCGGCGCCGGGTCGAGGCCGCGCTCGCCCGCGACGGCGTGTCGGCGCCGTTGCGCGCCCGGCTGTTGGCGCAGCGGGCGCTGGCGTTGTCGACGGAGGAACCCGCGACCGCGTGGGCGGCGGGTCACGCGGCGCTGACGGCGGCCACCGAGACCGGCGACGACCGGGCCCGAGTCACCGCGCAGCACGCGCTCGGCGAGATCGCCCGCAACGACGGTCGCAACGATGTCGCGCTCCGGCATTTCCGCGACCTGCGCACGCCGACCGCCGCCGCCTACCTCGCCGACGAGGTGCTCTCGCTGCAACTGCTCGACCGCTACGACGAAAGCGCCGGGCTGCTCGACAAGATCCGGGCCGAGCTGGAGCTGCCCAGCTCGTCCGCCCGGGTGTACGCATACCACTTCGCGCGGATGTGGCAGGACTTCTGCGTCGGGCACCTCGACGACGCCGAGACCGACGCGAACACGCTGCTGCGCCTGGGCGACGACCTCAAGCAGTTGACGTTCCACAACGAGGCCCGAGTCCTGCTCGGCCGGATCGGCCAGCTGCGCGGCGACCACGACGGCGCCCGGGAACAGCTGCGGCGGGTGATCCCGCCGGCCGGACGAGACGACCGGGGAACACCGTTCCTACAGCGGTACGCGCAGGCGCTGCTCGCCGCGTCCGAAGGCGACGCCGCCACGGCCCTGCGAAC
>JAVHVY010000193.1:0-13259 GCA_032160305.1 Actinoplanes sp.
TGACCGGATCTCCGGCGTTCGCCGTACGTCCGGGGGTGAACGCCGGCGGCCTGCACCCACGTCGATGCCGGGGGTGGCGGGCCCAATTGCCAGCATGACGCTATCGCCAATTTCTTGCATTAAGAGATCCACCCGGGGTAACTTGCGGTTGCCGGGCACCCCGCGTGGAAGAAGGTCCATATGACGATGACCGAGAAGGTCGTCCGCACCTCGGGATTCGCCCGGTTCCGGCAGAGCCTGACCGCGCGGGACCAGCGGTCGCTGCTCGGGATGGCCGCGTTCATCGTGCTGCTGCACGTCGTCGGCCTCGGGGTGCTCTTCGGCCTGGTCGTGCCGCGGCATTTCCAGCTCGGCGGCGACCACCCGGTCTTCACCGTCGGGGTCGGCGTGCTGGCCTACACGTTCGGGCTACGGCACGCCTTCGACGCCGACCACATCGCCGCGGTCGACAACACCACCCGCAAGCTCATCCAGGACAACATCCGTACCGGGAACGACCGCAAGCCCCTGTCGGTCGGGTTCTGGTTCTCGCTCGGCCACTCCACGATCGTCTTCACGCTGGCGTTCCTGCTGTCGATCGGTGTGCAGACCCTGGTCGGGCAGGTCGAGAACGACGACAGCGCCCTGCACGCGCTCACGGGCGTGGTCGGCGCCTCGATCTCCGGAGTGTTCCTCTGGATCCTGGGCATCCTCAACCTGGTCGTGCTGGTCGGCATCGTCAAGGTCTTCCGCGAGATGCGCCGCGGCACCTTCGACGAGGCGGCGCTTGAGGACCACCTGAACAAGCGCGGCTTCATGAACCGCTTCCTCGGCGGACTCACCAAGTCGGTCCGCACGGCGTGGCACATCTACCCCGTCGGGGTGCTCTTCGGCCTCGGCTTCGACACCGCCACCGAGGTCGGCCTGCTGGTGCTGGCCGGTGGCGCGGCCGCGTTCCAGCTGCCGTTCTACTCGATCCTGGTGCTGCCGGTCCTGTTCGCCGCCGGCATGTGCCTGATGGACACCATCGACGGCGTCTTCATGAACGCGGCGTACGGCTGGGCCTTCGCCAGGCCGGTCCGCAAGGTCTTCTACAACATCACCATCACCACGATCTCGGTCGCGGTCGCGCTGGTGATCGGCACCATCGAACTGATCAGCGTGCTGGCCGACCAGGCCCACATCACCACCGGCCCGCTCGCCGCCATCGCGAGCATCCCGCTCGACTACGCCGGCTACGGCATCGTCATCCTCTTCGTCGTCGCCTGGGCGGTCGCGCTCGCGGTCTGGCGCTTAGGCGACATCGAACGGCGCTGGTCCACCGCCCTGGCCCCCGGCACTGCCGGCCGCTCGCAGTGACCACGGCCGCGGGCACCGGCCGCTCGGGACTGACCACCGGGCAGGGCCCGGCCGCGCCGAGCGACCGCCGGTCGAGGCGCAAGCGCCGGTCCGGGTACGGATGGGCGCCCGGTGCCGGGCGCCCAGGTCGGTTCAGCTGATCTCCGCCGCCGGCACGCGGTACCCGAGCAGGCTGTCGAAGACCACGGCCCGGTCGAAGGCCATCGCCCGGGCCCGGGCGCGCTGTTCCAGGTCGCGCCGGTCCTCGACGGTCATGTCCAGCACCGCCCGGTCGACCGCCTCGGCCAGGGCCACGACGTCGCCGGGCTCGACGATGACGGCGGTGTCGCCGACCGCCTCGCCGGTCCCGCCGGTGATCGTGGTGATGATCGGCCCGCCACCGGCGAGCATCTTCTCGGCCAGGGCGATGCCGAAGGTCTCCACGAAGTCGGGCTCCGGCTTGGTCGGCAGCACGTACGCGGCGCAGCCGGCCATCAGCATGGGCTTCTCGCTGTCGTCGACGTCGGTCAGGAAGACGATCTCGTCGTCCTCCTTGGCCATCGCCTGCACGTGCTCGAGGGCCGGTCCGGTGCCCGCCACGACCAGCTTCACCCTGTCCCGGCAGCGCATCTGGCCGAACGCGATGACCAGGTCGTAAATGCCCTTGGCCCGGGCCACCCGGGACAGGAAGAGGATGTAGCCGTCGCGTTCCAGGCCGCGGCGGGCCAGGGCGGCGGCCACGTCGACCGGGTCCAGGTCCAGATACGCCGACGAGTCGATGGGCGGATAGCTGACCGTCACCCGTCGCCGGCACTGCTCGGCGAATGTGGTGCCGCAGCGGGCGTCCACCTCCAGCGCCGAGGCGATGATCTCGTCGCGGGTGTACTCCGACACGGCGACCACCTGGTCGTTGGCGAGGAACGTCGTGAACAGCACCGTCGCCGCGCCGAAGCGGTCCTCGCGCAGGCAGGACCGGATCACGTTGGTCACATCGGAGCCGACCGCCTTGGCCACCGTGTGCACGTCCGGCGCGAAACCGGCCCGGCGCGCGGACGCCACCGCGTCGATGACCACCTCGGTGTGCGGCACCAGGTACATCGACAGGCAGGTTGTCGGCACCGGCTCGGCGAGCAGCTCGACCAGGCGCCCGGTCAGCCCGGCCAGGTGCCGCCCGTCCGGCACTCGGTAGTCGCCGACCGGCCCGGGTCGTTCCACCGTGATCCCCGCGCTGTACGGCAGCAACCGGTCCAGCGGCTTCAGCGGCAGCCCGGCGGCCTGCAACGTCTCGATCGGCCAGGTCAGCAGCCGGACGTCGTCGAACCCGCGGGTCAACGCCACCTCGGCGAGGTTGCGGGCCTCGCCGGAATGGCCGCAGATCACCGGGTCGGCCCGGACCACGATCACGAGACGGCGACGGGGATGGGTCATCGTGCTTCCTTCGGTGTCGCAGGGGGTGGGATGGCGCGGTGGATCAGGGGCGCACGGAGCGTTCGGACAGCGACGGCGGGCGGATCCCGCGTCCCCAGTCCGACGCTTCGGGGCCCAGTCGCAGATGCAGCCTGCCACCCCGGTGCACGTCGGTTCCGCTCAGGTGGGCCGCGGTCAGCGGGCGCCCGTTGAAGGTGGCCGACTGGACATACTGGACCGGGGGGTCGCGTTCGAGACCGTCCGCGGCGATCGGCACCTCGCGGTGCCCGCTGGTCTCGATGACGAGCTCCTCGCTGCCGACGCGCATCGAGGCGTGCTCGAAGGCGGGCGCGTTGACCAGGAACAGGTTCTGCCCCGCGACCGGGAAGAGGCCCAGCGACGCCCACACGTACCAGGAGCTGAGGCCGCCGGAGTCGTCGTTGCCGGGCAGGCCGCCCGGTCCGGTGCCGAACTGCCAGGTCAGCGCGGACTGCACGATCTGCGCCGTACGGTCGGTGCGGCCCGCGTAGTGGTAGGCCCAGGGCGCTTCCATGTCCGGCTCGTTGTTCAGCCCCTCGAACCGCTGCAGGGCGTACCCGGCCGCCATCTCGGCCGACGAGGGCCGCCGGCCGGGCTGCTTGACCGGGTCGGCCCCGAAACCGAAGAACCGGTCGAGCATCCGGATGAAGGCGTCGTCGCCGCCCGCGAGCTGGATCCGGGCGGCCATGTCGTGCAGCAGCCGAAACGAGTAGTTCCACTTGCCGCCCTCGTAGAACTCCGAGTCGCGCAGCAGGCCGGTGCTCGGGTCGAAGGCGTTGATCCAGCCGCCGCTGCGCAGGTCGAGGTCGTCGGCGAGGCGCCGGTCGTTCAGCGCGCGGGCGACCTGGGCGGTGCAGTGGTGCGCGTACGCGAGGTCGAGGGTGTGCGAGATCGGGTGCACGACGCCCTGCTCCCAGAAGTCCTCGCCGTACATCCGGCGCAGGTCGTCGACCATGTGCACCAGCGCCCAGTTCCAGTCCAGGCCGATCCAGCCGAGCGCGTGCGCATCCGCCAGGGCGGTGTGCACCAGCGAGCTGGCCTGCCGGAAGAACCGGTCGGCGCCGCGGGCCATCCGGTAGCCGATCGGGAAGTTGCCCTCCTCCTCGCAGACCCGGATGAGCGACTCCAGCAGGTCCGCCGCGCGGTCCGGCACGATCGCCGAGAGCAGCGGCAGCTGGGTCTTGTAGATGTCCCACATCGTGCAGATGTCGAAGGCGAACGGCCCGGACGTCGGCCAGAACGGGCTCTCGTCGTCGCCGAAACACGGCTTGATCAACGCGTGGTACATCGAGGTCGCGAACACCGTGCGGCGGGCCGGTGTGCCGCCCTGGACCTGGATCCGGCCGACGTGGTCGGCCCAGCGGGCCCGGGTCTTCGTGCGCACCGTGTCGAACGCCGACTGCTGGTCCTTCCCGCACTCGCGTTCCAGGTTGCGCCGGGCCTGGTCGTGGCCGCGCAGGGAGAAGCCGAGCCGCACCTCGATGGTCTGCCCCGGCTCCGCCGAGCCCATGAAGAGCATCCCGAACGGGCGCAGCGTGGTGTGCCGGATACTGTCGAAGTCGAGCCGGGTGCCGCCGTCGATGAGTCGCCGGTCGTACCAGAGCATCTGGCGCCAGTTCGGGCTGTCCACTTCGATGTGGACCGACAGCGGGACGCCCTCCATCACCACGGTGCCCTGGGCCCGGCCGTGGCCCATGCTCTCCACCTGGGCCTGCAGCGGTACGGTCCGGCCGAGTTCGATGCCCAGCCCGCCGCAGGACATGTCGATGACGACGCGGGCGCTGCTGTGCCTGGGGAACGTGTACCGGTGCACCGCGACCTTGTTGCCGACCGTGATCTCGCAGCGCACCCCGGTGTCCAGCGTCGCCGCGTAGTAGCCGGCCTCGGCCACCTCGTCGTGCAGCCCCCAGGACTGGCCCAGCTCGTCGAGCGGCTGCACCATGGGGGTGACCCGGACGTAGTTGTAGTACTTGCGGATCGCCCCGGTGCCGGACTGCTGGAAGTGGGTGAAGCCGGACGCCTGCACCCGGTCGAACATCTCCTCGGGCACGCCCTCGGTGTTCTTCGAGTAGCGCCCGTAGCCGGTCGGGTAGGCGCCGGAGTAGGCGCAGGCCGACACCATGCCCAGCGGCGAGGTGGCACCGGGATGGGTGTTGCCGACCTGGGGCTTGGGCCACCACCAGGAGGCGGCCAGACCACCTGCCCGGGGCAGGTCCGTCGCCGCTGTGCCGATGAAGGGATCAATGTCGTCGAGGATGGCCGGACTTTAACGCAGCCGACCCCGTGCCAGTGGTTTCAACGGTGTGAATTTCCCCCCGCCGCAGCTCAGCTGCCCGTAAGGGTCTTACCCCGCACGGGCGAAACGCTGAACTGGAGTTTCCCTAAGTTTCATGACATTTCACGCAGATATGACCAGTATGAGAGGGAATTGCCATAGCACCCCATTTGGGAGATCATCGTGAAGATCATTCGTATCCTCGGCCTGCTGGGAGCGGCGGGCGCCGCCACGGTGGGGGCGGCCACCGCGACCAGCACCGCCGCCTTCGCCGCGCCAGCCAGTGTGGCCACCACGCCGGCACACACCGTCGACGGCGTACATTCGCACGTCAGCGAGCGGGCCCGAAGCATCACCACGAATCTGACCGAGTTGCGCACCCGGATCACGGCCAACCCGCGCCTCACCGCGGCGGCGAAGAAGACACTGCAGGCCGACATCACCAAGGCACTGGCCGACACCGCGACCTGGCAGACCCGGATCGCCGCCGCCACCACCATGACCGCCGTACGCGCCGCCGGTCCGGCCCGGGCCGCCGTGATCGCCGACCTGACCACGTTCCGAACCGGCCTGGCCGCCGCCCGCGCCCAGGCCGTCGCCGGCCGGGCCACTACAGCGAGGACCACCGGCCGCTGAGCGCAGCTGCGGGCGGGGGCCGTCCCGACGCCCGCCCGCAGCGCTACACGAGCACGTCGATCGGCTCCACCAGGCCTACGCCGTCCGCGAAGTGCCGCAACCGGATGGCCATCGACTCGGTCAGAACCTCGCCGGCACGCAGCAGGGTAAGCCCGGTGTTGGTCGTGACGTCCTGGTTCACCAGCATGCCGACGGTCAGCTTGCTCCCGGTGACCTGCCGGGGCCGGCGGACCTTCGCGGCCGCGAACGCCAGCACCGCCGCCTCCAGCAGGGGTTTCGGGTACTGGCCGCCGGCCGCCAGCTGCGCCGACAGCGCCGCCGGAGTCCGGCCGGCCTCGACGCCGACGATGAAGGCCATCACCGTGTCGTAGATCAGGCGGTCCGGGGCGTCCTGCCCGGGCGCCGGTTTGCGCGGCTCGTCCGGCTCGGTGGGCTGCGCCGCGATCCAGTCGGCCACCCGTTCCAGCCGGGGGATGCGCCGGATCAGGTCCCCGGCGAGCACGGGATGGCTGTGGTAGATGTCGTGGAGCTCGTCCGTGAGCCGCTCGCCCGGGCGTACCTGGAGCGCGACCTCGTCCGGGATCGCGAGCAGCCCTACCTGCCCGAGCCGGGCCGCGATGCGCAGCTCCCAGCCCGCGTCGGGAGCGAGCGAGTCGATCAGGGCCAGGATCTGCTCGGTCCGGGCGGCGGCCACCGGGTGGGCCACCTTCACGAGATCGGTCAGCAGCTCCACGGTGCCGTTCAGGGTGCGCTCCAGCAACTCCCGTTCGGCGTGCAGCAGCCGGTGCTGTTCGAGGGCGGCGTCGAGCGCCTGGCCGAACTCCTCCGCGGCGCACGGCTTGGTCAGGAAACGGAACAGGTTGGCGCTGTTCACCGCCGCGATCGTCGAGCTCAGATCGGCCTGGCCGCTGAGGATCATCAGGATCGAGTCCGGGCTCGCCGTCCGGGCGCGGGCGAGGAACTCGGCGCCGTTCATCCCCGGCATCATCATGTCCGAGACCACGACCCGGTAGGGATCCGCCGCACCGGCGATGCAGGCGAGGCCGTCGGCCCCGGAGCCCGCCGTGTCCACCGGGTGGTGTCCGTGCAGGCTGCGGCGCAGCCCGTCCAGCAACTTCGGCTCGTCGTCCACGAGCAGGATCTGTTTCGCCATCGCCCCATCCTCGCCACTCCGACCGGAATAACCTTTTTGAGGCTATATTTAACCGACCTGATACCGGCCGATTCGCGGGTACTGGCACCGCCAGGGTGCCGGGACGCGGCGAGAGAACGAAGCGCGCTATGGACCCGTCCGGGCCCCGAGACGACAGCAGCCGCGTAGTGATGACGACCTCGGTCACGCTGCGTTCCGTACCAGCCGACGCGGTGGCCGAACTGGCCGCGGAGCTCGGGAACGACGCCGACCTGTACGCCGTCTTCGTCACCCCGGGCTACGACCTCGACGGGCTGGGGCCGGAGCTGCGCCGCTGGGCCGGTGACCGCGTCGTCGGGTGTACCAGCTCGGGAAACATCGGACCGGACGGCTACGAGCGGTCCGGCGTGCTGGCCGTCGCGCTCACCGGCGGCGGCCTGCGGGCCCGGACGATCGCCCTGAGCCCGATGGACGACCCGACCGGGGCAGTGGAGCGTTCCGACGCGGAGCTCGCCGGGCTGCGCGCCCTGCTCGACGACGGCGAGGGCTTCGCCCTGCTGCTGGTCGACGGGGCCGGCAGCGCCGAGGATCTGCTGGCGGCACACCTGATGGCCGCCCTGGGTGGCGTCGCGGTGATCGGCGGCTCCGCCGGTGACGGCCTGACCTACGACAGCATGGCCGTCTACCACGACGGGCGGTTCAGCGCGAAGATCGCCACCGTGACGATGGTGCGCCTGGACGCGCCGTTCCGGACCTTCCGGCTGCAGCACCACGAACCCTCCGAGAGCGTTCTGGTGGCGACCGACGTCGACCCGCGGCGGCGGATCGTGCACGCCTTCAACGGCCGGCCGGCCGCGCAGAGCTACGCCGAGACCGTCGGACTGCCGGCCGATCAGCTGGATCCGACGGTCTTCTCCCAGCACCCGCTGATCCTTCGCGCGGCCGGATCGGACTGGGTGCGCAGTATCACCGCGACGGACCGGGCCGGCGCCCTGACCCTGCTGGCCGCGGTGGAGGCCGGCGACGTCCTGCGCGTGGGGCGCTCGGTACGGCCGATCCCGCATTTGACCGAGTGTCTCGCCGCCATCCGGGCCGAGCTCGGCGGCATCGGCGGCATCCTCGCTTTCGACTGCGTGCTGCGCCGGCTGGAGTTCGAGAAGACCGGCATCGCCGGGGCCGCGGGCGAGATTCTCGCGGACAACGCGGTGGCGGGCTTCAGCACGTACGGCGAGCAGTTCAACGGCATGCACATGAACAACACCATGGTCGCGGTTGCCTTCGCCTGACAACCGTCCCGTCGTCGTTCGATGCGCAAGAGAGGAGCGGAGCCGTGCAGACAGCTGAGACCGGCCGGCGCGGCGAGCCCGACCGCACCGCCCTGACCCAGGTGATCGACGAGCAGCGGCGCACCATCCAGGCGCTCATCGCCGGAGCGGAACGCCGCACCGCCGGCCTGCCGGACACCGCGACCATCGCCACCTGGCAACGCAACCTGACCCTGCAGCGCCGCCTGAGCGAGCGGACCGACCGGCTGGAGGTGGCCGAGCAACTGATCCGCAGTGTGATCGACTCGATCGACGCCGGGCTGTGCATCCTCGACGCGAACGGCCAGATCATCGACACCAACCAGATGTGGCGGCTGATGCTCGGATGGGCCGGCTGCACCCGCCGGTCCGACGGCTCGCTGGCGGACCTCGCGGACGGCTCCGCGCCGAGTCTCGCGTTCCTGCTGCACGAGGCCGCCGCCGCGGGGCAGGCCGTGCTGGCCGGCGGGCCGGCCGTCGCCGGCGACAACCGGCACATCGACACGGACGGCGAGCAGCAGTGGTGGCGGGTCCGGGTGGACCCGGTGCACGGGACCGGAGCCGGGTGCGCCGTGGTCACCCTCGCCGACACCACCCAGCAGGTACACACCCAGGAGGAACTGCGCCAGGCCACCCGCGACGCGTCCCGGCTGGCGCTGGTCGCCCGGCACATGGACGCCGGGGTCATGATCGCCGACGCGGACGGGGTGGTCGAATGGGTGAACGACGCGTTCACCCAGATGAGCGGGTACACCGCGGCCGAGGCCGTCGGCCAGACCCGGACGGCGCTGCTGGGCTCGGACCAGCTTGCCCAGATCGACCTGGACGCCCTCACCGCCGGGCCGATCGTGATGCCGGATCTGGAGTGCCGCACCAAGCACGGCCGGCGCCAGTGGCTGCGCGTGGAGCTGTACCGGGTGGTCGACGACGACGGCATCGTGCGCCTGATGGGTGTCGAGCACGACGTCACCGCCGCCCGCCGGGCGGAGTGGGCCCGGCTGGCGGCGACCGCCCGGGCCGAAGCCCTCGCCCGCGAGTTGTCCGTCGAGAAGGCCGTGCTGACCGGCGTGATCTCGTCGATCCCGCACCTGATCTACTGGAAGGACGCGCTCGGGCGCTACGGCGGCCACAACGGCGCGTTCCTGGCCATGCGCGGGCTGGACGGGCAGACGGACCTGCTCGGCCAGCCCGACGGCCCCGCCGGCGCGCACGATGAACTCGGCCGCATCCTCGCCGACCTGGAGGCCGAGGTGCTGCGGACCGGCGAAGCCGCCGTCGACCATCACGTCACGGTGCCCGGCCCGGACGGCACGGCGCGCAACGTGCTGATGAGTGTGCTCCCCCAGCCGGACGCCGTCGGCCAGGTCGGCGGCGTGATCGGGATCGGCGCCGACGTCACCCGCATCGGCGACCTGGAACGCCAGCTCAACCAGGCCAACCGGCTCGAAGCGATCGGGCAGCTCGCCGCCGGCATCGCGCACGAGATCAACACACCGATCCAGTTCGTCTCCGACAACACCAGCTTCGTGGCCAAGGCCTTCGATCAGCTGCTCACCCTGGTCCGCGCGGTCCGGGAGATGCCGCCGATGGACGGCCTGCGCGAGCTGTTCGGCGAGGTCGACGTCGACTTCCTCATCGACGAGGTGCCCTCGGCCCTGACCGAGTCGCTCGAAGGGCTCGAGCGGGTGGCCCAGATCGTCCGCGCCATGAAGGACTTCTCCCACCCGGGCCAGGGCCGGGCCGACGTCGACGTGAACCGCGCCGTCGAGAGCACCGCCCAGGTCGCCCGCAACGAGTGGAAGTACCACGCGCAGCTGGACCTGCGGCTCGGCGCCGACGTCGGACTCATCCCCTGTTACGAAGGGGAGCTGAAGCAGGTGGTGCTCAACCTGATCGTGAACGCCGCGCACGCGATCGAAGCGGCCGGACCCCGGCCGGACGGCTCGCTCGGGCACATCTCGATCGGCACGACCCGGGTCGCCGGCATGGTGCACATCGTGATCCGCGACGACGGGATAGGCATGGACGAGGCGACCAGCCAACGCATCTTCGATCCCTTCTTCACCACCAAGGAGGTCGGCAAGGGCACCGGACAGGGACTCAGCATGGCGTACGCGAGCGTGGTGCAGAAACACGGCGGCGCGATCCGAGTCGAGTCGTCACCCGGCAACGGGACGGCCTTCGTGGTCAGCCTGCCGGCCCAGGTCGCGGCACCGTGACCACCGAGCGGCCCCGGGTGCTGCTCGTCGACGACGACCCGCGCATCCTGGCCGGTCTGCGCCGCCAGCTCTACCGCCAGTACGACGTGGTCACCGCCGACGGCGGCGCCGAGGGGCTGGCGGTGCTGCACAGCCAGGACCCGTTCGCGGTCGTGATCAGCGACATGCGGATGCCGGGCATGGACGGCGCCACGTTCCTGGCCCAGGTTCGCGCCAGCGCTCCGCAGACCACCCGGATGCTGCTGACCGGGCAGACCGAGCTGAGTACCGCGATCCGGGCGATCAACGACGGGCAGGTCTTCCGCTTCCTGGACAAGCCGTGCCCGCCCGAGGTGCTGGACCGGTGTCTGCAGGACGCGGTCGCCCGGCACCACGCGGCGCGCAGCGAGCACCAGCTGCTCGCCGGCGTGCTCCAGGATCGCCGGATGATGGAGAGCACCGGCACGCACGAGGCGCTCACCGCCGGGCCGCAGGTGGGCACGGGCGGCGGCCAGTTCCGCCTCTGGTACCAGCCGATCGTGGACTTCCGCAGCGGGCGGGTGGCCGCCGTGGAGGCGATGCTGCGCGGCCCGGACGACGAGCCGACACCGCACTGGCCGCCCTGGCCGGGGGCGGCGGCCGACAACGAGGCCCTGGCGATGCCGCTGAGCCGCTGGGTGCTCGCCGCCGCCTGCCAGGAGGTCGCCTCCTGGCCGGCGCTGGGGTCGGCCGACCCGTTGCGCACCAACGTCAAGATGAGCGCGGGGCAGCTGCGCGATCCGCACTTCACCGATGATCTCGCCCGCACCCTGATCCTCAGTGGACTCGAACCGGGACGGGTGGTCCTGGAGATCTGCGACGGGGCGGCCGTCGAGGAGGAGCCCGTGCGCCGGGCACTGTGCGCGGTGTCGGCGTGGGGGGTGCACCTGACCGTCGTCGGGGGCGACGGCGTCCTGCCGTTGTCCGGCTGGGCCGAGCTGGTGCCGATCACCGGGTTGAAGATCGTCGCGGGCAGCTCGCTGCTCGGCGATCCGGGCCTGTGGACGGCCGCCGCCGGCGCGGGCCTGCAGGTCACCGTCGAGGGCGTGACCAGCGCGGCCGACGACGCGCTGGTCCGCGGGACCGGCTGCAGCAGCGCCCAGGGCAGCTTCTACGGCCGGGAGACCGACCCCAGCACCCTGCTGGCGACCCTCGGCGACCTGCGGATCTAGCCGGGATCAGGCACCCGGGTCCGGGCATTCGAGGTCCGCGTCACCTGCGCCGCGGCCGCATTACCTCCGCGCCGTCGTTGACATCAGGCCACGGTGGACTACTAGTGTGTTAGGTGCGTCACACAGGTGGGCCGAGTGTCGACTCCGGTGGCGCAGGGGCCGGTCGACCCCGGAAAGCGGTCTTCATGCCATCAGCGCAAGCACTGAAAGCGGCGGAGACGCTGATCCACGTACTGTGGATCAACGCGGGCCTGAGCTGCGACGGCGACTCGGTCGCGCTCACCGCGGCGACGCAGCCGAGCATCGAGGAGATCGCCCTCGGGGCGCTGCCGGGGCTGCCTCAAGTGGCCGTGCACTGGCCGCTGATCGACTTCGAGTGCGGGCCGACCGGCGGCGCCGACGACTTCCTGGAGTGGTTCTTCAAGGCCGACCGCGGCGAGCTGGAGCCGTTCGTGCTGGTCGTCGAGGGCTCGATCCCGAACGAGCAGCTGCACGACGAGGGCTACTGGTGCGGCTTCGGCAACGATCCGGCGACCGGGCAGCCGATGACCACGAGCGAGTGGCTGGACCGGCTGGCCCCGAAGGCGACCGCGGTGGTGGCGGTGGGCACCTGCGCGACGTACGGCGGCATCCACGCGATGGCCGGCAACCCCACCGGCGCCATGGGCGTGCCCGACTACCTGGGCTGGGAATGGAAGTCCAAGGCCGGCATCCCGATCGTCTGCGTGCCGGGCTGCCCGATCCAGCCGGACAACCTGTCCGAGACGCTGACCTACCTGCTCTACATGGCCACCGGTCAGGCACCGATGATCCCGCTGGACGAGGCGCTGCGCCCGACCTGGCTCTTCGGCGCGACCGTGCATGAAGGCTGCGACCGGGCCGGCTACTACGAGCAGGCCGACTTCGCCGACGAGTACGGCTCCCCCAAGTGCATCGTCAAGCTCGGCTGCTGGGGGCCGACGGTGAAGTGCAACGTGCCCAAACGCGGCTGGATGAACGGGATCGGCGGCTGCCCCAACGTGGGCGGCATCTGCATCGGCTGCACGATGCCGGGCTTCCCGGACAAGTTCATGCCGTTCATGGACGAGCCACCGGGCGGCAAGCTCTCCACGAACGCCGTCGGCGTCTACGGCCGGACCGTCAAGCGGTTGCGCGCCGTCACCACGCACACCCTCGACCGGGAGCCCAAGTGGCGCAGGCCCGGCAGAGATCTGGCCACGGGGGCCACCCGCACCTGGTAACGGGAAGAAGCAGCGATGACCTCGACGCAGGACGGCACCGAACTCGTCGACATGGCCTGGGACCCGATCACCCGGATCGTGGGCAGCCTGGGCATCTACACGAAGATCGATTTCAAGCAGCGGATCGTCGCCGAGTGCAAGAGCACCAGCTCGATCTTCCGCGGCTACTCGATCTTCATGAAGGGCAAGGACCCGCGCGACGCGCACTTCATCACCAGCCGGATCTGCGGGATCTGCGGCGACAACCACGCGACCTGCTCCTGCTATACGCAGAACATGGCCTACGGGGTGAAGCCGCCGCCCCTGGGCGAGTGGATCGTCAACCTCGGCGAGGCGGCCGAGTACATGTTCGACCACAACATCTTCCAGGAGAACCTGGTCGGGGTGGACTACTGCGAGAAGATGGTCGCCGAGACCAACCCGGGTGTACTCGAGCAGGCCAACCGCACCGAGGCCGCGCACGCCGGCGAGCACGGCTACCGCACCGTCGGCGACATCA
>JAVHVY010000222.1:0-3125 GCA_032160305.1 Actinoplanes sp.
CGGCCAGCTCGTCACCGGCACCTACGACACGTTCACCAAGAAGCTCGGCTCGATCACGAAGCTCTACGGCAAGGACCGCGACCCCGCGGGCTTCGTCGGGGCCGTCGGCGCGGCCAGGGTGAGCGGCGAGATCGCCGCAGCCCCTGAGTCCTGGCAGGACAAGCTCGCGGGCTTCACCCTCCTCATCGCAGGGCTGAACCTCTTCGTCGGGATCTTCAACCTGCTGCCGCTGCTGCCGCTCGACGGCGGACACCTCGCGATCGCCTGGTACGAGAAGGCCCGGTCCTGGCTCTACGCCCGGCTCCGCAAGCCGGATCCCGGCCGGGTCGACTACTTCAAACTCATGCCGGTCACCTACGTGGTCATTCTGATCGGTGGTGCGTTCACCCTGCTGACCGCCACGGCCGACATCATCAACCCGATCTCGATCTTCAGGTGAGTGACGTGACCGCCATCAGCCTCGGTATGCCGGCCCTTCCGCCGCCGGCGCTCGCCCCGCGCCGGAAGAGCCGCCAGATCATGGTCGGCTCCGTGCCGGTCGGCGGCGGCGCGCCTATCAGCGTGCAGTCGATGACGACGACACTGACCTCGGATGTCAACGCGACCCTGCAGCAGATCGCGGAGCTGACCGCCTCGGGCTGCCAGATCGTCCGTGTCGCGGTCCCGTCCCAGGACGACGTCGAAGCGCTGCCGGCCATCGCGAAGAAGTCCCAGATCCCCGTCATCGCCGACATCCACTTCCAGCCGAAATACGTCTTCGCGGCGATCGACGCCGGCTGCGCCGCGGTCCGGGTCAACCCGGGCAACATCCGCCAGTTCGACGACAAGGTCAAGGAGATCGCGAAGGCGGCCTCGGCGGCCGGCATCCCGATCCGGATCGGCGTCAACGCGGGCTCGCTCGACAAGCGGATCATGGAGAAGTACGGCAAGGCCACGGCCGAGGCGTTGGTCGAGTCGGCACTGTGGGAGTGCTCGCTGTTCGAGGAGCACGACTTCCGCGACATCAAGATCTCGGTCAAGCACAACGACCCGGTCGTGATGATCAGGGCCTACCGTCAGCTGGCCGAGCAATGCGACTACCCGCTGCACCTCGGCGTCACCGAGGCCGGCCCGACCTTCCAGGGCACGATCAAGAGTTCGGTCGCCTTCGGGGCGCTGCTGGCCGAGGGCATCGGCGACACGATCCGGGTCTCCTTGTCGGCGCCGCCGGTGGAGGAGATCAAGGTCGGCAACGCGATCCTCGAGTCGCTGGGCCTGCGCGAACGGGGCTTGGAGATCGTCTCCTGCCCGTCCTGCGGCCGTGCCCAGGTCGACGTCTACACACTGGCCGAGCAGGTCACGGCCGCTCTCGACGGGTTCCCGGTGCCGCTGCGCGTGGCGGTCATGGGCTGCGTCGTCAACGGTCCGGGCGAGGCACGCGAGGCCGACCTGGGAGTCGCCTCCGGCAACGGCAAGGGCCAGATCTTCGTCAAGGGCAAGGTCGTCAAGACCGTCCCCGAGTCGATCATCGTCGAGACCCTGGTCGAGGAGGCCCTGCGCCTGGCCGACGACATGGGCGCCGACCTCCCGGACGAACTGCGCGAATTGCTGCCCGGCCCGACCATCACAGTCCACTGACCCGCACCCACATGCCGGAAGGGCGCACCGTCACGGTGCGCCCTGCCGGCAGTGTTCGGCCTGGTCACTCGCTGTCGGCGAGGATGGCGTAGAGCTTGCGCTTGGTTTCGTTGAGCACCTCGAGCGCCTTGGCGCGCTGGTCCGGAGTGCCGTTGAAGCCGACCTGCTTGAGCGCGCTCATGATGCCGACCGCCGCGTCTCGGAAGTCCTGCACCTGCGACATGGTGTCGTCGGTGAACTGGGCCCACGGCGGGTTGGCCGCCGCGGTCTCCGCCTCGGCGCGGCCGGCGTCGGTGAGCGTGTAGGCCTTGCGGCCGCCGGCCGACTCGGCCTGGATGAGGCCTTCGTCCTCGAGCAGCTGCAGCGTCGGGTAGATCGAGCCGGGGCTCGGGCGCCAGATGCCGCCGGTGCGGCTCTCCAGCTCCTGGATCATCTCGTAGCCGTGCATCGGCCGCTCGAGGAGCAGCGCGAGGATGGCGGGACGGACATTGGGACGGGAGCCGCGGCCGCCGCGACGCTGGCCGCGTTCGCCGGGGCCACCGCTCCAGCCGCCTGGGCCGCCGAAGCCGCCGCCGGGGCCGCCGCCGAACGGAAATCCGCTCGGGAAACCGAAGCCGCGCATCCGGGCCTCGTGCAGGTGACGCAGGTGTTCGTGTCTCATGACTATCTCCGATCTGTTGTCGATAGTTAGACGATATATCGGCAACGTATCGGGGACAAGAGATTCTGCGGGTTTCTTGGGTTGGCGGGGGACGGTGGGCGCGTGACGGCAATCATCTGGCAATCTGATAGCCGTGCTGACGGTGCCGATCCGCCAGCTCGGTGAATCCGAGCGGGCGACGGTCGAGCGGATACTCGACCGAGACCCCTACGCCGGTGCCCAGATCGCCGAGCGTGTAGCTGCCCACGGCCTGAACTGGTGGCGCGCCGACGGCCGGATCTACGGATACAGTTCCAGCCGCAAGACCGAGTCGCTGATCTGGTCCGGCGCGCACCTCGTGCCGGTGTGCGCGAGGCCGGCCGCGGTGGCGGCCTTCGCCGACCTGCTCGGCGCCGAACCGCGGATCTGCTCGTCGATCATCGGTCGGGCCGACGCGGTGCTCGACTTGTGGAACCGGCTCGGCGGGCACTGGGGTCCCGCCCGCGACATCCGGCCCAACCAGCCGCTGCTCGTCGCCACCAACGAACCGTCGATCGAAGCGGACCCGGGTGTGCGGCTGGTGCAGTCGTCCGAGGTCGACCTGCTCTTCCCGGCCGCGGTGGCGATGTACACCGAAGAGGTCGGCGTATCGCCGATGCTCGACGACGGCGGGCGCGGTTACCGGCGCCGGATCATCGAGCTGGTTCGGGCGAAACGGGCGTACGCCCGCTTTATGGACGGCCGAGTGGTCTTCAAGGCCGAGTTGGCCATCGTGACCAGGCGAACGACACAGGTCCAGGGCGTGTGGGTCGACCCGGAGTTCCGCGGACGGGGCCTGGCCGCGGCGGCGATGGCGGCAGTAGTGCGC
>JAVHVY010000235.1:0-21559 GCA_032160305.1 Actinoplanes sp.
GGCGATCCTGCGGGCCTGCGGCCGGACGGTCGGAGAGGGTGGCCGGGATGCCGCGTGAGTATCCGCCCGCCGTGCTGGTGCACTCGGAGGTCTGCGAGGACGTGAGCACCCTCCGGCGGCACGGCGATGTCCTGATCCCGACGGCGACCCCGGATCTAGCCCGCGCCTACCCGAACGGCCGGATGCACAGTTGCTACCACTTCAGTGTGCAGGCGCGAGGAGTCGTCCAGACGATGACGTACCCGCCGCATGCGTATGAGCCGTCGACGGTCAGGTACCCGGATGCCACGAGAGCGTTGTGCGTGGTGTGCATGGGCACTCACGGCACGCTGGACGCGCTGATCCTTCCGCCCGGGGCGCAGGGCCGATGAAGGAGTTCCCGAAAGTTCGCCCGGTTGACGCGCCGATAGCCGGTCACGAGGCCGACCGTAATGCACGCAGAAGGCCATTCGCCGGTGGTTTTCGCGCAGCCTGGGAGACATCCGGGCCGGGGATAGCGTTAGATGTCAGCTTGATGACAGTGGATAGGGCGGGTGGTGCGGCGTTGGAGACCAGGCGGACGACGGTGCGGGACGTGCGCCGGGCCAACCGGGCCAGCCTGCTGACGGATCTCTTCCACGGCGGGCGGCAGAGCCGGCAGCAGTTGGGCGACACCACGGCGCTGAGCCAGGCGAGTGTCAGCAACCTGATCGGCGAGATGATCGACGAAGGTCTGGTCGAGGAGGCCGGGCTGGTCGGGTCGGACGGCGGCCGGCCCCGGGCGCTGCTGCGGGTCGCGCCGGGTTACGGCTACGTGGTCGGTGCGGACGTCGGCGAGACCCGGGTCCTGGTGGAGCTCTACGACCTGGCCATGTCCCGCCTGGGCGTCGCGTCGTACGCGCTGACCGACGCCGCTGACCCGCAGGTCGCGGCGGCGACACTGCTCGAAGGCCTGGCGACGGTGATCGCTCAGGCCGGCGTCGAGGCGAGCGAGGTGCTCGGCTTCGGGGTGGGTGTCGCCGGGGTGGTCGACCAGGGCGCCGACGCCGTCGTCTACTCGCAGACCACCGGCTGGGACGGTGTGCCGCTGGGCGCGTTGTTGCGGCCCGGCACCCGGATGCCGATCTTCGTCGAGAACGGGGCGAAGGCGCTGGGCCAGGCCGAGATGTGGTTCGGTGCGGGGCGTGGAGCCCGGCACGCCGTGATCATCCTGGTCGGCACGGGCGTGGGCGCGGCGGTGGTGGTGGACGGCCGCGGCTACCACGGCGCCAACAGCAGCGCGGGGGAGTGGGGACACACCACGCTGGTGTACGACGGAGACCTGTGCCGGTGCGGCGCGAACGGGTGCCTCGAAGCGTACATCGGAGCGGACACGGTCAATGCCCGGCTGGCGGCGATCACCGGCGAACCGGTCGATGCGACGCTGCTCAACCGGATGCTCGCCGGGGACAGCGTGCTCTCCCCGGAGGCCGCCGGAGTGATCAGTGAAACGGTCGGCTATCTCGGCGCGGGGATCGCGGGGCTGGTCAATCTGTTCTCGCCCGAGCGCATCGTGCTCGGCGGGCACGCGGGCTTGGCGTTGGGAGAGCGCTTTCTTCCGGACATTCGTGCCGCAGCCGCCCGAAACGCTCTGCGCCGGCCGTACTCGCGGACCCGGATCGATCTGTGTCAGCTCGGCCCCGATGCGGTGGCGATGGGCGCCGCGACGCTGCCCATCGCCAGCCTGCTGAACGACGGCGGTCTGCCCCTGGCCAGCCCCGCGCTGGCGGTGTCACGGTCGGCTCACCGCCGCGCCGTCAGCCGTGGGAGAAGTTGAACGCGGCCGGGAAAGTCAGAGCCCGCGCACCCGGTGGATGTTGTCGCGGAACCAGAGTGCGCTCTGTTTCGGGGTTCGCTTCTGAGTGACATAGTCCACGTGCACTATGCCGAAGCGTTTCGCGTACCCCTCGGCCCATTCGAAATTGTCCATCAGGGACCAGGCGAAGTAGCCCCGGACGTCGGCGCCCTGGGAACGGGCGTCGGCGACGGCGGCGATGTGTTCGGCCAGGTAGCTGGTCCGGTCGTCGTCGCGGACGTAGCCGGACTCGTCGGCCTTGTCGTCGAAGGCGGCGCCGTTCTCAGTGATCACCATCGGCAGGCCCGGGTAGTCGCGGTGCAGGCGCACCAGCAGCTGGGTGAGGCGTTCCGGGGTGATCGGCCAGTCCATCGCCGTGCGGGCCGTGCCCGGGTGCATCTCGCGGACGACCGGGTGGCCCTCGGAGTCGACGGTCGAGCCGTCGGTGTCGATGCCGCTGAAGTCCTGGCCGAAGTAGAAGTTCACGCCCAGCACGTCGAACGGCTCCGAGATGATCTCCAGGTCCCCGTCCTGGACGGGGAAGGCGGTGCCGCGATCGGCCAGGTCGGCCACCATGTCGTCGGGGTAGCGGCCGTGGCGCAGCGGGTCCAGGTAGATCCGCAGGCCCATCCCGTCGGCGCGGCGGGCGGCGTCGCGGTCCGGCTGGGTGTCGGTGGCCGGGTCGGCGGTGCCCATGTTCAAGGTGATGCCGAGCCTCTTTGCCGTGGTGGCGGCCGCGCGCATCCGCTGGGTGGCCAGGCCGTGGCCGAGCAGCAGGTGGTGCACCGCGTGGATGCCGTCGTCGAAGTCGGTGCGGCCCGGGGCGTGTACGCCGACGTGGTAGCCGAGCCAGGCCGAGCACCACGGCTCGTTCAGGGTGGTGAAGGTATCGACGCGGTCCTGCAGCTTGTCGAAGACGAGCATGGCGTAGTCGGCGAACCGGTACGCCGTGTCGCGCTTCGGCCAGCCGCCCGCGTCCTCGAGCACCTGCGGCAGATCCCAGTGGTAGAGGGTCACCCACGGGTCGAGGTCGACGGCCAGCAGCTCGTCGACCAGCCGGTCGTAAAAGGCCAGGCCGGCCGGGTTGATCGCGCCGCGACCGTCCGGCTGGACCCGGGGCCACGCCACGGAGAAGCGGTACGTGTCCACGCCGAGGCTCTTGATCAGCGCGACGTCGGCGGGCATCCGATGGTAGTGGTCGCAGGCGACGTCACCGTTGTCGCCGTCGAAGACCTTGCCGGGGACCCGGCTGAACGTGTCCCAGATGGACGGTGACCGGCCGTCCTCGTCGACCGCACCCTCGATCTGGTAGGACGACGTCGCGACGCCCCACTTGAACGAGGCGGGGAAGTCGGCGGTGGGCAGTAGGAGCCCGGAAGCGGACGTGGCGGTGGGATTCATCGTTCTCCTGAAGAATGTGGGGGTCTTCGGGGCGCGACAGACCAGCCCTCCGGGGCGGAGGGCCGGTCCGGAGGGCTGCCCTAGCCGACGGGCTCCCTGACCGGGTGCAGCCAGCACGCCACGGTGCGGGTCGAGCCGTCGGCGGTGTCGGGACGCCCGAGCACCGGGATGTACGCGGCGCACGGGTCGAACGCCTTCGGGCAGCGCGGGTGGAACGAGCAGCCGGTCGGCATGCCCTTGAGGTCGGGCGGGGAGCCCGGGATGCCGCTCAGCTCACGCCGCGGGCCACGCAGCGCGGGGAACGAATTGAGCAGGCCGGCGCTGTACGGGTGCAGTGAGTCCTTGTAGAGGGCGCTCGCCGGCGCCTCCTCGACGATCCGGCCGCCGTACATGATAGCGATCCGGTTGGAGAATTCGACCAGGAGCGACAGGTCGTGGGTGATGAAGATGACCGAGAAGCCCAGGCGTTCGCGCAGCTCGATGATCTGGCTCAGGATCTGCCGTTGCATCACCACGTCGAGCGCCGTGGTGGGCTCGTCCATGATGACCACCTGCGGCTGCAGGATCAGCGCCATGCCGATCATCACCCGCTGGCGCATGCCGCCGGAGAGTTGGTGCGGGTAGGCGTCCATCCGGTCCGGGGAGATGCCGACGAGTTTGAGCATCTCCCGGCAGCGGGCCAGCCGGGTGTGTGAGGACATGGACGGCTCGTGCGCCTGCAGAACGTCGTTCAACTGCGTCGAGACTTTGTGTACGGGATTCAGCGAGTTCATCGCGCCCTGGAACACGATGGCGGTCTCGGCCCAGCGGAAGTCCCGCAACTCCCGGTCGGTGAGGCCGAGCACGTCGTACGCGTCGCCCTTCTCCGGGTGGTAGATGACCTTGCCGCCGGTGATCACGCCGGGGGGCGGCAGCAGTCGGGTCAGCCCGTACGCGAGGGTGGACTTGCCGGAGCCGCTCTCGCCGGCCAGGCCGAGCACCTCGCCGCGGTGCAGGGTCAGGTTGACGTCGCGGACCGCCTGCACACTGGAGTTGCCGAGGCCGTAGTCGACGTTGAGGTTGCGGATCTCGAGTACCGGTTCGCCGCTCACGCGGACTCCCTCCGTGCCGACGGGGTCGCGCCGTTCGGGCTCAGCCCCGGGATGGACTTGGCGTGCGTGTGCGGCTCCGCCGTGTTGGCGAGCACCGGCGTGAAGCCGACGCGCATCCGTACGGTGTGCCCGGAGGCGGTCTTGATCTTGGTCTTGCCGGCGCTGCGCAGCCGTGGGCTGACGAACTCGTCGATGCCGAAGTTGACCAGCGACAGGGCGGTGCCGAGGAAGGCGATCGCCAGACCGGCCGGGATGAACCACCACCACGCGCCCTGGGCCAGGGCCTGCTGGCTCTGCGCCCAGAACAGGATCTCGCCCCAGTTCCAGTTCGAGATGCCGCCGATGCCGATGAAGGCCAGCGTGATCTCGGAGGTGACCGCGAAGATGACCGTGCCGACGAAGCCGGAGGCGATGATCGCGGTCAGGTTGGGCATGATCTCGAAGAAGATGATCCGCCAGGTGGTCTCGCCGGTGGCCCGGGCCGCCTCGACGTAGTCGCGGCGGCGCAGCGAGAGCGTCTGGGCCCGCAGCACCCGGGCGCCCCAGGCCCACGAGGTGAGGCCGACGACCAGCGCCACGATCAGCGAGCCGGCGTCGATCGTCGACGCCACGATGATGATCAGCGGCAGCGCCGGGATGACCAGGAAGACGTTCGACAGGGCGGAGAGCGAGTCGTCCCAACCGCCGCCGAGGTAGCCGGCCGTGACGCCGATCAGCACCGAAAGGGCGGTCGCCACGATGCCGGCGGCGAAGCCGACCACCATGACGCCGCGGGTGCCGACCAGGATCTGGCTGAGAATGTCCTGGCCCAGGTGGGTGGTGCCGAACCAGTGCGCGGCCGAGGGCGGCTGCACCAGGTCGTTGCTCTGCGCGTCCGGGTCGTACGGCGCGACCCACGGACCGATGATCGCGAACAGGATGTAGATCCCGAGCACGACCAGGCCGGTGGCGGCCTTGGGGTTGGAGACGAAGCGGAACGCCTGGCGTTTCGCCTTGGTCGGTTTGGCGGCCTCGGGCTGCGCCATCGCGCCCTGCCCGGGGATGACCTGCTGGACACTCGAGGTGGGAATGGTCATCGGTCAGCCCTCCTTGCGGGTACGCGGGTCGAGGAGCAGGTAGACGACGTCGGCGATCAGGTTGGCCACCAGCACCGAAAGGGTGATGACCAGGAAGATGCCCTGCATCAGTGGGTAGTCCTTGGCGCCGACCGCTTGAAACAGTCGAAAGCCCAGCCCGGGGTAGGAGAAGACGATCTCCACCAGCAGGGTGCCGCCGACGATGAAGCCCAGCGCCAGCGCGAAGCCGGAGACGTTGGGCAGCAGGGCGTTGCGGGCCGCGTAGCTCAGGGCGACCCGCCGGTCGGTGAGGCCTTTGGCGTGCGCGACGGTGATGTAGTCCTCGGCCGAGACCGTGACCATCATGTTGCGCATGCTCAGGATCCAGCCGCTGACCGACGAGATCAGGATGGTCAGCGCGGGCAGCAGGCTGTGCTGGATCGCGCTGGGGATGAAGTACTGGTCCCAGGCCGGTATGTAGGCGCCGTCGTAGCCGCCGGAGGCGGGGAAGAAGCTCCCCGGGCCGGTGAGTAGGTAGATCGAGATCAGGCCGAGCCAGAAGTACGGCACCGAGGACAGGAACGTGGTGACCGGGAGCAGGCCGTCGACCCAGGAGCCGCGCCGCCAGCCGGCCAGCACGCCCAGGCTGGTGCCGATCAAGAAGCTGATGATCGTCGTGATGCCGACCAGGGCCACCGTCCACGGCAGCGCGCCCGTGATCACGGTGGTCACCGGCGACGGGAAGGCGATGAACGACAGGCCGAGGTCGCCGTGCGACAGCTGGACCCAGTACTTGCCGTACGCCGACCAGACGCTCTCGTTCGGGTCGATGCCGAACAGCGTGTAGAGCGACTGGATCGCGTCGGTGCTTATCTGGCCCTGGTAGCGGGACAGCATCGACTTGACCGGGTCGCCCGGGATCATCCGGGGGATGAAGAAGTTGATGGTCATCGCGGCCCACGCCGTGAAGATGTAGAACCCGATCCGCCGCAGCAGGTAGGTCATTTGCCCGCCTCCTGTCCGTTCAGTGCGGCCACGGCCGAGCCGGGCCGCTGCGTCCGCACGGTCTCCTCGTCGTAGAGCCAGCACGCCGCCCAGTGCCCCGGACCGTCGCCGATCTCGATCTGCACCGGCAGGTCGGTGGTGCAGCGCGCCATAGCCATCGGGCAGCGCGGATGGAAGCGGCAGCCGGCCGGTGGGTGGATCAGGCTCGGCGGCTCGCCGTTGCCCTGGTCCTGCACCTCGGCGAGATCCCCGGTGAGGCGGTCCGGGTCGGGCGCCGATCCGATCAACAGCCGGGTGTACGGGTGGGCCGGCGACTGGGTGACGGTCTCGCTGTCGCCGCCCTCGACCATCCGGCCCGCGTACATGACCAGGGTGTGGTCGGCGAAGTAGCGGGCCGACGCGATGTCGTGGGTGATGTAGAGGATCGCCAGGTTGAAGCGTTCCTTGAGGTCGCGCAGCAGGTTGAGCACGCCGAGCCGGATCGAGACGTCCAGCATGGACACCGGCTCGTCGGCCAGCAGCGCCTCCGGGTCGGAACCCAGGGCCCGGGCGATGGCGACGCGCTGGCGCTGGCCGCCGGAGAGCTCGTGCGGGAACTTGTCGAGGTAGCGTTCGGGTGGCGTCATGCTGACCCGGTTGAGCAGGTCGTACAGCGCCCGTTCGAGATCCTCGTCGGTGTTGCCCGCGTTGTGATGGATCTTCAGCGCGCGGGTCAGGTGATAGCGGACCGTGTGCACCGGGTTCAGCGAGGCGAACGGGTCCTGGAAGATCATCTGCACCCGGGCCGCGTACCTGCGGAAGTTCCGCCCGCCCTTGACCGTGATGGTCGTGCCGTGCAGCTTGATGTCCCCGGCGGTGCGGGGATAGAGCTGGGACAGCAGTCGGGCCACGGTGGACTTGCCCGAGCCGGACTCACCGACCAGAGCCGTCACGCGGCCACGGTGCAGGACCAGATTCACGTCGTCGACGGCGTGCACCGCATCGTGCGTCTTGCTGAAGAAATTGCGCAACCGCCGGCGGACGGGGAAGTGCTTGGTCAGGCCGACGGCCTCAAGCACCACCTCGCTGGCCGGCGCCTTGGCGTTTTGGCTCAACGTCATGCCGAGTTCCTATTCAAGGGGGTGTCGGAACCATCGCGAGGCCGCTCCCCGGCCGAGAACGGCCGGGGAGCGGCGCTGGCGATCAGGAAGTGGCGGGCTTGAGGTGCAAGACCACGTCAATCGCGTTCGCCTGGGTGGGCTGTCCGGAGCCGTACGGGTTGGTGTCGTCCGGCCAACCGGTCCAGTTCTTCGTGCTGTACTCCATACCGATGTTGTCGGCACCGACCGGGATCATCGGGACCTGCTCGACGAACACCTTCTGCAGCGTGGCCATCGCGGCCGTGCGGGCCGCGTCGTCCGTCGCGTTCTGGTAGGCCTTCAGCGCCGCGGTCGCCTGCGGGTTGTTGAAGCGACCGAAGTCACCGGCCGGCGACGGCCTGCCGACCGGCTGGAGCAGCGAGCCGTCCATGACCGTCTGGTAGAGGTCGTAGGGGGTAGCGCCGCCGTTGGTCCAGCGGAACACGGCCTCGAAGTTGCCCTCTTCGACGTCCTTGAACCAGGCGTCCTGGTTCGCCTTGACGATGGTCGCGGCGATGCCGATCTGCGCGAAGTTGTCCTTGACGATCTCAAGCGAGGTCTGGTAATCCGACCAGCCGGCCGGGTCCTTGAGCTCGATCTTGACGGGCTTGCCGCTCGGGTCGGTCAGCTTGGTGCCGTTGAGCTTGAAGCCCGCGTTGGCGAGGACCCTCTTGGCGCCCTCGACGTCGACGGTCTGGTTCTTGCCCTTGTAGTCGGGGGCGACGTAGGCGTCACCGGCCGGCGAGGGAAGACCCGTCACGCTGCTGACCAGCGGGTGGAAGTAGCCGGACTCGGCCTTGTTGAAGATGTCCTCGCGGTTGACGACCATGTTCATCGCCTGGCGCAGGGCCACGTTGTCGAACGGCTTCTTGGTGGTGTTGATGTAGAGGCCGTGGATGCCGAGGACCGGCGGCGCCCAGACCTTGTAGTGCGCCGGGTCCTTGTCGATGAACACGGTCTTGTAGTTCGGGACGAAGACGAAGCTCCACTCCGAGGCGCCGGTGCTCAGCGCGGTGGTCTGCGAGCCGTTGTCGGTGTATGCGGTGTAGCGCAGTTCCTTGACCTGGGGGAGATCCTGCCAGTAACCACTGGTGCGGACGTCCAGGATGGTGGTCTGCGGGGTGAACGACTTCAGGGTGTACGGGCCCGAGCCGATCGGCGTCTTGTTCACGTCGGTGTCCGGCTTGGCGATGCTCGACCAGATGTGCTTGGGCACGATCGGGGTCTGGCCCAGCCACTTGTCCTTGTAGACGAACATCGAGCTGGCGAACGTCACCGTCACCGTGTTGCCACTGGCCGCGATGGTGTTGTACGGGGTGTTGTTGGAGTTCAGGCCCTTGTTGCCCTTGATCATGTCGAAGGTGTACGCCACGTCGTCAGCGGTCAGCTTCTGGCCGTCCGACCAGGTCGCGCCGTCGCGGACGGTGATGGTGACCTTCTTGAACGCGGCGTCCCACTCGGCACCGGTGGCGAGCCACGGCTTCGAGGCGTCGGCCGGCTTGACCGGGTTCCACATCATCAGGGGCTCGTAGATCATCCACTTGAAGCCGAGCGCGTTCGCGGCCGAGGTGGACAGGAACGGGTTGAAGTTCTCCGTCTGCGGACCCTGCGGCATGCCGACGGTGAGGAACGTGGTTCCGCCGTTGGCCGACTTCGAGTTCGCGTTGGGCGAGTCGCTGCAAGCGGCGATCCCGCCCGTGGCGAGCACGCCCGCCAGGGCGACCGCGAACAGTTTCCTTCGTTGCATCAAGAACTCCTCGGGGTATTCGGTTCGGGTGAGAGGTTGCCCGCGGACGGGCGTGCGACGAGCCAAGGATTCGGCCATGGCCGATACCGTGGTGCGGCGCGGGGGTGGCCTCGGTGCTGACGGCCGGGTCGGTTATGGCGACGCGGTCGAGCCGCGGGCCGTGAAGGTTGCGGGAATGACGGTGGGACGGTTGGGCAGGGGTGAGCCCTCGAAGTGGGCGAGCAGCGTACGTGCCGCGGCTTCGCCCATCTCGCGCAATGGTTGGTGCACAGTGGTCAACGGCGGCTGGGTGTGCGCCGCCATCGGAATGTCGTCGAAGCCAACGACCGCCACGTCCTGCGGGATCCGCCGGCCGCAGTCCAGCACCGCCTGCATGGCGCCGGTGGCGGAGAGGTCGTTGTGGGCGAAGACCGCGTCGAACTCGATGCCGTCCGCCAGCGCCTGCTGGACGCCCTCGAAGCCGCACGCGATCGTGAAGTCGCCGGGCAGCAGCCGCTCGGCGGGGACAGGGTGGCCGGCCTCGGCGTATGCCGAGGCGAAGCCGGCAAGGCGCTGCTGCGTGCAGCCGAAGCGTTCGGGGCCGGCGATGACGATCGGCTTGGTGCGGCCGATCGACAACAGATGCCGGGCGGCGGCGCCGGCTCCGGTGTGATTGGTGGTCCCCACGCTCGGGATCTGACCCGGCTGGTGGTCGCGGTCATCGATGAGCACGACGGGCAGCCCGCGGGCGTGCAGGGTGGCGATGTATTCGAGGGTTCCCTCGGGCTCGATGACCAACAGGCCGTCGAAACTCTTGGCGGAGACCTGGGCGCCGAACTGCCGCATCGACTCGTCGCCGCGGTTGCAGGTGAACAGCAGCAGGCCGTAGCGTTCCGTCTCCAGGACGTCGACGGCGCCCTGCAGCACCTCGCCGATCCACGGCCAGGTCAACGACGGCACCAGCATCCCGACCACGCGGGTCCGGCCGCGGGCCAGCCCGACAGCCCGCGAACTGGGCACGTAGCCGAGTTCCTCGATGACTTTGCGCACCCGCGCCGCAGTCGACTCGTCCAGCTCACCCTTACCGTTGAGCACCCGGGATACGGTCGTCTTGCTGACCTTTGCCCGGGCCGCCACATCGGCGATGGTGATCGGCAACTGGTCCTCCGTGGGGGTGTCTCGTGCGGGTTAAGCCCCGGTTTCGGAACCGGTTTCGGGAGCGGTTCCGGCAGTAAACCCGAGTGAGCCCGGTCACGTCAACGCGCCACCGACTTAATTTAGGTTTCGAGACGATAACCAAAGCGGGTCACCGTCGTTAGTGGGCCGGTCAGCATGATCTTTTCTCCGCGAAACGGGCGGGCCACCCGTGGTGACCCGCCCGGTCGGGTCAAGCGATCCCGTCCGGACCGGGGTGAGCGCCCCGGCGCCGCTCTGGCCGCCACGCTCGGGCCACCACGGCGGTCAGCAGCGCCACCAGCCAGGTGCCGAAGCCCATCCCGACCAGGATTAGCATCAGGCCGACCCCGTACATGCCGGTCTCGTCCGTGGCGGCCGCCTGGATTGTCCACGGCACGACGAAGGCGAGGGTCATGACCGCGGCCGCGAGCACCGGCCGCAGCCCGGCGCAGACGGCGCCGATCAGCAGCACCAGCATCGTGAGCACGCAGCCGGCCACCTGGCCGGTGGTCCACGGTCCGCCGTAGTTGCCGGTCGCCGGGTCCAACTGCATGGTCTGGTCGCGCCCGAGGAAGAGCCAGTAGGCGCCTACGGTAGCCAGCGCTAGAAGTCCGGAAATGATTATGGAGTGTGCGGCGCGTGTGGTTGAGGCCATGGGCAGAAATCTATGCCGGGACGCCGCTGCGCGAATGAGTCTGCGTACCCAGCTCGACCCGGCGCAGGATCTCTGGAAGCACGTCGCCGAGCGGCGCGTCCACGATCAGGGCCGCGTACGGCTCGCCGCGGGTCGCGCCCTGGTTGACGATCGCCACCCGGATGCCGTCCTTGGCCGCCCGCAACACGAACCGCCGCCCGGACATCACGGTCAACGACGACCCCAGCACCAGCAGCGTACGGGCGCCGGCGACGAGGTCGAAGCTGCGACTGACCCGCTCGGGCGGCACGGTCTCGCCGAAGTAGACGACGTCGGGCTTGAGCAGGCCGCCGCACGACGAACAGGCCACCACCGTGAAACCGGCCAGCTCCGCGTCGGCCAGTTCGGCGTCGCCGTCCGGGTTGATCGCCCGTACGGTGGCCGCGAAGTCCGGGTTGGCCCGCTCAAGCCGCCGGGCGTGCTCGGCGCGGGGGATCCTGTCGCCGCAGTCCAGGCAGGTGATCCAGGCCAGGTTGCCGTGCAGCTCGATGATGCCGGTGGCGCCGGCGGCCTGGTGCAGGCCGTCCACGTTCTGGGTGATGATCCCGGCCAGCGCGCCCAGCTCCTGCAGGCGGGCGATGGCATGGTGGCCGCGGTTGGGCCGCGCGTCGCCGATCGTGCGCCAGCCCAGATGGCTGCGCGCCCAGTACCGCCGGCGGGCCAGCGGGTCCCGGGTGAAGGCCTGATAGGTCATCGGGGCGAGGCGCCGGGCGGCCCCGGACGGGCCCCGGTAGTCGGGGATGCCGGACTCCGTCGACAGGCCCGCGCCGCTGAGCACGGCTACCGCGCCGTCGCCGACCCAGCCGGCCAGCTCGGTCACACTCTTGCTCGTCACCCGTCCATGGTCCCTCATTCGCGGGACGCCGCGACCCCTGCGCCGAGTGCGACAAAGCACGCCTGCGGAATCGATCTAGGCACAGACGTGGCACACCGGTAGGTTGTGGACGTGGCGATCGTCGAGACGGTCGCACACCTGGACGTCGGTCGACCCGCAGGAGGCGGCCGCGGCTCCCGCTGTCTCCACGGTCGCGGCGACCGCTGAGACTCCCGTTTCGATGACCGCAACCGATCAGGCCGCGACGATCCGGCCGGCCGTCGTGCCGATGCCGGTCGATCTCGTGGGCGCCCGGGTCGAGCCCGGGACACCGATCCACGGTGCACGCCCGCGGAAGTCCGCCCCGCGCGCTCCACCGGCCATCTGATCACCCCTGGCCTGCTTCGGTGGGTGCTCTGTGCCCGTACCCGAGAAATCTCCCCCTTGCGCAGCGTGAACGACCCGCATCGAGAAGGTGTTGATCATGGAATCCGCCCTGCAGAGCCTCTGGACCTCCGTGCCGCAAGCCGCCGTCATCTGGATCACCCTCGTGCTCGCCGTCGGCGTCGTCGTGGCGGCCCTCACCCTGCCCGGCCGCCCCGCCCTGCCCGGCCGCCCCGCCCTGCCCGGCCGCCCCGCCCTGCCCGGCCGCCCCGCCCTGCCGGGCCAACCCGCCCTGCCCGGCCAACCCGCCCTGCCCGACCGCCCCGCCCTGTCCGGCGGCCTCGCCGTGATCCGCGAGGCCGTCCACCACCCCGCCGACGGCGAGCACGAGGTCGCCCCGGCAGACGACGGCAGCCGCTACGCCGAGGAGATCACCGAAGTGGTCGATCGGGCTGCCGCGAACGCGACGAAACGCCGGACCGAATGGGTCCAGGCGCAGGCCGGCGTGGACGCTGCCTGGACGGCCTACGACCAGGCCGACGACGCCGCGCGCCGGGCCATCGCCGCCTCGGCCTACCCGCTGTTGAGGCGGCGCCGCGCCAAGGGTGAGGCCGCCGACCGGCAACGCTATCTGCACCACGCCGCGACCGCCGCGTGCCGGCGCCGGGAGCTGTCGATCAGCCAGCTCAACGACGCCCTCGCGCACCGGGGCTGGGACGCCCGCATGCACCCGGTGGCGCAGGAGGTGACGCTGCGGGTGGCCATCCGGGAGCACCGCTTCGCCTCCTATCGGGACGCGGCGGCGCGCGAACGGCGTGCCTGGCGGCTGGCCGAGTCGGCCGGCGCCGCGCTGCGGGGCCTGCGGGCCGAGGCCGTCACCGCCAAGATCCATTCGGGTGAGCCGGCGCCGTCGGCCGCGAACCTGTGGTGGGCCGAGCAGTGGCAGACGACCCAGCCGCTGCCCGCGGCGCCCGTTTAACCCAATGTGGACCAATGGTCATCCGTCGGCCGCCATCCCGTGGCGTTCTCCCGCGATTGTCGGACCCACACGGTACCGTCGGACGTCGGTGATGACAGATGATCAGGAGGTTCGGTGTGGCGGCAATCCCGGCGGAGAACCTGCCTGCGCAACCGCCGCCCCATCCCGCGGAAAGCTCGGCCCGGCCCGCGGTGGGTTCGGCCCGTCCCGCGGTGGGCTCGGCCCAGCTGCACCGGGCCGCCCGCATCGAGGACGCCGCGCACGCGATCATCGAGCGCCGGCTGCGCCAGCGCGGCTGGCGGCCGGTGATCACCGCCTACACCGGGTACGGCGGACCCGGCTGGGCCCGGGTGATGGCCCGGGTCGTGTTGACCAGCAGCAGCCAGGTCCGCCGCCGGCTCGAGAAGGTGCGCGGCTGGCGCAGCTTCACCTCCTCGCCGGTTCACGGCGCGCTGGTGCTGATCCAGATCGGCGACCAGATCCACGAGACGTACACCGACCGCAGCGGCTATGTCGACTGCCGGGTCAAGGGCGACCTCGCGGCCGGTTGGGCCAGCGTCCGGCTGACCACCGACGGCGCGGCCCCGGCCGAGGCGCCGATCCGGGTCGTCGACCCGAGCGTCACGTTCGGCGTCATCTCCGACATCGACGACACCGTGATGGTCACCGCCCTGCCCCGCCCGCTGCTCGCGGCGTGGAACACGTTTGTCCTCGACGAGCACGCCCGCATCCCGGTGCCGGGCATGGCCGTCCTCTACGAACGCCTGGTCAACGCGCACCCGGGCGCCCCGGTGTTCTACCTGTCCACCGGCGCGTGGAATGTGGCCCCCACGCTGACCCGCTTCCTGTCCCGCAATCTGTATCCGGCCGGGCCGCTGCTGCTGACCGACTGGGGGCCGACGCCGGACCGCTGGTTCCGCAGCGGCCGCGAGCACAAGCGGAACACGCTGCGGAGGCTGGCCACCGAGTTCCCCGACACCAGGTGGCTACTGATCGGCGACGACGGCCAGCACGACCAGGAGATCTACTCGGAGTTCGCGCAGAGCCACTCGGAGAACGTCTCGGCGGTGGCGATCCGCCGGCTGTCGCCGACCCAGGCCGTGCTGGCCGGCGCGATCCCCGGGCCGGCCGCCAACCCGGAGGCAGTCGGCTCCGGCGGCAAGACCTGGTTCTCCGCGCCGGACGGCGCGGGCCTGTGGACCCTGCTGCGCGACGCCGCCGTAGTCTGAGCGAGCTACTTGTCGTCAGCCGGATCGGCCGTCTCGGCGACCCGGGCGTGCAACCGCTCCCGGATCTCCTCGGGGGTGTAGGCGCGACGCCGTTGCTCCGACCGGGCCAGCACCACCCCGGTCGCCGCCACGCCCGCCAGTCCGGCCAGTCCCGCTACTTTCCACCAACGCATCTGCTGAGGATAGACACGTGGTTGCCGACATCAGCCTCGACGAGGCCATCGCACTCTCCCGGACGGGTGATCTCTGGATCTTTCGGGGCCGCAGCGGGCCGGACCGGGCCATTCAGGCGCTGACCAACAGCCCGGTCAACCACGTCGGCATGGTCATTGCGGTCGACGACATGCAACCTCTGATGTGGCACGCCGAGCTGGGCAAGCGCCTGCCGGATCTGTGGTCCGGCACGTTCCAGCGTGGCGTCCAGCTGCACGACCTGCGCGACGCGGTCACCGTCTGGGCGCACCGCTACGGACAGCGCGGCTGGCTGCGCCAGCTAGAGCAGCCGGTCACCAAGGAGCGGGAGGACCAGGCGCTGAAAACGGTGGCCCGGCTGGACGGCACGCCGTTCCCGTCCACGGCGCAACTGGCCTGGCGGTGGGCCCGCGGCCGGGTGCCGCAGCTGCGGGCGCCGTGGCAGCCCGCCGGCAACGAGCAGGCCAACCTGGAGACGGCCTACTGCGCCGAGGTGGTCGCGGTGACCTACGAGGACATGGGTCTGCTGGCCCGAGGCCACAAGCCGAACTGGTACGACCCCGGGCGCTTCTGGAGCGGGGACGATCTCGATCTGCTCGACGGCTACCGGCTCGGCGCCGAGATCGCCGTCGACATCCCGGCGCCCTGACGCGC
Organism: Actinoplanes sp.; assembly: GCA_032160305.1. Lineage (GTDB taxonomy): Bacteria > Actinomycetota > Actinomycetes > Mycobacteriales > Micromonosporaceae > Actinoplanes. Next base: position 15,332 of record JAVHVY010000235.1, read on the forward strand.
CGGTCAGCGCGAGCCCCGCGGGCCTGACGTGCCGGTCAGCGCGAGCCCCGCCGGCCGCCGACGCGGGTGCCGGAGGAGAACGCCGCCGCGCTGCTCGTCGAGACACCCGGGCCGGTGGTGGTCGTGCTGTGCACCGGGATCGAGCCGGTGCCGCCGCGCCGGCCGGCCGAGGTGCGTCCGGCCTGGGTGCGGCCACTCTGGGTCGGACCGTTCTGGGCCGGACCGTTCTGCGGCTGGCCGCCCTGGCCCCGACGGGCCTGGCCGCCGCGACCGCCGGCCTGGGACCGGGCGACCGGGTCGGTCGTCGCCGTGCCGTGGGTGCCCGCCGAGCGGCCCCGGCCCCGGCCACCCGATCCGCTGCGGGACCGGCCGGCCGGCTCGTCGTCGAGATCGGACCCGACCGGCATCGCCGACCGGGCACTGTACGTGCGTTCGCCCGGAGCGAGCTTGGCCAGCAGGGCGTCGCCCGGCCTGGTCCTGGTCGTGGTCGGCTTGATGCCGGCCTTGCGGGTCAGGTCGCGGACATCGCCCTGCTGGTCGTCGGTCATCAGGGTGATCACCGTGCCGACGTTGCCGGCCCGGGCCGTGCGCCCGGAGCGGTGCAGGTAGGCCTTGTGCTCGATCGGCGGGTCCGCGTGGATCACCAGCGCGACGTCGTCGACGTGGATGCCTCGGGCGGCGATGTCGGTCGCCACCAGCGTTTCCGCGCTGCCGTCGGAGAAGGCGGAAAGATTGCGGTTGCGGGCGTTCTGCGCGAGGTTGCCGTGTAACTCGACCGCGGGCACGCCCGCGGCGATCAGCTGGCGGGTCAGGGTCTTGGCCCGGCGTTTGGTACGGGTGAAGACCACCGACCGCCCGGGCGCGGCGACCAGGTCGACCAGCACCGGGAAGCGGTCGTCGTGCCGGACGTGCAGCACGTGGTGGCTCATCTCGATCGGGGCCTCGGACGCCGAGTCGACGTGGTGCGTCACCGGGTTGTGCATGAAGCGCTTGACCAGGACGTCGACGCCGCCGTCCAGCGTGGCGGAGAAGAGCATCCGCTGGCCGGTACGCGGGGTCTGGTCCATCAGGCGCCGGACCACCGGCAGGAAGCCCAGGTCGGCCATGTGGTCGGCCTCGTCGATCACGGTGATCTCGACCGCGTCCAGGTTGGCGTGGCCGTTGCGCAGGTGGTCGTCGAGCCGACCGGGGCAGGCGACGAGCACGTCGACGCCGTCGCGCAGGCCGCGGATCTGCGGGTTGGCGCCGACCCCGCCGAAGACGGTGATGGTGCGCAGGCCGAGCAGCTTGGCCAGCGGCGCCATGGCCGCGTCGATCTGGGTGGCCAACTCCCGGGTCGGCGCCAGGATCAGCGCGCGGGGACGGCCGGGCCTGCGGGGCGCCTTGGCGGCCGCCAGCCGCGCGAGCAGCGGCAGCACGAACGCGTAGGTCTTGCCCGATCCGGTGCGGCCCCGCCCGAGCACGTCGCGACCCGCGAGGGAGTCGGGCAACGTGGCGGCCTGGATCGGGAACGGGGACGTGATGCCGAGGTCGGCGAGGGCCGCGGCGAGCTTTGCGGGCACGCCGAGGTCGATGAACGAAGACATGTAGTAAGAAACTCCGAACGCTGGAGAAGGTCGTCCTGCCCGGCGCAGACCGTGATCGTGAAGCGTGCTGAGCGCGGTCGCGGCGCGTGGTGGTCGAACCGAAGGCAGCCCGAGGCAAGACTGAGCGGGCTGCGAGATCAAGTGTACGCGATCCGCGATAGCAACTGCGCTGCACCCGGCTTCGACCCGATCCGCACCTCCCGCGGCCCACCGTCTTCCTCAGTGCCAGGACCCCCCGTCCCCTGGCCGGTTTGCTAGGAGACCCCCTGATGAGCGGTGCATTCATTGTCGACCGTCGCCGTGACGACACGGTGCGGCAGCACATGCCCCTGGTCGGCCACCTCGTCCGCGAGATGCTGGCCCGGGTGCCAGCCCACGTGAACCGCGACGATCTGCTGTCCGCCGGATACGCCGCCCTGGTGGGCGCGGCCCGAGGCTTCGACGAGGAGCGCGGTGTCCCGTTCGCCCGGTTCGCCGCCGCGCGGATCCGGGGGGCCCTGCTCGACGAGCTGCGCGGGCTCGACTGGGCCAGCCGTTCGGTGCGGCAGCGCGCCCGGCGTACGGACCTGGCGCGGCAGGAGCTGACCGCCGAGCTGCGCCGCACGCCGACGATCGCCGAGGTGGCCGGACGGCTCGGCTGCGCGGTCGAGGACATCGAGTCGGCGGACGACGACGTACGCCGGGCGGTGGTCTTCAGTCTGCAGGGCTTCGCGACGGCCGGTGCGGACGACATGGTGACCGAGCCCGGGGTCGGCCCGGAGGAGATGCTGATCCGCCGGGAGCGCCTGGGCTATCTGCGGCACGCCATCGACGCGCTGCCGGAGCGCCTGCGGGCGGTGATCACCGGCTGCTTCTTCGAGGAGCGGCCGATGGTGCAGATCGCGGCCGAACTCGGGGTGACCGAGTCGCGGGTGTCGCAGCTGCGCGCGGAGGCGCTGGTGCTGCTCAAGGACGGGCTGAACACCCACCTCGACCCGGCGCTGGCGGCCGAGTCGCCGGCCAAGGACGGGTGTGTGGCCCGACGGCGGTCGGCCTACTACGAGCAGATCGCCAGCCGGGGGACACTGCGCAGCCGGCTGGCGCTGACCAGTCCGGACGGCCTGCCGATCGCCGCCTGAGCGCCTGCCGATCGCCGCCTGAGCGGCGGTCGCGGGTCTGACCTCGGTGGGCTGACGCGGTGGTGACGGCGCCATCAATCGTCGGCTATTCTAAGCATTTCCATGTGCATGAAAAAAGCCATCGATAAGGGTGGCTGACTCGGGAATGCTACCACAGCGAGGAGTGGTCTTGTCAAGCTCCGCCCACCTTCAGCGGAACGACATCGCCAACGGTGACATCGCGAGCGAGCAGGCGTATCTGGCTCGGCTCTACGCGCGCCTCGATCTGCTGCGTGAGCAGGCAGACGACCGGTTGCGGGCGATCCTGCTCGAGGCCGGGGGCACCCCGCAGGGCCGGTCCCAGCGGGAGGCGACCCGCAGTCATTACGCCGAACAGCTCGCCCAGATGAATTCCGTGGAAAACGGTCTGTGTTTCGGCCGGCTCGATTTCACCGCGGACAATCCGCGCTACATCGGCCGGATCGGCCTCTTCGACTCCGATCGCGATCTCGACCCGTTGCTCGTCGACTGGCGGGCCCCGGCGGCACGTCCGTTCTACCTCGCCACCGCGGTCTCGCCCGAGGGGGTGACCCGGCGGCGGCATCTGCGTACCAAGGGCCGGGAGCTGACCGCGATCGACGACGAGGTGCTCGATCCGGCGCTCGGCGGGATCGCGGCCCGGGAGGACGTGACCGGCGAGGCGGCGTTGCTGTCCGCGCTGACCGCGAACCGCACCGGCCGGATGCGCGACATCGTCGAGACGATCCAGGCCGAGCAGGACGACGTGATCCGGGCCCGGCTGCCCGGGATCATGGTGGTTCAGGGCGGGCCGGGCACCGGCAAGACCGCCGTCGCGCTGCACCGCGCGGCCTACCTGCTCTATACGTACCGGGAGCAGCTGAGCAAGCAGGGTGTGCTGATCCTCGGGCCGAACGCGACCTTCCTGCGCTACATCTCGCAGGTGCTGCCGTCGCTGGCGGAGACCGGTGTGCTGCTGGCCACGCTCGGGGACATGTTCCCCGGGCTGCGGGCCCGGGCCGCCGAGTCGCCGACCGCGGCGGCCGTCAAGGGCCGGACGTCGATGCTGGAGGTACTGCCCCAGGCGGTGGCGGACCGGCAGACCGTGCCGGACGACTACGTCGAGGTCGACCACGACGGGTATCCGCTGCGGATCGAGCGGGCGGTGCTGGAGGACGCGCGCGCGGTGGCCCGCCGGACCGGCCGGCCGCACAACGTGGCTCGGCAGGTCTTCGTCACCGAGGCGATCCACGCGCTGTCGCTGCAGATCGCCGAGCGGATCGGCGCCGACCCGCTCGGCGGCGACAACCTGCTGGAGGAGGCCGATCTGGCCGAGACCCGGCGCGAGCTGCGCGAGGACGAGGACGTGCAGCGGGCGCTGTTCGACTTCTGGCCGACCCTGACGCCGCGCCGGGTGCTGCGCGATCTGCTCAGCTCGGCGGAACGGCTGGCGACGGCGGCGCCGCAGCTGACCGACTCCGAGCGCGCGCTGCTGCTGCGCGAGCGCTCGGCCGGGTGGACGCCGGCCGACGTGCCGTTGCTGGACGAGCTGGCCGAACTGCTCGGCGTCGACGAGACGCTGGCCGAGCGGACCGCCGCGCACGAACGCCGGCGGGCGGTCGAATATGCGGAAGGCGTGCTCGAGATCGTCGCCGGTTCCCGGTCGCTCGACTTCGAGGACGAGGAGGACGAGTTGCTGTCGGCCGGTGACGTCGTCGACGCGAGCGCCTTCGCCGAGCGGTATGCCGACGTCGACAGCCGCACCGCGGCCGAGCGGGCCGGTGCCGACCGCACCTGGGTCTTCGGCCACGTGATCGTGGACGAGGCGCAGGAGTTGTCGCCGATGGCCTGGCGGCTGCTGATGCGGCGCTGCCCGAGCCGGTCGATGACCGTAGTCGGCGACGTCGCCCAGACCGGCGAGCTGGCCGGCACGACGACCTGGGGCCAGGTCTTCGAGCCGTACGTGTCGAACCGCTGGCGGCTGGCCGAGCTGACCGTCAACTACCGCACCCCGGCCGAGGTGATGGTGCTGGCCGCGGAGGTGCTGGCGGCGGTCGACCCGTCGCTGCGGCCACCGCGTTCGGTCCGTTCGGCCGGCGTCGAACCGTGGGCGCGGCGGGTGCGGCCCGCCGCGCTTGCCGAGGAGCTGACCGCAGCGGTACGCCGGGAAGCGGCCGAAGCCGGCGACGGGCGCCTCGGCGTGCTGGTGCCCGCGGCGGTCGAGCAGGAACTGGGCGCCGCGCTGGTGGCGGCGCTGCCCGAGGCCGCCGTGGGAGAGCAGCCCGATCTGCGTAACCAGATTGTGCTGATGACCGTGCGGCAGGCGAAGGGGTTGGAGTTCGACGCGGTGATCGTGGTGCAGCCGGACGAGATCATCGCGGAGTCCCCGCGCGGGCTCAGCGACCTGTACGTGGCGGTCACCCGGGCGACCCGGCGCCTCGGTGTCCTGCATACCGCCGACCTGCCCAAGGTGCTGGCCGCTCTGGAGCAGTAGCCGGCACGCGCACGGGCCGGAGGCGTCGCGCCTCCGGCCCGTACGATCGAACGGTCCTGATCTCAGGCGGCGCCGGCCGCCGACAGTGAGTAGCCGTGCGCGTTGGTCAGCGCCAGGCGGGTGTGCAGGGTGGTGTTGCCGGCGACGGTGGCGTAATAGGACGCGCGGCGACGGGCGGTGATCGAGTCCGGGTCCGCCACCGCGGGCGCCATCTCCGGGTCGAGGTGGGTGTTCATGCCGTCCTTGAGCAGCGCCAGCGCCTCGGCGCGCAGCTGACTGATCCGGCTCTCGGTGACGCCCAGGTCGGCCGCGATGTCGGCCATCGGCCGCTCCTTGATGAAGTAGTCGATGATGACCACGTGCAGCCGCTCGGGCAGCGACTCGATCGCATGGTGCAGGTAACCGATCTGCTCGCGGCGGATCAGCATGTCCTCCGGGCCGGGCGTCCGTTCGGTGACCAGGTCGTCGGCGGTGCTGGTGGTGAAGCCCTGCAGCGAGAGCACGGTCGCCCGCTGCACGTCGTTGTCGGTCTGCCGCAGGTCGGTGGTCGTGGTGCCGAGCGCCTGGGCCAGCTCGGTCGTGGTCGGTGTGCGGCCCAGCGTGATGGTCAGGTGCTGACGGGTCTGGTCGGTCGTACGCGCCTTCATCCGCACCGAGCGGGTGGCCCAGTCCAGCGAGCGCAGCTCGTCCAGAATCGCGCCCCGGATCCGGGTCGTCGCGAACCGGTTGAACGGGATGCCGCGGTCCGGGTCCCAGCCGCGGGCGGCGGTCACCAGGGCGTGCAGGCCGGCGCTGGTGAGGTCGTCGCGGTGGATGTGGTTGGGGATCCGGGTGAGCATGTCGCGCACCAGGTAGCCGACGAGCGGCATATGCTGACGGATCAGCTGCTCCTGCTCGTGGGCGGAGAGCACGGTCGCGGGCGCGGTGTCGGCGGTGATGTCGGCAGCGGTCGTGGCGGTGCTGGTCATGATTCCCCCGGTGTGTTTGTCGGTGGCCCGCGGCTGGTTGGGCGCACCGGCTGACAAGGGAGAAC
>JAVHVY010000257.1:0-2748 GCA_032160305.1 Actinoplanes sp.
ACACCCAGTGCCGACCCGGTCGACGTGGTGCCCCCGTGGCATTCGCGGCTCTCATGAGCGTCGATTCTGCCGGGTACGGAGTGTTGGTAAAGAACCGCGACATCAGGCACCAAAAGATGATCTAGGAGCGGGCCGCCGCCATCGCCCGGATCCAGGGAGGCCGCGACGACGTCCCGTGCAGCCGACCGCCTCGCGCTGCCGGTCCTCGTTCAGCTCGCTCGGGCAGACTTCCTGCGCGAGCCAGGCGATCATCTTGTCCTCGTCGCCGCGGGAGAACACCCGGAACCCGAGCAGTTCGCGGATCTGCACGCGGACCCCTCTACCGCCCCGGCCGGTCACCTCGAAGGCCGCGGCGGCCTGCACACCCAACTGCCGCGCCACGAAGTCGACCGCCACCTGCGGCAGCTCCCCGGGATGACGCGGGAACCGGCCCTCGATCTCGAAGAACTTCACCATCAACGCGAAGCTCAACCGGTTGCCCGGATGCAGCTTGACCAGCAACTTGGCCGGGTTGACGTAACTTCAGGAATCTTGAGTCGTTCTCGGCGGAGGTGACCGTTCTGCGTCACTGGCGAAGACGAGGGGGCTCGGGTTGGCGCTGGCAGTGGTGCGGGACCTGCGCGCGGAACGGCCGCAGCCAGGCCCCGAGGACATCGCCGACTTCGAGACCGATGTGCTGGCCGGATTCACGCTGACCCGGGCGTCGGCCGGGCTGGCAGTTGCTACCGACCGCCTCCTCCGGGTTTGACGATCTTGCGAAAACTAGCGGTCGGCTGTCAGCGCAGGATCAGGGTGCTGCCGTCGGGGTGGCGGGGCACCAGCTCGCCGATGACCGGGTAGCCGGGCACCTCACCCACGACGAGCAGGCCACCGGAGGTCTGCGCGTCGGCCAGCAGCAGCTGCTCCGCCTCCGGCAGGTGGCCGGGATCGGTGTTCGGGCGTACCCAGTCCAGGTTGCGCCGGGTGCCGCCGCTGACGTGCCCGGCGGCCAGGGACTCGCGGGCGCCGTCGAGATACGGCACCGCTGCCGCGTCGACCCGGGCGGTGACGCCGCTGGCCCGGGCCAGTTTGTGCAGGTGCCCGAGCAGCCCGAAGCCGGTCACGTCGGTCGCACAGGTCACCCCGGCCGCCAGCGCCGCCGCGCTCGCCGCCCGGTTCAGCTGGGTCATCGCCGCCACCGCCTGCGGGAACGGCTCACCGGTCGCCTTGTGCCGGCTGTTCAGCACGCCGATGCCCAGCGGCTTGGTCAGCGTCAGCGGCAGGCCCGCCGTTCCGGCGTCGTTGCGCAGCAGCCGGTCCGGGTCGGCTGTTCCGGTCACGGCCATGCCGTACTTGGGCTCGGGGTCGTCGACGCTGTGGCCGCCCGCGACGTGGCAACCGGCCTCCCGGCAGACCGCCAGACCGCCCCGCAGAACCTCGGCGGCCAGCTCCATCGGCAGCACGTCGCGGGGCCAGGCCAGCAGGTTGATCGCGACGACCGGCGTGCCGCCCATCGCGTAGACGTCGGACAGCGCGTTCGCGGCGGCGATCCGGCCCCAGTCGTACGCGTCGTCGACGACCGGGGTGAAGAAGTCGGCGGTGGCGATGATCGCGATGCCGGCGGCGATCCGGACCACGGCCGCGTCGTCGCCGTCGTCCAACCCGACGAGCAGCTCGCCGGGGCCGTGCGGGGCGGCGTCACCGGTCAGGCCGGCGACCACCGCCTCCAGTTCGCCGGGTGGGATCTTGCACGCACAACCGCCGCCGTGCGCGTACTGGGTCAGCCGTCGGGTCGGTGTCGTGGTCACCTTCGCACTGTCGCACGGGCGCCGGTGGCGTGCCCACCGGCCGGCGGGCGTGCGGCGCCGGTGCGGCGGTTAGGGTGATCGGCGGAGGCGTTCAGGTGGCTGGTGCCCCTCCCGGTCTTCAACACCGGTGTGGCCCGGCATCCGGGCCGGGCGGGTTCGATTCCCGTCCGCCTCCGCTAAGCAGCACAGACCCCGGCTGAGCTGCGCGAACGCAGCCAGTCGGGGTGTGGCTTCCGATCGCTCGCGGTCCCACTGGTTCTCACTGTTTATGGCTGAGGCTCACTGGTCACGGCAAATACGCGGCAAAGTTTGGCGACCGAGAACTCAGCCGTCTGGCTCGTTGAGGCCCAGCGCCTCCTCGATCCGCCGGCGCGCGGCTTCGTCCTGACCGTCGATGCACTTGGCGTAGACCTTGAGCAGCACGTGAACGCTGTGCCCCGCCCACTCAGCGACCTGAGGCGCGGGTACTCCCGCGTTCAACCACAGCGAGACGGCCGCGTGGCGAAGGTCGTAGGGGCGGGCAGCGACGGGCGACCGTCGTTGCGCCGGTGTCAGGGCCGCCGTCCGGGCCTTCCGCCAAGCACTGGCGTACGACCATTTCGACACTGGTTTGTTGCCGTATGCAGGGACGAAGAACAGCCTTCCGTCAGGGGCGGAGCCGTAGGCGGCAACGTGCCATCGGAGAGCACGCACTAGCGGTGGGGGAGCGGGGACCGGGCGGGTCACCGATTTGGCTCGATGCTTGAGCTCTCTGTCTTCCAGTACGGAGGAAGGGTCGTCGCCCCAGTCGATGCCAGCATGTTGAGTAGAGCCTGTGAGCCGAAGAAGTCCCCACCCTTCTTCGGGCAGATCGCATTCCTCAGCACGAAGGTGGATCACCTCTGCCGGTCGAAGCGCCGAGTAGTACATGCACGCGAAGAACGCAACGAGCCTCGGAGCACAACGGCTTACCGACGTGAGT
>JAVHVY010000263.1:0-9233 GCA_032160305.1 Actinoplanes sp.
GGTCGGCCTGCTGACCGGCGCGATCCGCCGCGGCCGGCGCCGCAACTGGCGCCCCGGTACCTGACCTCGCCGATCCACGCGGCTACGACCGGGATGGCGGACTGTCGGACACCGCCGCCACTCCCGCTACCAGATCCGGCTCGCCGCCCGGGCTCGCGACATCTGCGACCAAGGCACCGACATGGCCGCCGCCTGCCGCGTCATCTTCTCGAAGACCAGCTCGAAGAAGCGTGCGCCACAACCAGAATCAGCCGCGAGACGGACCACGAAAGCCCGTGCCGCGACTGTCACACGAGTGGATGGTCTTGTGGGTCGTCATACGCTTGCGAGGTGCCTGCGCTGATAGCGGTCGTGACGGTGATCGGTGCCACGCCCGACGTGGTCTTCGACCTGGAGCTGGATGTGGACGTCCACGCCGCTTCCCTGGCGGCGAGCCGGGAGACAGCCACCACGAGCACCGGCCTGCGGCGAGTCGGGCTCGGGGACGAGGTCACCTTCTGCGCGCGCCACTTCGGTCTGGTCTGGCGCATGACCAGCCGAATCACCGCTCATGAGCCGCCGCACCGCTTCGTTGACGAGCAGGTCCGTGGCCCCTTCCGCGCGCTTCGCCACGAACACGTCTTCGATGATCTCGGTGACGGCCGGACGCAGATGACCGACCGCATGACGGCCAGCGCGCCGTTGGGCCCACTGGGGGCTCTGGTGACCCGAGTGTTACTCGCGCCACACCTGCGAGCGCTGCTGAAGTAGCGCTCGGCCCACATCAAACGTCTCGCCGAGGCGCGTGCCGGTCAGGCTTGACCCTTGCCGGCACGGACGCTCACGCAGCGGCCGCGAACACGCAGGCTGACGCGGGACCCGGCCCATCACCATGGCGAGGAACCCACCGGCTCACCGGCCCAGCGTACGAATCTGCTTGTTTTCGATGATCTCGGGGGTGCCGACCGGCTCGTCAAGAGCCACCCGGATCATCGCCTGCACCAGCGCGTCCACCTCAACCGAGAGCGACCCGTAGAGTGCGCGGACCAGGGCGTTCGTCCCCTGCGGAAGTACCTTCGCCGGGCGGAAGCAGAACACGTCCAGGCCCGGGCGCTGCGCGGCGACCTCGCGTAGCCCGATCTCGGCGCGGCCCTTCAGGCTCGCTGGCTTCGTGCCCCACCCGCTGACGTAGCAGAATCGACAATCGTCAGCCGCCACCGCCTCGACGAACGCGAGCGGATAACCGACGGTCAACCGCTCGTGGAGAGCCTTGTCGCGGCCCGGCGCGAAGCGGCTGCCCAGGGCCCAGATGCAGGCGTCATGGCCAGCCAGCCGGGCGACCAGTTCGGAGTCGTACACCATGAAGTCGTCCAACACGAGCGACTCGACTTTGTCCGAGTCGACGGGCACCGGCCGCCGCACTAGACACGTCACCTTGGTCACGTCGGGCCGGTCGACCAGGTGCCGAAGCGTCGCCGCCCCGATGAATCCGGTCGCCCCGGTGAGCACCACTCGCATTATCAGCACTTCCGCATCGTCGGCCAAGTCCAATATGGACCAGAATTGAGCATAGTTGTCACTATACAGACCCCTACCGAGCCGGCGATCTTGGCGGTGGAATGCCCGTGCACCGCGTCGCGGACGATCCGGACACGGATGACCTGCCGGTAGCCGGCGACGTGCGAGTAGGCGGACTTGCCCGCCGGACCGGCCGACGATGCCGACGCGCTCACCGGCGGCGACGTCGAGGCTCAGCCGGTCGAGCCCGCCCTCGCCACGGCCGTAGTGGTGGCTGACCTGCGAGAAGCGGATGGCTCCACCTCGTACCCATAGAGGTTTTGCCTGAGGTTTGTCGGCGACCGCGAGCGAGGCTAGGCGAGATCGCGCGGCGCCGTTGTCCATTTCGCGGCCCGGCGCACGACAGTCGCGCTTCGCGCGAGTCTGTACCGGGTCGTTGTCAACGCGGCTCGGATGCGCAGTACCGGTCCACGACGGCCAGGAGTTCCGACACGTCGAAGGGCTTGCCGAGGAACGCCGCCGCTCCTGCGGCCAGAGCCGCGGCGACGGTGGATTTCTCGGTGTCACCGCTGAGCATGACAACCGCGGCGTCCGCCGTTTCGTCCTCGGCCTTGAGTCGCATCAGGACGTCGTCACCGAGCATGTCCGGGAGTTGGCGGTCGAGCAGGATCAGAGCGGGTCGGGTCTGCTGCGCCAGGCGGAGCCCTTCGGCGCCGGTACCCGCGGTCACCAGGTCGAGGTGGGGCCGCTGTTTCAGGATGCGTTGGACCAGCACGATGTTGTCGTCTTGGTCTTCTATGTACAGCACCGTTGCCGTCATCGAGGTGAGGCCCGTTTCGGGGTGGTGACAGACCTGTCGGGGTTGCCGGCCTGTGGGGAAAGGTCGTTGAGCAGGGTCGCGAGCTCGCGAAGGTCCAAGGGCTTCGTCAGGTAGGACACGATGCCGCTGGACTGGAGCCGCCGGATGGTGGCCGGGCTCGCGTCGGCCGACAGGACAGCGACCGGGATGTCGGCGGTGGCGGGATCGGCGCGCAGCCGGGCAAGTACCTCCTCTCCCGGCAGGTCCGGCAGGTGCAGGTCGAGCAGGATGACGTCGGGGTGGTGTCTGCTGGCCAGATCGAGTCCGGCATGCCCGGACAGAGCCGCGTGCAGGGTGGCGTCGGGCCAGGTACGGAACAGGCGGTCCAGGACCTCGCTGTTGGCGATGTTGTCCTCGATCGACAACACGACGAGAGGTCGTTGCGCGGTGGTGTCGCTGTTGACGGGCAGCACCGTCACCGGTGGCAGGAGCGGTTCGGTGTCGAGAATCGACGCGACGGCGGGGGCCTGCGGAAGCCTGACGGTGAACACCGACCCCTGGCCAGGATTGCTGGTGACGGTGAGATGCCCGTGCATGGCCTCGGTCAGCGCGAGAGCGAGGGGCAGGCCGATACCGGTGCCTTCGATGCCGCGTTCGGCGGAGTCGAGCCGCTCGAACGGGACGAAAATCCTGGACATCTCCTCGACGGTCAGGCCTGGTCCGGTGTCGGAGACGGTCAGGTCGACGGTGTCGCGGTCGTGTGCCTTGGAGCCGATCCTGATCATTCCACCATGGTGGTTGTACTTGACCGCGTTGGACCCGAGGTTGATCAGAACCTGCCGCAACCGCTGGTGGTCGGCGCACACGGCGAGGCTTCCGTCGCCAGGCTCCTGTTCCACGGTGATCGCCCGTGCCGCGGCCAGCGGGCCGAGCAGGGCAACGACGTCACTGACCAGGTCGTCCATCCGGACCGGCTCGACCGACAGGCCCAGCTCACCAGACTCGACCCGGGCGATGTCGATCACCTCGTTGATCAGGTGGAGGAGGTGCCGACCAGCGCTCAGGATACGCATGGTGCTGTCCCGGTCCTCCGCGCAGAGATCGGCCATTTCCAGAAGCTGGGAGAACCCGAGAATCGCGTTGAGCGGGGTGCGTAACTCGTGGCTGGTGCGGGACAGGAAGACGTTCTTCGCTCTGGTCGCCAGCAACGCCTCGTCGCGTGCGGCGCTCAGGTCAGCGAGTCGGGCGGTCAGAACCCTTTCAGCCTGGGCGTGGGAGTCGCTGAGGCGTCCCAGTTCGTCACGCGATGCCGGTGTCGGGTGCAGCGGTTCGCCGCGGCCGAGACGGTCGGCGTTGTCAGCGGTCACCTTGACCCGCCGGGAGATCCCGGAACTGAACAGGGCGACCCCGACGAGTCCGGTCAGGAGGCCGAGTGCCAACCCGACCAGCGACACGGTCGTGATATTCGATTCGAGTCTGGTGATCGCGAGCCGTTTCTGGGCGAGCAACCTGGTCGGCGCGTCGATCATGGTGGCTACCTGCGACCGCAGCCGGTCCATCTGCGTCTTGTCGCTGCGTAGGTCCGTGATCAGCCCGGCCCCGGACGTGCCTGCGTCAATCTTCGTCAGGATCCGGGCGAGCATGGCGAACTCGGCGACCGCCGACCGGGTCACCGCATCTGCCTGTCGGCGTTCGACGTGCCCGGGTGTGGCGTGCCGCAATGCGCTCAGATCAGTGTCCAGTCGTGCCACGGCCGCGGTGTACTCGTCCAGGAACAGCCGGTTCGCGGTTGCCCCGTAGCCGCGCGCCCCGGTCTCGGCGTCGATCGCGTCGGCCAGAACCGCCTGGGCGGTGCGGATCAGGTTGTTCGCGGCGATCCCGGCCTGCCGCTCCGCACGTTCCTCGAGCTGCAACGTCAAGCCCGTGCAGATCACCGCGGTGAGCACGGTCAACGGGACCGCGAGGACGGTCAAGCCCTTGGCCCGCACGGAACGGTTGAGCCACCAGCCCGACCACCGTCGATACGGGCGTTCCGCGCAGCGCGGCCTCGCGCCGCTCTCGGCGGTTGACGTCACCATTCTCAGCTCCACTTCGTCGAGAAGCGTCCCTGGGGGACGATCGAGCCCGACTGGCGGTTCGGGGACTCACGTCCGGGGGCGGGGAGACCCGCCAAAGGCCGAATTGACGACCCGGCTGCCTGACGAGGTCCGTGTCGTCCGTGAGCGGCACCACCGCAGTGGTGGGTCGGACCCGCGACTACCCGACGCGATCACGTCGCTGGCGCATTCGCGGCGGTAGGTCAGAGCTGTTCCAGGCCCCGCCCCGACCGGCTCGGCTGAGCCGCGTCAGCCGGCGCCTAGCTTCCCGCCTCCTGCCGCGGGAACAGCTCTCATTGTCGTCCTGATCAGCTGGACCAGACGACGAAACCGGCAAACTGCACCTCAACCACCGTCGTAGTGCCAGCCGCTGGTCGTCCCCTTGCGCTGAGCGGTCACGACCGGCAGGCGACAACCTCGAAAAGCCCGCTTGCGTACGGCTCGGTGAGCATCCGGGCCGCCTCGAACGGGCGCAGGTCGGGCGTCATGACCTTGTCGTAGCCGGCGAGCACCGCCACCAGTTGTTCGAGGCGCGGTCCCGGGTCGGCCCAGAAGCGGGCGTGCACCGAGACGAACAGCGGCGGGCGCCGTTCGGCCAGGTGCCCGGCCGCGGCCGACAGCACCTCCACCTCGGCGCCCTCGATGTCGATCTTGACGAGGCCGAGCTCGTCGTCGCCGATGCCGCCCAGCACCTCGGCGAGCCCGACCGAATCCACCTCCCACCCGACGGCCGCGTCCGCGAAGAGCAGGCTGGACATCGAGTCGCCGCCAGCGGCCGACGTGCGGTTTCCCAGCCGGACCGGTGCGGTTTCCGGTCCGACCGCCGCCGGTGACACGTGCACGAGGCCGTGCAGCTCCGGGTTCAGGTCCAGGTTGGCGAGCAGCTCCGCGCGGGCGACCGGATCCGGCTCGAACGCTTGGCTGCGGGCGCCGATCGCCGCCGCGTACAGGGTCAGCGGGCCGATCCAGGCGCCCACGTCGACAAACACCGAACCGGGTGTCAGGAAATGATCGAGCACGCCGAACGATTCCGGCTCCCAGTCTCCCGCGACGACCCGCCGCCAGAAGTCGTCGTGGCCGCCACCCACCCGGAACCGCGCGCTCCCGACCGCGACGTCCATGTCATCCCTCCACAGCCGGTCGGGCAGCGGGCAGGTGCCGCCAGCTCGACGGTACTCGCGGCGGACCGCGACGGATTGCCGGGGTGGATCACCGGGACCAGGCCGACGTTGCAGGCGTCGGCGACCAGCAGCCCCGCGACGGTCCCCGACAGCTGGTCCAGGCGACATCGACGCCTGACGATTGGGCCAGCCCGTTGCTCTTCTCGGCGGGCATTGCGCTGAGTGCCCTGGTGAACGCCGCCGCCGTGAACGGCCTCGTGGTGGCGTTCGCGCGGCGCGCGGGGACAGGACGTGTCAGTGCCGCGCGTGGCCTAATCTCCGTGTCGGCCGCGAGCTGCATTGCGCCGGTAGGTAGGGTGCCCCCGCATGCGGGAGTTGGAGCGGTTCCGGGTCCTGATCCTGTCCGAGGATTGGGACGGGATCGAGTTCGCACGGCCCGACGTCCGACCCGAGCATGCCGAAGCCCTGGTCCAGCTCTATTGGCAACAGAACGACTGGCTGAAGCGGGTCGCGGTGGTGCAGTTGGTGCAGGACCAGGATCACGTGGCTCAAACCGATCATGCTGGATGTGCTGCGCGCACCGCTTGACCGGGAGCAGGACAATGTCGAGCTGACGAAGGCGGCTGCGCTACGGCTTGTCGATGACCGCTACGACACGTTCGTTCGTTTCTATGAGGACCGGGCGGCGTTGCACGTCGCGGTGCGCGAGGTGCTGCAGTCCCGCGGGATACCCGAGGAAGCGGAGCAACTGCCTCGGCAGGGGTCTCCGGTGGCGGCTTCCGATGATGCGCGGTCTGGTGTCGGACTGGGCGTTGGGCGGGATGGTTCTGCGTCGTCGGCGGTCGACGGGGCTGGTGCGAACGAGTTGCGGACTCTCGCTGAGGCGCGGCGGCCCGAGGCGATGAACGCGTTGGGCACTTCGCTCATGCAAGGCGGGCGGGTGGACGAGGCCGAGGTCTGGTACCTGCGCGCCGCTGAGTCTGGCCATCGTGGCGCGATGTACAACCTCGGCCTACTACTGTGCCGCGACCGCCACGACGACGATGGTGCTGAGCGCTGGTGGGGCGCGAGCTGGTACGGCCGGCCATGTTCGGGCGATGGCGGCGCTCGCGGACCTGCTATCCGCTCGTGGCGACGCCGCCGCGGCGGAGCCCTGGTATCGGCGTGCCGCAGCCGAAGGCGACGCGGAGGCCATGTTCGGCCTGGCCGTTTTGTGTGCGGACCAGGGCGAGTCCGCCGATGCTCTTCACTGGTACGAACGGGCCGCCGACGCGGGCGAGGATCGAGCCATGTGCAACCTGGCCGTGCACCACGAATACCACGGCGACGCCGACACGGCGCTGCGTTGGTGGCGCCGAGCTGCAGACTCCGGAAACACGCGGGCCATGTTCAACCTGGCCGTCACCCTTGCCGAACGGGGTGACTCGACCGGCGCGGAGGAGTGGTACCGCCGCGCGGCCGGGGCCGGAAACGACGCCGCAGCGGGCAATCTGGGAATCCTCATGGCGCAGCGGGGCGAGTTTGAGGCTGCGGAGCCATGGCTCCGCGGCGCTGCCGAGGCCGGACACCCTAACGGGATGTACAACTACGGCGTTCTCCTACAGAAGTCCGGCCGGCATGCCGAAGCCGAGAACTGGCTGACCCGGGCACGCGAGGCAGGCCACTGACCGACGTCGCCGACAGTCAGCCGAACGCCCGCACATCGGCATATCAGCGGTGACCGCTATGTCATCCGAAACCGGCGAGGGAGTAGGCCGTGAAGCCCACCACGGCGAGGGGCAGGGCCGCCGCCAGGGCCACCGCACGCTGCCTGGTGGTCCGGGCGACCAGGACAATGACCAGCACACCGAGAACGGCATTGATGACGACATTCCACACCGTGTCACTGCCGTAGTCGGGGTTCCCGATCCGGCGTGCCAACATCGCGGCCTCGGTGAAGAACACCGCACCGGGCATGGCGACACAGATGATCTGGCGCCAACCAGTTTCTCGTGCCCAGACACCGGCGACGCCGAAGACTACCCCGGCGAGGACGCCGAACAGCATCCAGACGATCGAGGTGAACAACCATATGTTTGCGAGGTTGTCGTTCTGGATGAGCGTGGCGGCAAGGTAGTAACTGGGTACCGCGATGACGAGCAGCGTGGCGGCGCCCAGAGCGGCCCGTACCCACCCGGAACGGGCCCAGTAGCCGAAGGCGAAGGCGGCCACGGCCCACACCGCGGGGGAATTGCCTAGGTCCGCGAACGGATAGGGCATGAACTTGATCCAGACGAAGTCGAGGAAGCCGAGCAGGAACCCTCCCACGACTGCGGCGACTGCCGCCACGCGGTGATCCACTCTTGCCGCCACGCGGTGATCCACTTTCATGGGCCGGATCGTATCCCGCCCTTTCAACAAGCGAGCCGACCCTTGGAGCGCACCCGCACCCGGCAGATCGGGCGCGTTGCCGACGCCCTGACCGCATGAACGAATTAGCCAACAGGATCGTCTCGTCAGCCCGGCCGGGACGCACACCGAGACGTCCGTCGTCGCGGCCGGGCTCGGCGTCAGTGAACGGGCAGTGTTGCTGCGCCTGGCGGACGACGCGCGGGCCATTGAACAGCCGTTCCGGCTCTCGGAGACCGAGGCGCTTGCCGACCACCAACGTGGCGGTGGTGTGCCCGTTCTTCACCGACGCCGCGATCCGTAGCAGGTCATCCCACGAGGCGAGGATCAGATCGGTGTTCAGCCTGCGGGTCAGCAGCTGCCCGGCGTGCGGGTAACGGTCCACGAACAGCGCGTTCGGGTCGGTCCGATACAGGGTGATCTTCCCGAGGTCGCGGATGCGCGGCGACAGCTGTTTGCCCACCAGATCGAACAGGGCGAAGTTGGCCAGGGTCGCCCCGTGCGTGTCGGTGGCGTGCCAGGCCAGCGGTCCTGGGACCCCTATCAAGCGGATGGCACGCATCCAGACCGGTTACAAAGAGTTATCCGAAAGTGAGCGAGACGGTTTTTGATCTTGCTATCAGAATGGATCGTTTCTGCGAATGGAAGTGCCGGCACGGGGTCTGCCGTCATGCGGCCCTCGCATCGAAGAATGCGAGGGCCGCGTCTCGTCCGACAGCTGACGCCGAACCCTCCGTGCAGCGCGGGACGCGGTGGCGCGCGCGGTTCAGGCGCGACGTCTGGCGAAGTAAACGTTGCTCGGGCGCATCGCCAGCAGCACGATGATCGCCACGTTGATCGTCAGCGCCAGCAGCAGCACGATCGCGACCGCGCTGTTCGCCTCGTACCAGCCGGGTCCCTCCTTCGCCGGCGACGGGGAGCTGTACAGGACGCGGCCGCCGAGCAACAGGCCGAGGCCGCTGAACACCCAGGCGGTGATGCGGGCGGGGTTGCTGCCGCGCAGCACGAACGCGGCCAGGACCAGGAAGATCACCGATAGCAGCACGGAGCAGCCGACACCGAACAGGCTGATGTCGGTGGGCACGCCGGCGAGATGCTTGCCGATCGCGCTGGCGTTGATCTTCTCCTCGAGCAGGTTGTCGCGGAACGTGAACGACACGGCGATGCCCACCAGTCCGAGGATCGCCTGGGCGATCAGGACGGTCGCGGCGATCGTCACTGTGCGCGGGCGGGCGGGGCCGCCCGTCTGCAGCGGTGGTTGGTAGTCGTGCAGCGATGGCGGGCGCGCTGGAGTGCTCATCTGTCTGTCCTCCTGGTTGGGGGTGTGGGTGT
>JAVHVY010000290.1:0-21282 GCA_032160305.1 Actinoplanes sp.
AAACTGGGTCGACCAGCGCCATATCCGACAAATCTACCAAAAGGGACTCGGGTTGCTCGGCGAGACATTTCAACAACCCGGTCCGCAGGTTCGCGGCGCCCGGCAGGTCGAGCCAGCCGTGCACCGCCAGGGTGAGGTGACCGTCGCGCTCGACAACAGTCCAACTCAGTGGCGGAGGCATGGGCGCCCGCTCCTTAGAGGGTCATATGCACTGCACTGCAACGTTTCCCTGCGCGACCTGCTCAAACTCAGGGGCTAACTGCCCGCTTCCATGACGATGATCGCTCCGCTGGGCTCCGCGGTGGCTTCTTCCAGCGGGCTGCAGGCGACCCGTACCGTGATGCTGCGACCCCGGCGGTTCACCGCCTCCAGCTGCACCTCCTCGGCGTCGCGGTCACCGGTGAGCGCCTGGCGGATCAGTGGGCGCAGCCGGTCTACCGGCAGGCCGATGTCGAGGTTGAGCAGGTGCTGGCCGACCGCCTCGTCCGGGCGCAGGCCCCACAGATCCTCCGCCTGGCGGTTCCAGATCCGGACCTGCAGATCCCGGTCGACGACCGCCACGCCCGAACGCAGGCTGGCCAGTACCGCGTCCAGGAAGGCGTTGGCCTTGTCCAGTTCACCGGTGCTGACCTGCAGTTGCTCATTGATGCTCTGCAACTCGTCATTGGTGGACTGGAGTTCCTCGTTCATCGTCTCCAGTTCCTCGTTCGTCGACTGGAGCTCCTCGTTGGTCGTCTCCAGCTCCTCGACGGTCGACTGCAGCTCCTCGTTCGTGGTCTCCAGTTCCTCGTTCGTCGACTGCAGCTCCTCGTACGCCGTCTCCAGCTCCTGATTGGCTCTCTGCAGCTCATCGCGCAGCGAGCGGGAGGCGGTGATGTCCTGGAAGGCCAGCGTCACGCCGAGCAGGCTGGAATCGGCGTCGACCAGCGGGTTGATCTGCACGTCCAGATGCATCGGTTCGTGACCGTTGCGGCTGAACTCGACGTCGCTGAGGTGCAGGGTGCGCCGCTCGACCTGCGCCTGCTCGATGTACTTGCGCAGCTCGACCGGCTGGTAGGAGACCGTCAGGTCGCGAAACGGCCGGCCGAGATCGCGCGACGACACGCCGAACAGCACGTCCGCCTGCCGGTTGGTCAGCGCGACCAGCCCGTCCGAGGTCACGACGATCTGCGCCACCGGGCTGGCCAGCAGCGCCGCGTTGCGCAGCAGATCCAGCCCGAAGAGCGGGGCCTGCTCGGGCGGCGGTCCCTGCTCGACCGGGGCCGCCCCGGGTGTGGCCGAGGAACGTGAAAGTCTGCGGAACACCCGCTGCTTGATATCGGTCGACTGGAATCGGCTGCTATGGCTGAGCAGCATCTCGGCCTTGCCGAGGAAGAGCGCGCCGCCCTCGACCAGCGCGAAATGGAACCGTGTGAGGATCCGCGCCTGGGTCTCGGCGTTGAAGTACATCAGGGTGTTACGGCAGGTCAGCAGGTCGATCCGGGAGATCGGCGCGTCCTGCACCAGATCGTTGCGCCCGAAGATCACCGATCGGCGCAGGTCCTTGCGGAAGACGAACCGGCTGCCGACCTGGTCGAAGTACCGCTTCACCAGCTCGGGCGGGATCACGGCCACGTCCTGCTCGCTGTACACCGCCTGGCGCGCCTCGCTGAGCTGCTCCTCGTCCACGTCCGTGGCGTAGATCTTCACCCGCTCCCGGAACGCCTCCGGGCCGAGCATCTCGGACAGCAGGATCGCCAGCGTGTACGCCTCCTCGCCGGAGGCACCCCCGGCGCTCCAGAGCCGGATCGGCGCGTCCGGGCCCCGGGCGGCGATCAACGGCTCCAGTACCGACGTGCGCAGGTACTCCCAGGCGTCCGGATCGCGGAAGAACGCCGTCACGTTGATCAGGATCGTGTTGAACAGTGCGGTGAACTCGTCCGGGTGCACCAGCAGGTAGTCCAGGTACTCGCTGTACTCGTGTACCTGGATCTGGGCCATCCGGCGGCCGAAGCGGCGCATCAGACTCGACCGCTTATAGCCGGTGAAGTCGAATCCGCGCGACTCCTTCAGATGGTCGAGAAGCGCCTCGAACTGGCGGTCGTCCGGCTCCATGATGGCCCTTCTCAGCGTGCGTCACGTGGGATCAAAATACCTCAGAGCGGGTGCTCGCCCAGCCGCGCGATCAGCCCCCGGATCAGCGCGCTGGCCTGGTCCGCGTCCGCCGCGACCTGCTCGAAACGGTCCCGGTACGACCGGATCGTGCGACCGCCCGCCAGCCGCCGGCTCAGCGCCGACTTCTCCTCCAGGGCGCGCAACGCCATCCACAGGGCCCCCTCGGTCTGCTCCTCGAGCAGACTCGCCACCGGCCAGGGCGCAGCGGACCGCCGCCAATGCGCCGGCACGTCCTCGGCGAGCAGGTCAGCGATCAACGGGCCGAGCTCGGCTGCCGGCGCCGTCAGCGCGCCCGGCACCCGGGCGATCGTGGCCTGGGGCATCGAACGGTAAAGGGCGTCGGACGGCTCCTGGGCCAGCACCGCGCCGCCCTCGGCGGCCACGAGCGCCGCCCCGAATGCCCCGTCGTCTCGGGCGCCGGACAACACGACCGCCATGCAGCGCGCCCCGACCGCCCGGGCGACCGACCGGAACATCGGGTCGATCGCGGGGCGGTGCCCGTTCTCGGCCGGGCCGCGGCTCAGCCGGATCCGGTCCTCGATCAACAGCAGATGCCGGTCGGCCGGGGCGACGTAGATCCGGCCCAGCCGCAGCAGCTCACCGTCGGACGCGGTCGCCGCGGGCAGCGGGCCCGACCGGTTCAGGATCCGGGGCAGGGCGCTCGGAGCGGTACGCGGCACATGCAGGACGACGAGCAACGCCGCCGGCAGGTCGGCCGGTAGCCCGGCGGCCAGCGCGCGCAGTGCCTCGACGCCTCCCGCGGAAGCGCCGACGGCGACGACTTCCCGTTGCGTCACCAGGCAAGCTCAACCCCGTTGCCGCCCGCTGTCAACACGGGGGCTCAGACGGTGGCGGGCAGCCGGTGCCGGCGGTGCCGGGAACGCTGGTTCGGCACCAGCGCCGACCGGGCCGCATCGGCCTGGCCGGCGGCGAAGGTGACCTCCCGGCGCAGGCTACGCACGGCCGCGGCGGCGATATCCGACGCCCGCCAAGCCTCCTGCTCGGCGTCGACCGCCGCCCGGTAGGCCGCGAACCGGTGCGCGGCCGCGGCCCGGGCCAACGCCAACTCCTGCTCCACCGGGTGCCGGGCGGCGTCCCAGCCGTTGCGGTGGGTCAGCGCGTCCAGCAACTGGGTGTCGCAGAGATCGCCGCGCCGGTAGGCGGCCTGCGCGCGGCGGCGCAACGACCGGGCCCGGTCGGCCGCGCTCGGCAGAGTCGCGGGAGTGGCGTAGGCGGCCGCCCGCCGCGCCCGGTCCAGCCCCGCGTCGGCCCGCAGGTACGCCTGCCAGGAGGCCTCGACCGCAGCCTCAGCCTGCTGGCACAGCGCACGCCGGCGTTGGGCGGTGGCCACGGCGCCCTGGGCGGCCGCGGCGATCTCCTGCGCGTACCGCCGGCTCTCTTCCGCTTCGGCGCTCCTGAGCTGCTCGGACTCGCGCTTGTGCCGGGCGCTGTCGGTCAGCCAGGCCGAGATCTGCCGCGGCCGGCGGATCCCGCGCGGCAGCGCGAGCGCGGCCAGAGCGATCATGGCGAGCAGGACGAGCAGCAGCCAGATGGCGGCGACCCGGCCGTTGGTCACGACGAGTGCGAGTGTGGTGGACATGGAAAGACCCTCCCCAGGATGAAGCGTGCGCGACGACCGGCCTCGACCCGCAGACTCGGCTACGGGCGCGGATCACCGCCGGGCGTCCAGCGAATCGCCGCCCTCACATCCACACCCGACAACCTATCCATGCGTACGCGGCTTCGCACGTTTTCGTGATCCAGGTCTTAACGGATCGAGCGCGTAGCCGGCGACGCCGTGTAGCCCATCATCCCGCCGCCACCGAAACCATTCACCTCACCGGCGGCGTACAGGGGTCTGTCAGGAAACGGTGTAACTCGATCTTGTTCAGTTGGTTGCGGTCTGCGGTGAGGCGGCCTTCGAAGGCCAGGTCGAAGGCGTTGAGGGCGGGTTTTCCGGCGGATCGCTGTCGCATCGGGTGGGTATGGTGTCATCGTTCTCGCCCGGAGGGAATCGATCAAGATGCGCGTCTTGGAGTACTCCGACGGCCGGTCGGCGAAGTTCTGGCAGGTCAGCCGTGACGGTGTGACCGTTACGGTGAGATTTGGCCGGATCGGCGCGACGGGCACCGAGCAGGTGAAGACTTTCCCGGACGAGGCGGCCGCACTCGCGCACGTCGAGAAGAGCCTCACCGCAAAGTTCAACAAGGGGTACGTAGAGCGCGCGGCAGACACGGCGGAGGCGCCCCGCGAGTCAGCGGAGTCCGTGGAGTCCGTGGAAGCCGTGGAAGCCGTGGAAGCCGATGAGGACACGCTGATACCGCCGGTGACCTGGCGGACGAGGCTGCACCTGCGGCGTGGTGGCTGGTTCACCGAGTCACCGGTCCCGCTGCCGGCCGCGAAGGCCACAGCGTTCCTCGCCCGGCACGCGGACCCGGCCCGCCAGGTGTTGGCCCACCCGGAGACCGAGCCCGACCTGGCCGAGGCCGGCACGACCGCGCTCGACGACCCGGGGCGTGCCACCGCGCTCGGCGTGGCCGCCGTCGTGGCGGCCGCGGCGGCGGCAACTGACTGGCAGAAGATCGGCGCGACTGTGGCCTCGGCCGAACCGTGGGCGTCCCGAAAGGGCCTCGCGATCGCGGCCGAGGCAGCCGTGCTGCTGGCCGATCTGCGTGTGCGCGGGTCGGTGCGGCGAAAGCCGGCGGAGCTACCCACCGCTCCTCAGCCCTTCCACGGCTGGGTCGACTCGCATACGCACTTCAGCACGGGGGTTCGCGCCCGACTGGCGACGGCCGGCGACGACGTGCGCTCGGCTGCCGAGGCGGCGATTGCGCCGTACCGCCGGAACGGCACTCCGCTTCAGCGACTGATGACCTCGTTCCTGTTGCCCGACCGGGACGACTGGTTGGAAGAGGATCTGACCTGGGTGGCGACCGCCCACCTGCAGGGGAGCGTGGGTGTGCCGTTGCTGCTGTCCTGCGTGCGGACTGCCGCGCAGCTGGACAGCGTCGTGGCTGTGCTGGATCCGCAGATCTTGGACTGGTCTGGCCCCACGCTGCCGTCGCTGGCCGAGGGGGTCGGGGCGGAGGCGCTGCCGGTACTGCTGCGCTGGTACGACTCCGGTTCGGTGGCGGACGTTATCGCGGTGCTGCCGACGGATGCCGCCTTCCAGGCGCTGATCGACCGGCGCGCACTGCCGGCGTTGCGGGACGCGGCGGACCGCTACCCGCGCCGCGCGCTGCGGCTGACTGCCCTGGCGGAGGTCAAGGAGGTGCAGGCCGAGCTGCACGCGCACCTGGTCCGGCACCCCGCGCTGGCCGAGGCGATGCTACCGGAGCTGTCCGGCCCGGCGGCGGAACGGGTACGGGCCGCGCTGGGGCCGCTGACCGGTGTGCGGGACGCGCCCGCCGACCGGCTGCCCCCGGTGCTGGTCAGCCCGCCGTGGGCCGGCACGCGTGCCGCCGGGAAAGCGGTCGCGGGTCTGACGGCGGACTTCCCGGCCGAGGTGCACTGGCTGCCGGGCGAACGGGACGAGTTCCTCCACAAAGGCGATGTCCGCGACAGTCTCATCCAGGCGACCGACCTGGAGCGGGCTGAATGGGAGCACCTGGCGCAGCGGGTTCTGGGCCGTAGCGTCGGCCAGGCGGACCTGTTCGTGACGGGCCCGGACCACCTGGTCCTGCCACTGCTGGCCGACGGGGAGCCGCCCAACGTGTGGGCCGCGCACTGGTGGATGCCGCCGGTCCTGGCCCGCTTCGGCACGGCCGCACTGCCGATGGCGGTGCGCGTCGCGCCGCAGAACCCCTCCGTCGTGGCGCCGATGCTGCTGCCGTTCACCAGCCCGGCGGTGGCCACGCTGATGGCGGGTTGGTACCAGACGAAGAAGATCCGCGCGGTGGCCCACGAGTGGCTGGCCCGTCACCCGTCCGCCGCCGCCTGCGGGCTGATCCCGGCCGCACTGGCGAAGAACGCCAAGAACCGGTCCCGTGCGGAGTCCGCGCTGCGCGCCCTGGCCGATGCCGGTCATCGGCAGGTGCTACTCGAGGCCGCCGCCGGGTACGGCCCGAAAGCCACGGCCGCCGTCACAGCGACTCTGGGCACGGACCCGCTGGACCTGGCGATCGCGAAGATCCCCACGATCGGCGCGTGGGCCGACCCCGTCACGCTGCCGCGGATCGCACTGCGCGACGGCTCCGGCGTACTGCCGGTCGAGTCCACCCGGCACCTACTGACCATCCTGGCGCTCTCCCGGCTCGGCGAGCCCCATCCCGGCGTGACAGTCGTTCAGCAGGTGCTGGAGCCGCGTGACCTGGCCGAGTTCGGCTGGGCCGTGTTCGCACGCTGGCGGGCGACCGGGACGCCGTCGAAGGACGGCTGGGCGCTGGACGCCCTGAGCTTGATCGGCGACGACGAGACGGTGCGCCGGCTGGCGCCGGTGATCCGGGCCTGGCCGGGCGAGGGCAGGCACCCCCTCGCCGTCACCGGCCTGGACGTGCTGGCGTCGATGGGTACGAACCTGGCCCTGACGCACCTGCACGGGATCGCGCAGAAGGTGAAGTTCGCCGCGCTGCAGGAGGCAGCCCTTGAGAAGATCACCGAGGTCGCGAACTCGCTGGGCCTCACCCCCGACGAGCTCGCGGATCGGCTGGTGCCGGATCTGGGGCTGGCGGCCGACGGCACGCTGCGGCTGGATGACGGTCCGCGGCAGTTCGTGGTCGGTTTCGACGAGCAGTTGAAGCCGTACGTGACGGATGAGTCGGGCAACCGGTTGAATGCGCTGCCGCAGTCCGCCTCCGGGGCCGAGGCGCGCTTCGCCGCGCTGAAGCAGGACGTGCGCACGATCACCGCGGACCAACTGGTGCGTCTGGAACTGGCGATGGTCGCCGGTCGCCGCTGGACCGGTGCCAGGTTCCGGGCCCACCTCGCCGGTCACCCGCTGCTCAGGCACATCGTCCGGCGCCTGGTCTGGGGCGTCTACGACGGCGACACGCTCGTCCACAGCTTCCGGGTGGCCGAGGACCGCACCTTCGCGGACGTGAACGACGACCCGCTGACCGCCACGGACGACGCGGTGATCGGCCTGCCGCACCCGGTGGAGCTGGACCCGGCCGTCGGGCGATGGTCCGAGCTGTTCGCCGACTACGAGATCCTGCAACCGTTCCCGCAGCTCGGCCGCGAGGTGTTCAGGCCGGAACCGGAGGACTTCGACGCGTACACCGGCATCACGGTCCCGGTCGTCCGTGTGCTCGGCCTGGAGAAGCGCGGCTGGCGCCGTGCCGCGCCGCAGGAAGGTGGCGTGCAGGACTCGATCGAGCTGCGGGTTCGCGACGGCCTTACGGTCGTGCTGGGCCTTGAGCCAGGCATCCCGGTCGGCGCGCCGCAGCGGAACCCCGACCAGCGGATCAAGCGCGTCGGCCTGACGGCGAGCCCCGGAGGGTGGTACTCGGCGACGCCGATCGCAAAGGGCACCGGCGTGCACCCGGTGACCACGTCCGAGCTGATGCGCGACCTGCGGGTGCTGACCGGCTGACCGCGCCGGGATTCGGCTGACCGCGCCGGGATCCGGTGGAGGAAACCGACCCCAGCTGATCCGCGACCTGGAGGAGTTGACCGCATGAGCGAGCAGGTACAACGGCCACCCGCCGAGGTCCGGTACGCCGACGAGCTCGCGCGCCTGCGCGCCGACGACACCGGGGAGCGGCCGCCCGGCTGGGCGCTCAGCCTCCAGGCGGCCCGCACGTTCGTCCTCGGCGACCGTACGCGCGGCATCACCGGCAAGTTCGTCGGCGACGCATCCCTCATCGAACGCGCCTTGGTGACCCTTGCCACCAGCCGGGGGCTGATGCTGGTCGGCGAACCGGGTACCGCCAAGTCTCTGCTCTCCGAGCTGCTGGCGGCCGCGGTGAGCGGCCGGTCCACGCTCACCATCCAGGGCGGCGCGGCCACCACCGAGGACCAGATCAAGTATTCGTGGAACTACGCGTTGCTGGTCGCCGAGGGCCCGTCTACCCGGTCCCTGGTGCCGGCGCCGCTACTGCGGGGCATGGCCGAGGGTGCCGTGGTGCGGTTCGAGGAGATCACGCGATGCCCGTTGGAGGTGCAGGACTGCCTGCTGTCACCGCTGTCCGACCGGGTGCTGGCGATCCCCGAGCTGACCGGCGACGAATCGATGGTGTTCGCTCGCGACGGGTTCAGCGTCATCGCCACCGCCAACACCCGTGACCGTGGGGTCAACGAGATGAGCGCCGCACTCAAGCGCCGGTTCAACTTCGAGACGGTGTTCCCGATCGGCGACTTCGGCACCGAGCTGGCGCTGGTCGAGGCCGAGGCGCGCGGCCTTCTTCAGCGCTCCGGGGTGACCGCCGAGCCTCGGCGGGACGTGCTCGAGGTACTGGTCGCCGCGTTCCGCGAGTTGCGCGCCGGGCAGACCGCGCGCGGCGACAGCATGGAACGGCTGTCGTCGGTGATGAGCACCGCCGAGGCGGTGTCCGTGGCCCACGCGGTCGGCGTGCGAGGCTGGTTCCTGCGCGGCGAACCGGGCACTCCCGCCGACATCGTGGCCTGTCTCGCCGGTACCGCCGCCAAGGACAGCCCCGACGACCTGGCGAAGCTGCGCCGCTACCTCGAGCAGCAGTCGCGGGGCCGGCCCGGTGGCGCCTGGCAGGCGTTCCACGAGGCCCGGCACCTGCTGCCGGGGTGAGCCGTGGTCGCCACGTTCATCGGGGTCCGGCACCACAGCCCGGCGTGCGCACGGTTGGTGGCGGACACCATCGCGGCGACCGGGCCGGCGTACGTGCTGGTCGAGGGCCCGGTCGACCTCAACGACCGGCTCGATGAGCTACTTCTGGGCCACGAGCTGCCGATCGCCGTGTTCAGCAGCTACCGCGGCGACGACCGGCGCCACCTGTCGTGGGCGCCGTTCTGTGCGTACTCGCCGGAGTGGGTGGCGCTGACCGCCGGCAGCGCGGCGGGGGCCGAGGTGCGGTTCATCGACCTGCCGGCCTGGCACCCGGCGTTCGCCGCGCGGACCAACCGCTACGCGGATGCCGAGCAGCGCTCCGCCGACGTGGTCGACCGGCTGTGCGCGAGGTTCGCCGTCGACAACGTCGACACGTTGTGGGACCACCTCTTCGAGATCGCGCCGCCCGAGGGGCTAGCCGAACGGCTTTTTGCCTACTTCGATCTCGTCCGGGACGAGGCCGAGGCGGGACCGGAGGACCGCGCGCGGGAGGAGTACATGGCCGGCTGGGTCCGGGCGGCCGTGGCGGCGGCCGGTGACCGGCCCGTCGTCGTGGTCACCGGTGGGTTCCACCGCTCGGCCCTGATCCGGCTCAGCGACGCGCCGTCGGACGGCTTCCCCGAGGTGCCCGGGTTCCCCGACGGTGCCACCGGCGGCAGCTACCTGGTGCCGTACTCGTTCCAGCGGCTCGACGCGTTCGACGGGTACCAGTCCGGGATGCCGTCCCCGGAGTACTACCAGCAGCTCTGGGAACGGGGCCCGAACGGTGCCGCCCGGCACCTCACCGAGGTCGTCACCCGTCGGCTGCGCGACCAGCACCAGCCCGTGTCCACGGCCGACCTCATCGCGGCCCGGGTCGGGGCCGAGGGGCTCGCCACGGTGCGTGGCCACGCGTACCCGGCGCGCGCCGACATCCTCGACGGGCTGGCCGGTGCGCTGATCAAGGAGGCCCTCGACGGACGACTGCCGTGGGCGACTCGGGGCACCCCGCAGCCCGGGACCCACCCGGTGATCGTGGAGCTGGTCGCCGCGCTCAGCGGCTCCCGCATCGGCCGGCTCGCCGAGGGAACGCCGCTGCCGCCGCTGTGCCACAGCGTCGACGCCGACCTCGAACGGCACGGGCTGCGCGTACCGTCCGAACCGGAGCTCGACCTGACCCGACTGGCCGACCGCGACCGGAGCCGCTTGCTGCACCGGCTCCGGGTGCTCGGCGTGCCGGGCTTCGAGCGGCTGCACGGGCCGAGCGCCGGGGTCGACCCGGTGCTCGACGAACGGTGGCGGCTCACCGCGCACGAGCATCGGCTGCCCGCCCTGATCGAGGCGGGCGCCTACGGCGCAACCCTGGAGGACGCGGCCCGCGCGGCGCTGCGCGAAGGGGTCGTGAGCGCCACGGGCAATGTGGCCGTGCTCGGCGGCGTGCTGTTCGACGCCGCGCTGTGCGGCATCGCCGACCTGGAGGGCGAGACGCTCCGCGAGATCGAGGCGGCAATCAGGCAGGTGCCGCATCTCGGTCCGCTCGGCGGCGTTCTGGCCATCGTGCTCGCCCTGTGGCGGCACGACCGGCTGCTCGGCAGCGCGCACAGCCCTCAGCTCGGCGCCGTCATCGTCGCGTCGGTGACCCGAGCGCTGTGGCTGGCTGAGGGCATCCGTGGCGCCACGATGCCGGCCGACCCGCCCCGCATCGCGGCACTCGTGGCCGTGCGGGACGCGCTGCTGCACGCCGGCGAGGCGCTCGACCTCGACCGCGCGTGGGCCCTCGCGGTCACCGGCCGGCTCGCCGCCGACCGGGACGTGCCGCCGGACCTGCGCGGTGCCGCGTTCGGGTTGGCCTGGTCCGTCGGTGCCGACCCCGGTGACCCGTTACTCGCCGTACGCGGCGCGTTCACCCCGTCGACCGCCGGCGACTGGCTGGCCGGACTGTTCGCGCTCACGCGCGAGGAGGTGCTGCGGGCCGACGGCATCATCGACCTGCTGGACGAGCTTCTCGACGGGCTCGGTGAGACCGACTTTCTCGTCGCGTTGCCGCCGCTACGGCAGGCGTTCGCGTGGTTCCCGCCGCGTGAACGCGAGACGATCGCTCAGCACCTGCTCACCCGACGCGGGCTGGACGAGGTGAGCGCCCGGTCGCTGCTGCGGATGCCGTCCCGAGGAGGTGGCCGCCCTGCTCGCCGAACTGCACGCCCGGCACCGCGCCGTGGCCAACCGGGGCGCCGGCCCGCGCAGCTGGGTGCTCGGCACCGAGGAGGCCGCCGAGACCCCGCTGCGCCACGCCCGACTGGACACGCTCGGCGCCCGCGTTCGTCTCGCCGGTGAGAAACGGATCGTCGAGGTTTTCTACGCGCACGCGGCCAGCGCCACGGTGCTCGTGCTGCGCAGGGAGTGGCCGACGGACGACCCCGCCGGCGTCGATCTGGCCCGCCGCCGGGTCGCGGGTACCACGTTGGGCGCCCTTGCCGGCGGCAATCTCATCACCGAGTCGGCGGTGCGCAGCGCCAGCCGCGCCATCCGGCTCGGCACCGGTCGGGTCGCCAAGACCACGGTGTCGCCATCGTTCGGGGCGTGGGAGCAACTACCCGCGACCCTGGTGGCGCACGACTTCACCGCCCTCGCCGCCGAGTTGGACGCCCTGTCGCCCCGTCCGATCCGGCCGCGCGTGGAGGCGGAACTGGTCCGGGCGATGCGGGTTGCCGCGGTCCAGGACGTGTCGTACTCACCGGGCCAGCAACGACTCGACGCGCTCGTGGCGGACGAGCACGGTACCGTCGCGAGAATCACCGCCACGCACAGTGCCGCCGCCCCGGCCGCCTCGACGCGATCGCCGACGTGCTCGACGGCAAGCTCCGGTTCGTCACCGGGACTGTCCACAAGGGAGGCAGTGGCATTGTGGTCGACCCACTCGCCTTCGCCGGGGACGGTCCGATCGTCGTCCCCGACCTGGCACCGGCCGCCGGCGCGCAAACCCAGATCGGGCCGGGTGCCGCCCCGGCCGACCCGATCGCCGACGCGCTGGCCGAGACCCTGAGCCTGCTGGCCGAGGTGGCCCACCACGGCCTCCGTCATCTGCCGCCCACGGTTCCGGGCCGGATGGCGGTCGCGGCTGAGCGTCTGGCCACGGTCGGTCTACACCGGGTGGCGGCGTCGGTTGAACGCGTCAGTGCCGTCCTGACCACTGACGAGGCCGTCTCCGCCTGGGTCGACGCGCATCTCCGCACCGCCCTGGCCGCCGACCTCAGCTGAGGTCACCGGGAGCCCTGGATGTCCACAGTGGATACGCAGGACGGCTATGCCAGGGCGGGTTCCAGGCCGTAGAACACGCTGAAACTGCTCTGCCAGTCGTCGGGTTCGCCTGCCAAGTTGAACACCGTCGAGATCAGGCCGCGGCCCCGCTGGCGCAGGAACGTTGTCAAGTCGGCCGACCAGTCGTGGACCGCTTGCGACGCCTGGTCGGCGATCTCGTCACCGCCCACCCTGACGCTGAACGAGGTCCGTGGCGGGGTCGCCTGGTGGTAGAGGTAGATGCGGGTCCAGCCGTCCACGACCAGCGGCGCCAGTTCGGCCTCGATCCGCTTGCGCAGCGGCCGCAGCTCGGTACGCAGCGCCTCCCACTCGGTCAGCGTCTCGACCGCGAGGCGGTGCTGCCATTCGCCGTCCGCACCGCGGTCGAAGCCATAGTGCAGCGTCCGGATCGGTACGCCGATCTCGATCGCCCGGCGTGCCAGGTTCCACATCGTCTTGCGTGGGTGCGCATCCGGGAAGTCGATCTCGGCGCTATCCTCCCAAGACGCCTCACCGGTGGCCGGGCCGACGGCGCGCAGGACGCCGCCGCCCAAGGCGGTGTGCTTGTGGGCCGGATTCTCGTACCGCAGCAGGAACTCGGCCCGGTCATGGTCGCCACCGCTGGTGGCCAGGGTGGCCAGCAACAGCTCGGTCAGCGGCTGCACCAGTTCGGATGGGGTGGGGGTGCTCTCAGCCACGCTCGCCTCGCTTTTTAGTGCTGCCTCCGGGCCCGAAGATAGCCGAGGCGGATCGAGGCCGCACCGGCGGAGGTTAAGCTCACCGAGCATGCCGGTTGGTCGTCGCAATGTATTCCCC
Organism: Actinoplanes sp.; assembly: GCA_032160305.1. Lineage (GTDB taxonomy): Bacteria > Actinomycetota > Actinomycetes > Mycobacteriales > Micromonosporaceae > Actinoplanes. The sequence goes on from JAVHVY010000290.1 coordinate 12,986, forward strand.
GGTGGCCGGAGGTGGGTCCGGGTGAGCGATGGGGAACGGCGGGACACTTTGCTAGGATCGCGACCGCTCCACCTGCCATTACGCCTGCCCGAAAGGGAAAACACGATGGCCCTCGAGGTCGACGACCCGCAACGAGACGCCGACACGCTCTGGCGAACCTACGTCGAGTGGCTCTCCGAGCACGTGCCGCCGGCCGCCGCGCTACTCAACCCGCCGGCTTCCGACGCGGCGATCGCCGACCTGGAGCGGCTGATCGGCCACGAGTTGCCGGAGTCGGTCAAGGCAGGTTGGCGGCTGCACGACGGGCAGACCTGTGAGAACGACCTCGGAGCGGCGTTCGGGTTCTGGTGGCTTCCGGTGGCCGAGGTCGCCGAGCAGTGGAGCAACTGGGAGGACATGCGCCGGACCCAGACCGAGGAGTTCTTCGAGAATCTCGACGTGGCGCAGCGGTCGTACCCGCCCAAGGCGATCCAGCGCCAGTACACGTCGCCCGGCTGGATCCCGCTGCTGCGCTGGCCGTTCGACGGTGACTACGTCGGCCTGGACTTCGACCCGGGTCCGGCGGGCAAGCCCGGCCAGGTCATCAACTTCGGCCGGGACCAGGAAGAGAAGTTCGTCATCGCCGACGAGTTCGCCACCTTGGTCGCCTGGCTCGTCCAAGAGGCACGCGAGGACCGGGTCAGCACCGGTACGGCCGACGACGAGAATGAGAACGAGAACGAAGACGAGCGGGATCTCTTCGAGCACGCCGACGGCATTCTCGTCAACGCGCTCCGCGATGCCAGCGGCGCCGAGTTCGACTGACCAGCGCCCGTCACCCCAACGACGCCGGCCCGGCCTCGACCAGCTGAGCCGCACGTGGTCGGCGTACTCGTTTTCAATCGTCGCTGAACCGGCGTTCATCGGGGGTAGGCCATGGATCGCCCACCGCCGGTTTATACCCGATCACGCGGGGCAAGCAGATTTCATGCAACGGCAGATCCTCTCCCGCTTGGAACGGGCACGCGTCCTGGACGGCATCAGCGATCGGCTCCAGAAGCTGGTCCAGAGGGCCACCCCGCCGGCCCTGGGCGACCTGCTGCACGGTGTATGGCTGGGCCATCCGCTGCACCCGGTGCTGATCCAGACATCGGTGGGCTCGTTCCTGTCCGCCGCGGTCCTCGACCTGCGTCCCCGCAGCCGCCGGGCCGCCACCACCCTGATCGCGGTCGGCCTCGCCGGTGCCGCACCGGCGGCCGCCGCGGGGTGGGTCGACTGGTCGCAGATGACGAAGGACCGCCGCCGGGTCGGCCTGGCGCATGCCTGCGCGAACGCGGTCGCGCTAGCCATTTATGCCGGATCACTGAGCGCCCGCCTATCCGGCCGCCAGACCCGCGGAAAGATCCTCGGCTTCGCCGGCCTCACGACGGTTGGTCTGGCTGCCTACCTCGGCGGTCACCTCTCGTACGCCCAAGGCGGCGCCATGAACCATGCGGCTCCCGACCTCGCCCGCATCCCCGAAGAGTGGACCGCGATCGCTGAACTCGCCGAACTGGCGGAGGGCAAGACAGCCGTCCGCACGATCGACGATGTGCCGGTCCTGCTCTACCGCGACGGCGAACGCGTCACCGCCTTGATCGAACGCTGCTCGCACGAGACCGGACCGTTGGGCGACGGCAAGGTGATCGGCCGGGGCCCGGACGCCTGCGTGGTGTGCCCCTGGCACGGCAGCACGTTCCGGCTGTCCGACGGAGCCGCGGTACACGGCCCCGCGGCCAACCCGCAGCCGCTGCTGCGGTCCCGCGTACGCGGCGGGACAGTCGAGGTCGCCCAACCCTGAGCCCGAGGACCAGCCGGCGAACAATGCGAGCGCCTGTTCGGTTGGGCACGCGGGTGCACAGCTGATGTAGGCCGGGTCGCAGGGCAAGGCTTCGCCGCTGAGTTCGAGGTGGCCCGGCCACCTTCGGTCTGGTTCGATCCCTGATGTGTTCGCGCCCCCGACTTGTCACCGTTCGAACCTAAACCTGCAGCATGAACCTCCTCCCGGGGGCGACGGTGCTCCGCGAGACCCGTCGCCAATAGGAGTGGGCCGAGGACGTCGGTCTTGTCTGGCCCCTGGGATCAACCGCAGCGGCCAGGGCGAACAACCGGTCACGGCTGTATCGGCCAGAGCGGATCGCCGCGTCCACGTCAACGAAGTCGCGGGCCTCGGCGCGGCCGTACAGGGTCAGGGAGTTCTTTGGCCGCGTGACAGGCCGCGGTCGGTTGCGGCGGCGGCGAGTTGGGCGCGGTTGGTGGTGTCGAGCTTGGTGTAGATGTGCGAGAGGTGCGTCTTCACCGTGCCGCGGCTGATGAGGAGGCGGGCACCGATCTGTGGGTTGGTGAGCCCTTCGGCGACGAGGCGGACGACTTCCAGTTCGGTTGGCGTGAGGCTGGACCAGCCGGTGGCCGGGCGCCGCCGGCGGCCGCGGGCCCTGCGGGCGTATTCGACGGCCTGGTCGAGGGTGAGCCGCGCGCCCTCGGCTGCCGCCCGGTCGAACGCGGTCGCCCCGAGCACTCGACGCAGGTTGGCTGCGGTGCTGTCGTACGCCCGCTGCAGGTCGACCCCGCGGGGAAGGCCGGTGTTCGTGCGGGCCGCCCCGGCCGCACACAGCATGCGTACATCGTCGGGGGTCGGCTGGATGGCCGTACCGACGCGGGCGAGTGCTTCAAGGCTGTCGACCTGCGCGGCGCGCAGCCGGTGGTCGACGCGGATGGTCAACGCCGCGTGGTGAAGTTCGACGGCCCGGGTGAGACCCTCCGGGTCGGCGGCAGCGAGGTCCGCCTGTGCGGCGTACGCCTCCGCCAATGGGCCGGGCATTCGCAGGCGTCGGGCGACCTCAACCGCCCGGTCGAGCACCGCCGCCGCCTCGTCGGAACGGCTGGCGGCGAGAGCCGCACCGAGCCGAGGCAGGGCTCGACCGGCGAGCCAGGTCGCGACGCCCCGGTCGGTGGAGCGGGCGGCGCGCCGCAGCGAGTCCACGGCGGCCGGTGGGTCATCTCGGCGCATCGCCAGCACCGCTATGGCGTGGTCGAGACCGGGTATGAACACCGCGTCCTCGGCGCCCTCGACCAGGCGCAGCACCGGGTCGAGCACTTCTGTCGCGCCGGCCAGGTCGCCGGTCAGCGCGGTGATCTGAGCGAGCACCGAACGGGCCATCCCGACCCGCAGGTAGTCGCCGAGCGGTTCGGCGACCAGCAGCGCCTCCGCGGCGAGACCCAGCGCGCGGACCGGGTCGCCACCGGCCAGGGCACCGTCCGCCTGGTAGGTAAGCAACGTGGACAGCACACCCCGGTGGTGTTGCAGGCATTGCCGGACGGACTCGTCGATGACCGCTTCGGCCTCGTCATGCCGGTCGCGTAGGTGCAGGATCATCGCCTGCAGCGCCCGTGCGCCGCCGAGCACGAAACTGTTCCCGCCCGTCTGCGCTGCGGCATGGGCCTGCTCGCACAGCCGCCAGGCCTCGTCGAAGTCGGTGTAGAAGGAGCCGACCGCCAACAGGTTCAGGCACAGCGCGCGCAATCCTTAATCGCCGACGTCGGTAGCCAGCTTGACCGCTCGCGAGGCGGCGTCCCGCTCAACGTCGAGCGGGCCGGCCGTATCGGCGACGAGGGCAAGGCCGGTCAGGAGGCGCGCCTGAAGGCGGGAGCGTTCGTCCGGTACCCGGTCGATCGCGCGGCGCAAGAAGCCGATTCCCTCCCGACCGCGCCGGTCGCTGTGCCACAGCCAGGCCAGTGCCGCCGCCAGTTGCCGGCCGGCCCGGGGTTCCTCGGCCGCGAGACCCCATTCCACCGCCGTGCGCAGGTTGTCGTACTCGAGCACCAGCGCCCGTCGCCATCGGTCGGCGTCGGTCTCCCGGTCGGCCTCCGCGGACTCGACGAACCGGAGGAACCAGGTGAGGTGACGCTCGCGCTGCGCGGTGTCCTCCTGCGCCTCGACCAGGCGGGCCGCGGCGAAGGCGCGGATCGTCTCCAGCAGCCGGTAGCGTGACTCGTCGGCCCGTACGTCGGCCACGACCAGCGACTTGTCCACCAGGCGGCCAAGGGCCGGCAGAACCTCGGCGGCGGTCACGGCTCCTTCGGCGCAGAGCGCCCGCGCGGCAGCGAGCCCGAACGTCCCGGCGAACACGGCGAGCCGGCGAAACACGATGCGGTCGGTCTCGTTCAGCAGCGCGTGACTCCAGTCGATGGATCCGAGGAGTGTGCGCTGCCGCCGCTGCGCGCCACGGGGGCCGCGAACGAGCAGCGTGAACCGGTCATCCAGGCCCGCCTCCACCTGCTGCGGTGTGAGGGTTCGCAGCCACGCCGCGGCCAGCTCCAATGCCAGCGGTATCCCGTCCAGGTGCGCCGCGATCGAGCGGATGGCCGCCTCGTTGGACTCGTCGAGTGCGAACGAGGGCTGCACGAGGCGCGCGCGATCGACGAACAGCGACACGGCATCGTCGTCGGACAGCGGTGGAACCCCCAACACGGCTTCACCCGGTACGCCCAGCGGCTCGCGGCTGGTGACCAGGACGGTGACCTGTGGGCAGCTGTGCAGCACGGCCTCCACGGTGCTCGCGACCCCGTCGAGCAGGTGTTCGGCGTTGTCGAGGCACAGCAATGACCGCCAAGTAGCCAGATGGGTACCAAGGGCGTGGACGCGCCCACCGACGACCGGCGCGCCGACGACCTCGGCGATCGTCTCCGCCACCGCCGTACTGTCACTGACCGTGGCGAGGTCAACCCACCAGACGCCTTCGGGGTACCGATCGGCCTGACCGGCGGCCACCTGCGTCGCCAGTCTCGTCTTGCCCGCACCACCCGGCCCGGTCAGGGTCACCAGCCGGTGGCGTTCCAGCAGCCCGGCCGCGGCTTCGATTTCCGTGTGGCGGCCGACGAACGACGTCAACGGCGCCACGAGACCGCTCGGCCCTCGGCTGGGGATGCGATCGTCTGCTCACCTGTGCTGCCGCGCATGGACCCCACAATGCCAGGGACACGGTCAGCGCCGCCCGCCGCCCGCCGCCCATCGGCCACCCCCGGCGGCAGTATCGGCCACCTGGCAGATGATCCGCGACCACGCGACGGCGAGGCTGATGGCATGACATTCACACCAGTGCGGGCCGATGGACCGCTCGCCGTCTCGACCCGCAACCCCCGATATTTCACCCCGACCTCGGGACCCGGCGCCGGGCGCGCGGTCTACCTGACCGGGTCGCACATCTGGAACACCCTGCACGACGGGATGGGGCCCGGCCCGGACGGCCCGGACGAACCGGAGCGGATGGACTACGAGGCGTACCTGCGGTTCCTTACCGAACGGGGGCACAACTTCATCCGGCTCTGGCGCTGGGAGCAGGTCCGATCCCAGGCGGCCGGTGGGAACTACCACCTGAACATGACGCCGCAGCCCTGGGCACGGACTGGACCGGGTACCGCGAAGGACGGCAAGCCCCGCTTCGACCTGGAGCAACTCGACGAGGGCTTCGTCCAGCGGCTCCGCGAACGCGTCGTAGCGGCCGGAGAGGTGGGCATCTACGTGGGCGTCATGCTGTTCGACGGCTGGGCACTGCACCTCAGCCCGCCGCCCGACCACATCGAGGGCCACCCGTTCCACGCTGGCAACAACGTCAACGGCGTCTCCGCCAGTTCGATCAACGACTTGCAGGTTCTGCCGCTCGACCCGCGCGTCCAGGCCATTCAGGAGGCGTACATCCGCAAGGTCGTGGACACCCTCCACGACCTGCCCAACGTGCTGTGGGAGGTGGCCAACGAATCCTCCGGCGGGGGTACCGTGACCGATGAGTTCGCGGCGTTCCTGGGCATGGACAAGGCACCGTCGTGGGGCGACTCGACCGGCTGGCAGTACTGGGTCATCGACACGGTCAAGCGGCACGAGGCGGCGTGTGGATACGACGTGCACCCGATCGGCATGACCATGCAATTCCCCGTGGCCGAGCAGACCAAAGTGAACGACCCGCTGCTGGCCAGTCACGCTGAATGGATCTCGCCGGGCTACGACGACGAGATCTTCGCCAACGGCGCCCACCCGATGGCGCCCGGTGCCCCACCGTCGCGCTGGTACGCCGATCCGCCGATCGCCGACGGCGCCAAGGTGGTCATCAGCGACACCGACCACTACGCACCGGGGCAGGGTGACGCGCTCTGGGCATGGAAGTCATTCCTGCGCGGCCACCACCCCATCCTCATGGACTTCGGCCTCATCGCCGGGCTCGAACCCGCCGGCCAGTCGCCCGCCGAGACCGGTGTGCCGCCATTCGCCCACTACGAGCCCGCGCGGTGGGCGATGGGCGACACCCGCCGGTACGCCGACGGCATGGGACTGATCGACATGCAGCCGCGGCGCGACCTCGCCTCGACCGGCTACGCCCTGGCGAACCCCGGCTCGGAGTACCTCGTACTGGACCCGGACGGCGCCGGCCAGGCGTTCACCATCGACCTGCCAGCCGGCTCCTACCAGGTCGAATGGCACGACGTCGCCACCCGCGACACGGCAGCGAGCGACGTGCTGAGCGTCGAGTCGCCGCGCACGGTCGAGTTTTCCTCGCCGTTCCCGCCCGGCCCCGCCGTTGTGTACCTGAACCGGACCTCGGCGTAAACCCGACCTGGAGGAGGACACATGAACAAGGTGATCGCGGACATCTCGATGTCGCTGGACGGATACGTCACCGCACCCGGCGTGGACCTGGAGCACGGCCTCGGCATGGGTGGCGCGGCAATCCACGCATGGGTACTCGAGGAGCCCCGCTCCCCGGTCGACGAGGCGGTGCTGGCGCGCGGCTTCGAGCAGACCGGTGCCGTTGTGATGGGGCGGCGGCTGTACGACATCGTGGACGGCCCGCACGGCTGGACCGACGAGGTCGGATACGGACACGACCAAAACCAGTCGGCGGCACCGCCCTGTTACGTCGTCACCCATGAACCGCCCGCCCAGGTCCGGCTCGCGTCCAGGTTCCGGTTCGTGACCGATGGAGTAGCGACCGCCATCGATCAGGCCCGAGCCGCCGCGGGCGTCAAGGACATCGTCGTCATGGGCGGCGCGAACGTCATCGACCAGTGCCTAACCGCAGGGCTGGTCGACGAGTTGCGCATCCATCTGTCGCCACTGGTGCTCGGCGGCGGCACCCGGCTATTCGACATCGCCGTCCCGACAACGCTGGTCCAGCGGGAGGTCACCGAGTCACCGCGGGCGACGCACCTCACGTACGAGGTCGTCAGAAACCAGCCTCTACGACAGCCGCCAACAGCCGCCTGACCTCGCAAGATGTGCCATCCCGGGCCTGCGTCGCCACGGCCGCATCGCGGCACGTCTGCTGGGCAACGACCAACCTAGTCGATCAACGAACGAGAAGGGAGCCCACGATGATGAAACGGACGACCACCACGCCGGTCTCCGTCGATGGAGTGGTTCAGGGAAATGCGGGCCCGGCGAGAACCGCAGTGGCGGACTGGAACGCAGCGCACCGGATCGTCCAATAGCAGGGATTCGTAATGACATCCGACGACCTTGAGCGCGGACCGGAGGTTTACCCGGGACCCAGCGACCGGGGCGCCACCGCGCTGAGCAGCGAGGACGTGACCGGATCCTCCCCCGTACCGCCTCTACCGAGCGACGGCGATCGACGTGTGGGTCCTTTGCCCGCGCGAGCCGAGACAGCCGTGCCTGCTGCACGGCCTCGCCAAAGACCACCGAACGCGTATCGAATAGCGATTCGCGTCGGCGGAAAGGGCCGGATCGGCGGCCAACATCGCGCAGACCGGCAACGAGTTCGGTTGGACCAGTGGCGGGCACTGGTCCCGGCCACAGCTAACAGATCGCGCCCTTTCCTTGCCGGTGCGGACGAGGGGGAAGCTCAAGATCGCGTTCTCCAACGGCGGTTTCGAGAACACCTGGAGGGGTTTGCCGCGAGAAGCGCTGCCACAAAGGGACACAAGCGCCGGCAACGGCTAACTCAGCGAGAAGACCGCCTCGACGCACAGTCGTCGACCGATCACGTTGTGATTTTGCAGATCTGTGGTGTGCCCCCGGCAGGAATCGAACCTGCGACACACGGTTTAGGAAGGGCCATGATTACTAGGCCAACGCTGTCTAGCTGCGTCTACAGAGTCAGTGATCATGGCTCCATGGTCACCAGAGTCTCTAGGTAGCAGGTGTTCGCTCCACGAGCGGCTCCACGCTGTCGCCATGATCCTGTGAACGGTCGAGGCCGTCGAGGTCGCAGGTCGGTAGCTGAGTGTAGATAGCCACGTGGGCCAGCATCTAACTCGTGCGAGCG